>CAZKDJ010000051.1:0-22668 GCA_964551295.1 uncultured Anaerolineales bacterium | reverse complement strand
GGTGACGCCGGCCAATGTCGATGAATCGATTCACCTGCGCGTGGGCGTGGCCGAACTGCTCTCCGACGCGAGCAACCAGCTGACGATTGGGCGCGGGTCAGGTAAGGGACGGCTGTACTACACCGCGCACCTCAAGGTTTACCTGCCGGTGGAAGAGATCGAGCCACTGGACCGGGGTGTCATCGTCCAACGCCGCTACGTCGATCCAGAGTGCACGCAAGGGGCCAAGTGCCCGGAGGTGGAGCAGGCTGCCGTCGGCGACGTGGTACAGGTACGGTTGACCATCATCGCGCCGCACGATCTGTACTACGTGGTCGTCGAGGATCCGCTGCCGGCCGGTGCCGAGGCCATCGACACCAGCCTGGATACGACGAGCCTGGTGGCGGAGGAGCCGGGGTTGTACCGCGAGGCCGAGGAGGAAATGTGGTACGACTTTTACTACTGGTGGTGGCGTTGGTACAGTCACAGCGAGATGCGGGACGAGAAGGTGGTGCTGTTTGCCGATTATCTGGCGGCGGGGACCTACGAGTTCGTCTACACCTTCCGCGCCACGCTGCCGGGTGAGTACCACGTCATTCCCACCACCGCCAACGAGTTCTACTTCCCGGAGGTGTTTGGTCGGGCGGACGGGCGGCTGTTCGTGATCGAGGAAGAGTAAATGTAGACCTCGGAGGTTGTGCGAACCTTTGGTTCGCCAGAAACCTCCGAGGTCTTTCTATTTCACGGCGCTCTATCGGTGACGCTTACCACCTTGCCATTCTTGTCCAGGCCCAGGTAGTGAGGGACGGTCACATAGCGCACGTAAGCGCTCTCGTCATCCGTGCGCACGGTGTGCTCCACCCCATCGGCGCGAAAGACCACGGTGCCGTTGAACTCGCGCTCCAGCTTGCCGTCGGCGGGAGTCTGTGCGTTGGGCCAGGCCACGTCCGCGCCGCTGCCGCTCTCCGTGAGCGTGTCTTTCACCGCCAATGTATCCAAGACCTCTGTCTGGCAGTATTCTTCATTCTCGTAAATACGTTCTTTCACCACGACGTGCTCCCAAACCTCGCACTCCGATAGCACCACCTCGATCTCCTGCGTCGCGTCGCCAGGGTCGGTGATCCACACGGTATAGTTCGTGTACTGGCACGTCTCCTCGTCCAGCCACTCCTCGGCGGTGTAGTGGCGATCCTCCTCCACCCAATCCTTCGGCGGGTTCAGCTCGGTGACCGCAAAGTCGGTGCCAGACGCCTCGTAGATCTTGTCCTCTTCTTCCTCGTAGTAGATATTGTAGGCGTAATCGTCGTATTCGTCGACCTGGTTCTCGGTGAACTTGTCCTCGCGCGGGCGCATCTGGCACGTACCGGAGAGCACCGTACAGTCGGGGTCGGACTCGCAGTCGGAGCGCCAGCCCTCACTGCGCACCATCTGCGGCACCAGCACCTCGACCGTGGTCTGCCAGGAGCCCTCGGCGGTGACCGGCAGATAGGTCTCCGCCTTCGGCGCGAAGCAAGACCGGCCACACACGAGTATGCCGATGACGAGCACGCAGAGAACAGCGGCTATGGCCAGTATCGGGACGAGACCTCGACGTAAGGGAAAGCGTGAAGGCGTGCGCGCAGGCCTGCTTGAGGGCTTTGGCGTTGGGGTAGGTTGCTGCTCCTCTGGAGCTTGCTTCTTGCGGCGGCGCCCCGTTCTCATAATATTCTCCTGATCGCGCGTTCTACGACCGGCGACGACGCCGGTCGGGCCGTTTCAACCCTTCTTTGGGCTTGAGTGTTCGCAGCCACTCGTGGGCCCGGGTCAGCCTGTTGTACTGCTTGGCCAGCCGCAGCGCCTCGCGAATTTTGTGGGGCAGGGCCGCCCCCGGCAGCGTCTCGGCATCCCCCAGGTCCAACTGGTCGCACAGATCCTGGAGCTGGGCCAGGCTGGTGATGTTCTGCACGGCAAAGACATAAGTCAGGTACACGTTGTCAGGGTAGGGGCCGGGCAGGGGGGCATAGCTCGCGGGGAACTTGAAATCCCCCAGGGCGTGTGACACCTCGCTGACGCGCCCTTCGGAGGCCAACATGCGCGCCATCATCTCGGCCTTTTCCGCCTCGCCCTGTTCCTCTTCCATCTCGTGCCAATCGATGCCCAGGCCAAAGGCCAGGGTGAACAGATCTTCCACGCCCAGGCTCATCGACAGAAGCTGATCGCGCAGGTTCTCTTGATCGGGAGCCAGGGGAGGACGGTCCAGAACCGCGCTGCAGTACTTGCATTTGCGTCTATAGTCGGGATTGTGGCCGCCACAGTTGGGGCATTTCATGTGCGCACCTCTTTACGTTCTCGATGACAGGATTATACCATTGGACAAGGATGGGGACAAAATCCCTTTGCCCTGTAAGGCTCTCGTTGGGCACATGCCTACCAAGCAAAGGGGAAGCCAAATAAGACCTCAATTGTATCATTGCTGCGTTTGCACTATAATGGGAATGATACACTGCTCGTCACTCTTTGGAAGGCAGTCACATAAGGAGAGTCAAATGAGCACGCTACTCCGCGCACTGCTTGTTGAGGATTCGGAAGGCGACGCAAGACTGATCGTGTTGGAATTGGAACGAAGCGGTTACGACGTCAGCTTTGAACGAGTTGATACAGCCAAAGCCTTCAGCGCTGCGCTCTCCAGCCAGGCATGGGACGTGATCATCGCGGACTATTATATGCCAGGGTTCGATGGATTGGAAGCGCTGGCGATGGCGAATGAGAGTGGCCTCGGCCTGCCCTTCATCATTGCCTCCGGCGTCATCGGCGAGGACGTGGCAGTCGAAGCTATGAAGAGCGGTGCCCACGATTATGTGATGAAGGATCATCTGGTTCGCCTGGGATCTGCCGTCGAGCGAGCCTTACAGGAGGCGGAAACACGACAGGCGCGCAAGCGAGCAGAGGAGGCGCTGCGGGAGAGTCAGGGAGAACTTGCTGCAATATTCAACAATGCGCCGGTGGCGATGATGCTCGTGGATCAGGAGAGGCGGGTGCGGAAAACCAATCGTGCCGCGATAGAGTTCAGCAATCGCCCGGCCGAGGAGATGATCGGACTTCGTGGAGGGGAGGCGTTGCGCTGTCTTCACGCGCTGGACGATCCCCAGGGCTGTGGGTTTGGGCCTTCTTGCGATGATTGCGTGGTGCGCCGTGTGGTATTGGATACCTTCGAAACAGGAAAAAGCTATTACCAGGTGGAGGCCACCCTTTCGTTCATTCGTGAGGAGCTATTGAAGGAAACGCATCTCCTCGTGTCGACGACGCCCATCGACGTCATGGAGAGCCAGTTGGTGTTGGTGTGTATCGAGGATATCACCGAGCAAAAGCAGGCGGAAGAGGCATTGCGGCGTGGCGAAGAGCGATATGCGCTGGCACAGCGAGTGGCCAACATCGGCAGTTGGGATTGGGACATTCAAACCGGTCATTTGCACTGGTCGGACCAGGTCGAACCTATGTTTGGATTCGCTTCCGGGGAATTTGCGGCAACGTATGAGGGTTTTTTCCAGAGTGTCCATCCCCAGGATCGCAAGCACGTCGTCGATTCGGTCAACGCTTGTGTAAACGAGGGCGCGGACTATGATATCGAGCATCGCATCGTCTGGCCGGACGGGACCGTTCGCTGGGTCGCAGAGACGGGGAACGTCATCCGGGATGAAGAAGGACGGGCGATCCGCATGCTGGGTATCGTCCAAGATATCACCGAACGCAAGCAAGCGGAGGAGAGACTTTATCTGCAAGACGCTGCGCTGAAGGCGGCTGGCAACGGCATTGTCATCACCGACAACGAGGGGACTATTCTGTGGGCCAACCTGGCCTTTACGCAACTGACCGGCTATACCGTGGAGGAAGTTATTGGCCAGAATACCCGCTTGCTCAAATCAGGTCAGCACGGGGATGAGTTCTACAGGGACATGTGGCGCACGATCTGCGCCGGGCAGGTGTGGCATGGGGAGCTCATCAACCGACGCAAGGACGGCTCTCTGTACACGGAGGAGATGACGATCACGCCAGTGCGAGGCGAGGATGGGGAAATCTCCCACTTCATCGCCATCAAGCAGGATATCACCGAGCGCAAGCGAGCGGAGGAGGCGTTGCGGCAGTACACTGCAAAGTTGGAAGCGCGCAACGAGGAACTGGATGCCTTTGCCCACACCGCCGCGCACGACCTAAAGAACCCGCTGGGCATGCTCATCGGTTATGCCGATATACTGGCAACGGACCACGCCGACTTGCCGCCCGAGGATATCGAAAAGTACGTTCAGGCCATCGCGCGGAACGGGCGCAGGATGGGCAGGATCATTGACGAGTTGCTGCTGCTGGCCAGCGTGCGCCAGGCAGAGGTGGAAATGGAGCCTCTAAATATGGAGGCTGCCGCGCGCGAATCTCTGCAGCGCCTGGTCGATATGATAGAGAAATATCAGGCTGAGATCGTCTTGCCCGAGACTTGGCCCTCAGCGCTGGGCTATGGCCCGTGGGTCGAGGAAGTTTGGGTCAACTACCTGGATAATGCCATCAAGTACGGCGGTCGGCCCCCGAGAGTGGAGATGGGCGCGGAAGAACTCCCTCCCTCAGTCCCCTCCAGTGGGGGGGAGGAAGGGGGGGGCAAGGTGCGCTTCTGGGTGCGCGACAACGGTCCCGGCCTCTCGCCGGAGGAGCAGGAGCGCCTGTTCAGGCCGTTTACCCGGCTCGATCAGGCGCAAACCAAGGGGCACGGATTGGGGCTGTCCATCGTGCGGCGTATCGTGGAAAAGCTGGGCGGAGAGGTGGTCGTCGAGAGTGAGGAGGGCGAGGGAAGCGTTTTCAGCTTCACCCTGCTCGGCGTGCCAGAATCGTAACAAACGAGTTTTTTCGCAAGTGATCTGGACTTGAGTTGACCCATCCCCCTGATTGTGTTACAATGGCCCTGTGGACAGGTGGTCTGACCACACGCTAACACAGAGGGGGATTGTCATTGTGGGCAACAAGCTTGATCTTGATCTTTGTCACGACAAGCTCTATAAACAGGTGGCCGATCAGATTGAGGCGTTGATCGTCGGCGAGTCCCTCTACCCTGGCGACAGGCTCCCCAGCGAGCGCAATCTGGCAGAGCAACTGGGTATCAGCCGCACGGTGGTGCGCGAGGCCATCCGTTTGCTCAGTGTGCGCGGACTCGTTGAGGTCAAACCCGGCTGTGGTACTTTTGTCCGCGCAATCAGCCCCAGCGATGCCGCCGTCCCCCTCCAATTGCTCCTCAAGCTACGCCAATACCCAGACCTTTTAGATAACGTCTACGAGGTTCGCCATATGATCGAGATCGAGGTTGCCGGTTTGGCGGCCGAACGAGCGACGGACCAGGATCGCACGGCGCTGGAGGAAGCCATCGAAGGGATGGCAACCCACATCGACGATCCGGAAGAGTTCATCACACACGATCTGGCCTTTCACTCGGCCCTGGCCGCCGCGACCCACAACGATCTGTTCAGCGTGCTGCTGAACGCCATCAGCAGTTTTTGGTCGGAGGCGGCGTTGTTGGCCTACCAGGCCCCCAGCGCGGCCGAGGATAGCCTGGCCTATCATCGAGACATTCTGCGTCATGTCAAAGCGCATGATTCGGAGAAGGCGCGCCGCGCGATGTGCCAACATGTCCGCTACTCGCAAGAGCAGGCCCAAGCTGCCAGCGTCGGCGAGGCAATTGATCAAGGAGAGAAATGAGGACGATGCTAGTCGGATTTGAACCCGAGCGTTTCTCCGAGTCGTACCGAACTCGAATTCAGGAGATCGCGCCCGATATGCGACTGCTGGTGACAGAAGATCGGGAGGAGATGGAAGCGGCGCTGGACGATATCGAGATCGCGGCCTGCCAGTTCCCGCGCGACCTGCTGCTGCGGGCGCGCAACCTGCGCTGGTATCAGCAGTGGGCCGCCGGCGCCGATTGGCTTCTGCGCTACCCTGAGGCCGCCGAGATGAATTTCGTGTTGACCAATGCCTCCGGCATCCACGCCATTCCCATCACCGAGCACATCTTTGCTCTATTGCTGGCCTTTGCCCGGAAGATCGGTCAATCCGTGCGTTACCAAACGCGGGGCGAGTGGATGCTCGACGAGCAAAAAAGAAACGTCTTTGAGCTAGCGGACAAGACCATGGCGCTGATCGGCGTGGGCGCCATCGGTGAGCGGACGGCGCAGATTGCGGTGGCGTTCGGCATGCGCGTGTTGGGCGTGCGGCGCAATCCCGGGCGCGGTGCGGCGGGGGTGGAGACGATGGTCGGCCCCGACCGGCTGCTCGACGTGCTGCCTGAGGCGGACTTTGTCGTGATCACGGCCCCGCTGACAGACGAGACGCGCGGGATGATCGGGGAGCGGGAACTGCGGGCGATGAAGCCGACGGCTTACCTGGTCAACATCGGCCGTGGAGGCATCGTCAAAGAGCGCGCCCTGATCAGGGCGCTGGAGGAGGGACGGATCGCCGGTGCGGGGTTGGACGTATTCGAAGAGGAACCACTGCCGGAGGACTCGCCGCTTTGGCGCATGGAAAACGTGATTGTCACGGCGCACTATGCCGGCTTCACGCCACGCTACGACGAGCGCGCCATAGCGATCTTTTTGGACAACCTGCGGCGCTACAAGGCCGGCGAGCCGCTACGCAACGTGGTGGACAAGAAGTTGGGATACTGAATTCAAGGAGCAGGAAAATGCAATGTCGTAAGTTTGGAAAACTCGATTGGAAGGTCTCGGCGCTTGGCTTTGGCTGTATGCGCCTGCCCACGATCGAGGACGACAGCGCCAACCTCGACGAGGCCGAGGCGACCCGCATGATCCGCTACGCCATCGACAACGGCGTGAATTATTGCGACACCGCCTACCCGTACCACGGCGGCAACAGCGAGCGCGTGCTCGGCCGCGCGCTCAAGGGTGGGTACCGCGAAAAGGTCAAGGTGGCAACCAAGATGCCCTGCTGGAAGGTCGAGACCGCCGAGGATTTCGACCCGATCTTGAACGAGCAGCTCGAAAAGCTGCAGACCGGTCACATCGACTTTTACCTCTTGCACGGGCTCAACGGGAACAGGTGGCCCAAGATGCGCGACCTGGATGTGTTCGCATGGGCCGAAGGGGCCATCGCTGATGGACGCATCCGGTACCTGGGTTTTTCCTTCCACGACGTGTACGATGTTTTCAAAGAGATCGTGGACGGGTACGACTGGACGTTCTGCCAGATCCAGTACAACTACAGGGACGTCGACTACCAGGCGGGCGTCAAGGGGCTGCAATACGCGGCCTCGAAAGGACTGGCGGTGGTCGTCATGGAACCGCTGCTTGGAGGGGCGCTGGTGGACTCGCCGCCGCAGATCCAGGCGATGTGGGACTCGGCGGCGAAAAAGCGCTCGGCGGCCGACTGGGCCTTGCAGTGGCTGTGGAACCAGCCCGAGGTGTCCGTTGTGCTCAGCGGCATGAGCACGATGCAGCAGGTGGAGGAGAACGTCGCCAGCGCCGATGTATCCGGCGTGGGCACGCTGACCGCCGAGGAGTTGGCGCTGGTCAAGCGGGTGCGCGCCAAGTTCGAGGAGCTCTGCCCCATTCCCTGCACCCAGTGCGAATACTGCATGCCCTGCCCCAACGGCGTCAACATCCCGCGCAATTTCAAGATCTACAACGGCGGCCTGATCTATGACAAGCTGGATCACGCGCGCGGCATCTACCGCTGGCTCTCGCAGGACATGAACGCCGGGGCCGATCAATGCATCCAGTGCCGCGAGTGTGAGGACAAGTGCCCGCAGTCAATCCCCATCAGCGAGTGGATGTCCGTCGTCCACGAGGTGCTGGGCGAGGGTAAGCCCTACGACGCGTGCCCCACGCCGCAGTGAGCGCTGGAGGTCGAAAGATGACGGACATGGAATATAACCCCTTGGGAACCCCCGGGGTGATGGTCTCGGCGGTGTCCATCGGCACCTGGGCCATCGGCGGGCTGGACTGGGGACCGGTGGACGACGACGAATCCATCGCGGCCATCCGGGCGGCCATCGACGTCGGCATGACGTTCATCGACACCGCCGACATCTATGGCCGGGGTCACGCGGAGGAGATCGTCGGGAGGGTCGTGGAGGGACGCCGCCACGAGGTGGTCATCGCCACAAAGGTGGCCAACCACTGGAACGAGCAGGGCGAGCGATGGGTCGATTGCAGTTACGATACCATCCTGCAGGCGGTCCAGGAGAGCCTCAAGCGGCTGCGGACCGACTATATCGATGCTTACATCATCCACCGCCCTGACCCCGATACGCCGATCCCAGAAACCATGCGGGCGCTGGAAAAGCTGCTGCAGGACGGCGTCGTGCGCGCCGTGGGGGTCTCCCGTTACAACCGTGAGCAGATCGAGGAGGCGCAGAGCTGCATCAAGCTGCACGTGGCCCAGTATCCCCTGAACATGCTGCGCAGGCGGGAGATCACACCAATTCTTCCCTTCTGCCGCGAGCACGAGATCGGCGTGATGGCCTACGCCCCGCTTTCCAAGGGTTTGCTCACCGGCAAGTTCGACGCCGACACCACGTTCCTGGATGACGATCAGCGTTCGAGGAACGCGAACTTTCAGGGCGAGGCGTTTCGTAAGAGGTTGGACGCCGTGGAAAAGCTCATGCCCATCGCGCAAAAGTACGACAAGACGTTGGCGCAGTTGGCCATCAACTGGAACCTGTGCCAGCCGGGCGTGACCACGGCGCTGGCAGGGGCAAAGCGGCCCTCTCAGGTACGGGAGAACGCCGGCGGCGCCGGATGGCGCATCGACCAGGAGGATTTGGACGCGATCGAGGAGATTGTAGCCGGGCTGACCGACCTGGAGTGAATCGTTTAGCAGAATTTCGATCAAGGAGAGTCAAGATGGAGTATCGTAAGTTTGGAAAACTGGATTGGAAAGTTTCGGCGCTTGGCTTTGGATGCATGCGCCTGCCCACGGTTGGTGGGGAGAGCGCGAACATAGACGAGCCGCAGGCGACCGAGATGCTGCACTATGCTATCGACCATGGTGTGAACTATGTCGACACGGCGTATCCGTATCACAAGGAGAACAGCGAGCGATTTGTCGGCCGCGCGCTCAAGGGCGGGTATCGAGAAAAGGTCAGGCTGGCGACGAAACTGCCGTGTTGGAAGGTCGAAGCACAGGAGGACTTTGACAAGCTGCTCAACGAGCAGTTGGAAAAGCTACAGACCGAGCACATCGACTTTTACCTGCTCCACGCGCTGAACAAGGACCGCTGGCTCAAGATGCGCGACCTCGGCGTGCGGGAGTGGGCTGAGGGAGCGATTGCCGATGGCCGCATCGGGCACTTGGGTTTCTCCTTCCACGACGACTATGAGGCCTTTCAGGAGATCGTCGATGGATATGACGGGTGGACGTTCTGCCAGATCCAGCACAACTACATGGATATCGAGAACCAGGCCGGCACCAAGGGCCTCAAGTACGCGGCATCCAAGGGCTTGGCCGTGGTGATCATGGAGCCGCTGCTGGGCGGCAGGCTGATCGATCCGCCCGATCCGATCCAGCAGATCTGGGACGGCGCGGCGAAACAGCGCACGCCCGCCGATTGGGCGTTGCAGTGGCTGTGGAACCAGCCAGAGGTTTCGGTCGTGCTCAGCGGCATGAGCGCGATGGAGCATGTGGAGGAGAACGTCGCCAGCGCTGAGGTGTCGGGCGTCGGCTCGCTGAGCGCGGAAGAACTGGCCCTTTTCGATCAAGTGCGGGAAAAGTACCAGAAACTGTGTCCCATCCCCTGCACCAAGTGCGAGTATTGCATGCCGTGTCCAAATGGCGTGAACATTCCGCGCAACTTTGAGGTCTACAACGAGGGCATCATGTACGACAAGCCGGATTCCGCACGCGACGGGTACAACAACTGGATACCCGAAGAGAGGCGGGCCAGCCAGTGCAT
This sequence comes from uncultured Anaerolineales bacterium, assembly GCA_964551295.1. Taxonomy (GTDB): domain Bacteria; phylum Chloroflexota; class Anaerolineae; order B4-G1; family B4-G1; genus JAFGED01. The sequence continues at coordinate 12,770 of CAZKDJ010000051.1, read as the reverse complement.
CCAGTGTCGCGAGTGTGAGGAAAAGTGCCCCCAGTCCATCGTCATCAGCGAGTGGATGCCCATCGTCCACGAGGTGCTGGGCGAGGGCAAGCCGTACGTCTGCCAGTTACCTTGATCAATTGGATATCCGATGAGCGCGAGCTCGTCGGCAGATTAAGCTTGAGGAGGAAATAAAATGGCAAAAGACGATATTTCCCATCTACCGCCTGACGTTCAGGCTTCTATCAAAGCCGCCAAGGAAAAGGGCAAGAAGGAAGAGGCCAAAAAAGATCGGGAGACCAGTCGCGGGAATCCAACCATCCCGGAGCAGGCCCGGGCTGCTATGGCTAAAGCTGCGGAAAAGGTAGCGGCAAAGAAAGCGGCCGAGAAAAAAGAGGAAACGTACGTCGTGCAGCCGGGCGACAGCTTGAGCAAGATCGCCAAGGAAAAGCTCGGCGACGCTGCTCGCTGGCCAGAGATCTTTGAGCTCAACAAGGATCAGATCAAGGATCCCAACTTGATCCACGTGGGGCAGGAACTGCGCCTTCCCTAGCGGAGGGTTGACTGCACTGGTCGGCCAAAAAAACAGGCCCCCGCGGTCGCGGGGGCCTTGTCGTTCGATAGTGCGCTACATATTCTTCAGTTTCCGGGTTAGCTCATCGGGTGTCGAGACCGTGACGGGGATGTATTCGACGCCGGGATAGTGCTTGGCGAAAAATTCTTCCAGCGTCTGCGGGCCGGGCCACTTGCCGGGGTTGACGGCGATCACGCGCCGCGCGTCCAGGTCGCCAATGCCGGCGTCGTCGGCGCTGCCGCCGACGGTAAAGCGCATCGTATCCCACGCGCCTTCCACCACCGCCTGGGCCCAGTCGGCGTCTGCGTCCGGGGGCAGAAGCACGTACGTGCGCTCGTACTGGGCGCGGGGTTTGCCGCGTTCTTCCGTAGGCTGGGTCGGTCCGGTCGGTCCGGTCGGCAGCATCCCTTGGGCGGGATATTGAAATGGCTTGGCCGGGTCATTCTGCGTGTACGCGATCAGTTTTTCGGCCACCGGTGTGCCGGCGATGTCGAAATGCTTCCACGTCCCACCCCAGTTGCCGAAGGTAAAGATGGTCGCGCCGATGACGTAATCGTCCTTCTGCAGCTCCTCATCGTACCAGACCAACTGCCGGAAGTAGTAGTCGGCCTTGTCCGGCTCGTTGTCGTGCTCCCGCCAATAGTCACCCATCTGCGACCACGTGCCGCTCTTGGCTCCCGGCGGCTTGGGGTTCACCAGCGGGTCAATGCCGGTCTCGGTGATGACCAAGGGCACGTCTCCCACCCCGGCGGGAATCAGGTACCGGCGGTAGACCTTGCGGTAGCGCAGCGTCGTCCAGCCCTCGTCCCCCTGATCCTCGTCGGGGTCCATCTGGTACGAGCCCGTCATCCACCACATCCACGGGCAACTGTACTCGTGGACGCCCAGGAGGGCCTCGTAATCCCTGGCGACCTCGAGCGCCGGCACGAAAGCGGGCCACAGGTTCAGGGGCGGCGAGCCCGAGGCATAGTTGCCGATCACGCACTTGATCCCCATGTCGGCCATGATCTTCATGCGCTCTATCTCGAACTGAGCGTACCAGCCCATGTCCTCGTCAGAGTTCCACACGGGCTCGTTGTGTCCCTCCCAGTAGGTGATGGCGGAATTGGCCTCGTACGTCGGCCGCATGTCTCCGACGAACTGCTCGGCCGCCTCGCGCGGCGTCTTGCCGGTCGTTCTCTGAAGCTGAGCGTCATAGTTCCCCGCTTTGGCTCCAATGACCAGGACACCTGGCGGGACGTTGGCGGCCGTACCCCAGTCGCCCACAAACTTGACGACGGCAGGCCCGGCTTGGATAAATTCGCCCAACAGGGCTGCGCTGCGCAGGACGTGGGCTCCCAATTTCGTAGGCATCGCGATCCTCCCTTGGGGAACGCCTCCCCCTTTCCCTTCTGCTGGTAGCGGCTGACGAACGGCCAGCCGTCGACGGTTGACTGATAGTTAGAGTGTACTATAAAACGAACTCGGAGGCAAGAAGTTGGCACGCTTAAGGCTCATGGTATAATGGGCAGCCGCGACTTTTGAATCGCACTTGAATCGAAAAATGTCTATTCTGACTGCCAGCAACCTGGCCAAATCCTACGGTCCCCAGGATGTCTTTGAAGGTGTGTCCTTGGAGATTCCCCAAGGGGCCAAGATCGCCTTGGTGGGGCCTAACGGCTCCGGCAAGACGACGTTGTTGCACATATTGGCCGGATTGGAACCATCCACTGCCGGTGAGGTGCACCGCGCCAAGGGGCTGAGTATCGCCTATCTGCCTCAGCAGGCCGATTTTCAAGGCATGGGGACGCTGTGGGAGATGATGCTGGAGGTCTTTGCCGATTTGCGGGCACAGGCCGCCGAGCTGCGCCGCCTGGAGGCAGCCATGGCTAACCCTGCCAATCAGGAACAGGCGCTGGAGCGATACGGCCGGGCGCAAGAGGCGTTTGAACTGGCCGGCGGCTACACCTACGAGCAGCGCATCGAGCAGGTGCTCACCGGCCTGGGCTTTGCCGAAGACGATCTCCAACGCCCCACAACGCAGCTCAGCGGGGGGCAAAAAACGCGTGCGCTCTTGGCCCAGCTTCTGCTGGCAGAACCCGACCTGCTGTTGCTGGACGAGCCGACCAACCACCTCGACCTGGCAGGGATCGAATGGCTTGAGGGGTATCTCAACGCCTGGCAAGGCGCGCTGGTCGTCGTGGCCCACGACCGGGCCTTTCTCGACGCCGTCGTCGACCGGGTGTGGGATCTGGCATGGGGCGGGCTGACCCATTACCGGGGCAACTACAGCGCCTATGCCATCCAAAAGGCCGAGCGGCAAGCGCTACAGCAGGCCCAGTACGAGCGGCAGCAGCAGTTCATCGAACACACCGAGGAGTTCATCCGCCGCAACATGGCCGGGCAGCGCACGCGCCATGCCCAGGGACGGCAGAAGCGCCTGGAGCGAGTGAAGCGCATCGAGCAGCTGCGCGCGTACCGCCCGCTGAGCCTCGACCTGGGCGAGACGCAGCGCAGCGGCGACCTGGTGCTGGGCTTTTACGACTTGGCCGTGGGTTACGACCCGGCGGCCCCTCTCTTCACCATCGACGAGTTCGAGCTGCGGCGGGGGCAGTGCGTGGCGCTCCTGGGGCCCAACGGCTCCGGCAAGACCACGCTCCTGCGCACCCTTTTGGGCGAGATCAGTCCGCTGGCCGGGCGCGTGCGCGTCGGGGCCAGCGTGCAGGTAGGTTACTTTGCCCAGGGACATGCGGACCTGGACCCGGAAAAGACGGTGCTCGAGACCATCCTGGATGCCCAAGAGATGACGGTGGGCGAGGCGCGCAACTTGCTGGGCCGCTATCGCTTCTCCGGCGACGACGTCTTCAAGCAGGTCGGCGCCCTCTCCGGCGGCGAGCAGGCGCGCGTGGCGCTGGCCGTCCTGACGCTGCAAGGCGCCAACGTCCTGATCCTCGACGAGCCGACCAACCACCTCGACATCCCCTCGCAGGAGGTGCTGCAGGAGGCGCTGGCCGAGTTCGACGGCACGCTGCTGATCGTGACCCACGACCGGTATTTGATCCGCCGGCTGGTCACCCACGTCTGGGCGATCGAGGAGGCGCAGCTGTGGGCGTTCAAGGAGGGGTACGAGGCACACCAAGCGTGGCAGGAGCAGCGCCGGCAAGAGCAGCGATCCCAACAAGCGATGTCGCCAGAGCGGACGGTGCGGGAGCGCGAGCGGGAGATGCAAAAGGCCGCCCAGCGCGCAGAGGCGCGCCGCGTCCGGCGTCAGGCTGAGCTTGAGGACACGATCCATCAGTTGGAGGCGCGCAAGGTGCAGCTAGAATCGCAATTGGCGGCCGCCAGCGAGCGACAGCAGGTCGAGCGGGTGAGCCAACTGGGCACCGAGTACAACCAGGTCGAGGCACAGTTGAACGAGCTGCTTGCGGCCTGGGAGGACGCGGTCGGATGACGGCCACACTCATCGGCCTCACGGGCAACATCGCCACGGGCAAGTCCACCGTCGCACACATGTTGGCCGATCTGGGCGCTGAGGCCATCGACGCCGACCAGGTGACGCGCGAGGTGATGCGGGCCGGGTCGCCCGTCCACGCGGTCATCGTCGAGGCCTTTGGACCGCGGGTGCTGGCCGCCGATGGCGAGATCGACCGCCAGCGGCTGGGGGACATTGTCTTTGCCGACCCGGCGGCGCTGGCGCGCTTGGAGGCCATCGTCCATCCCGCCACCATCGCGGTCATCGATCGTCGGGTGGCTACAAGCTCGGCCGACGTGGTGGTCATCGAGGCGATCAAGCTGATCGAGGCCGGCATGGCCGACGGCTGCGACAGCGTGTGGGTCACCACCTGCCGGCCCGAGCAGCAGGTCGACCGTATCATGAGCGCGCGGGGTCTAAGCCGGACCGAGGCACAGCAGCGCGTGCAGGCCCAACCTCCCCAGGAGGAGAAAATCGCCCGCGCCGACGTGGTCATCGACACCTCCGGCACGCTGGCGCAGACGCGAGAGCAGGTGAACGAGTCGTGGAAGCGTTTGTTGATTTCTTGAAACGCGCCCAGACTACCGGGAAAGGGATATTCGGAGTATAATTGAGTGTGTTGATGTGTGACTCTCCAGACCCACAAGCACGAGGAGGATGAGACATGGCGCAAGAACAAGGAGTTACAATACACAGGGCTAAACCGAGCGACGCGAGCGCGATCGCCGCATTCATCAATCGTGTCTTGGGCAAGACGAGCGTCGACGACATCACCATCATCGAGAGCTTTGGAGACGAGGGATTTCTGCTGGCCGAGCGAGGTGATAACCTGATCGGGATCCTGGGATGGCAGGCCGAGAATCTCGTCGTCCGGGTGATCAATCTTTTGATTTGGCCTGCCGCTGAATACGCCACAGCAGCGCCCCCTCTGTTCTCCGAGATGGAACAGGCTGCGGCTACGTTGCAGTGTGAGGCTGCGCTGTTGCTGCCGCCGCACGCGGCGCTTTCTCCGCGCCAGATCGAGTTCTTCAGCGAGCTTGGATACCAGCCCCAGACCGTCGCCAGCCTGCCGAAAGCGTGGCGAGAGGCTGCGCGCGAGGCCAAGTTGGACGACCAAGATCCGGTGCTAGTGAAGCAGTTGCGCAATCGGCGCGTGCTGCGGCCGCTGTGATCGCAACCCAGCCGTTAACCTTACTGGAGGTCTTATGGCTTCTCTGAAGCAATTCGTCACCCAACATCCACGCCTGACGGCCTGGTTTGTACTGGCTGTCGGTTTTGTCGTTATCCTCGTCGTTTCGGCCCGGCAGGTGGGATTCTCGGCAGGCCAGTGGGTTGCTCTGATCGTGACTACAATTGGCCTGGCGGGCCTGTGCGTCTGGATCATCGGCTGGGAGGACGAAGAGATAGACGAGGAAAGCGAGCCAGAGCAGAAGCAGGCGTGATTTCCCCTTACGAGCCCTGGCCGCTTGGTCCGGGCTTTTTCCCCACACATCCGCGCGACAGGAGATTTGCGTGACCACCTGTGCCCGCTGTGGCGGCGACGTCGAACCCGAGGCAGACTTTTGTCCCCACTGTGGGGCCGACCTGTGTCCCGCCTGCGGCGCGCTGGCCAATCCATACGCTGTCGCTTGCAGCGTGTGCGGCGAGACCTGGACGCTGACCTGTCCCCGCTGCGATGGTGAGGTCGCGCCGACGGATCGAACGTGCCCCCATTGTGGTTTCGTCTTCGACAGCAGCCCCAGGCACGGAGTGACGGAGGCAGACGAGGCGGCAGACACTGCCAAAGCCGAGACCGAGGCCGAAGCTGAACCGGCGCCATACGACGGCCCGGTCTGCCCGGAGTGCGGCACGCGCATCTACATCGGCGACCCCGCATGCGCCACCTGCGGACATCCCCTGTGTCCCCGCTGCGGCGCGGCGGTGAGTGAGGATGACGCCCGCTGCCCCAACTGCGACCTGGCGCTCTTTTTCACATGTCCCAATTGCGGGATGGAACTCGCCGCCGGGGCAGAGGTATGCCCCGACTGCGACGTCGTCTTTGCCCGTCGCTGCGGGGGCTGCGGCGAGCGGGTCTTTGACGCGCCCGAAAGCTGCCCGTATTGCGGCCGGCCTCTGACCCACCAGGTGCGCGCGGTGGCGCGCAGCCTCTCCAAATACGTCGGCGACGTCCGCGTGCGCTGGGTGGTCTGCCCTGGCTGCGGCAACAGCTTTGTTCCAGCCATGGTCGCCTGTCCCGAATGCGGCACGCGCGTCTGCCCAAGGTGCGACCTGGTGCTGCGCCCCGAGGAGACCGTTTGCCCGCGCTGCGGCGAGGAGATCAAGGGCCCCACCTGCCCCAAGTGCCACGCCGAAATCACCCCCGGCGCGGCGGAATGTCCCGCTTGCGGGCAGCCCCTGTGTCCCGGTTGCGGCGCTGCCATCGGCGCGGACGACACCATCTGCGCCGCTTGTGGTGCGGAACTGGTGCTATACTGCTCCGAGTGCGGCGGCGAGGTTGGGCCGGAGGATACGGTGTGCCCGCATTGCGGTGAGCCGTTCTGAGGCTGCTGATTTTACTTCCTCACCTGTTTCACCGACCTCACCGCCGTCCGGATGCAGAGGACGCCAGCACTCGTATAAATCAGGATGACCGGGTAGACGATAGCGGGAAGCCGACCTCTCGCTCCCACGCCGGACTCGACCACCGGGTACCGGGTCAGATTGAACAGCAGAACCGTCTCTCCGACGTAGGGCGCCTCCGACAGGTCCGAGAGCAGGCGCGGTCCTAGGAGCGTCCCGTTGGGCAGAGGCCAGGATACGGCGATCGCCTCTGCGTTGAGCGGGTACGCATGATCGAACCGGCCGTTGGCCCGCGCGGCACCGATGCCAAAGGCGCTCGCTGCCGTGCCGTACCCGGCGATCACCGGGCCGGCGTCCACGTCGATCGTGAACCACTCGGGCCTGGGCTCTCCTTCTGGAAACTCGCAAAAACCGGCCAGCCCGCTCCCTCGCTGCCAGAAGTGTGTTTCGTAACGTGTGTACCACTCCCGGGACGTCTCTGGCCACAGCTCCGGCGCCCAGGTGAGCATGAAGGACATGCCTACCCCTCGGGCACCGCCGATGCCCTGGCCGGTCCTCGGATTGGCCCGCCAATCGGGCAGCCCGGTATGTTCATCTAGCCGGGAGTCTTCGAAAGCGCGTATGGCCCGCTCCACAAACTCGGAGTGGTCGGTGCCCAGCACTTTATCGGCGCGCCGGATGGCGGCGAGGGCCGGAAGGATGTCGGGGGGATAACACTGGCCCGGATAGTCGTCCAGCAGCCCGTAGGGGGAGGCGTCGATCTCCCGGGCCAGGGATTCGACCTGGTCGCGCAAGAGGGGTTCGTATGCGTCGTCGCCGAGCAGCTTTTGGTAACTGGTCAACCCACTGATGAGGAGCATGCGGTAAAAGAGGTTCTCGCGGTGGAGATAGTCGTCGCCCCAGTGCCGTCTGACCCAGGTGGCGTTGTTCGGGTCGGCCACCAGGGCCACGGCGGCTTTGATGGCTCCTCGCGCCGATTCCTTCGGCATGACGCGGGCAAGGGACGGATCCTCTTCCCATGCCTCTTGCAGCGCCTCTGTCGCCCACAGGTAAAAGACAGAGCTGAACATGGGCCACTCGGTCCCGGAGATGTCGTGCGTGCTCAACTCTTTGGCACTGCCGGAGGCGATTCGCTCGCGAGCCCAAGGTTCGTACTTGCGCGAAAGGGCGCGGTGCCAGCGAAAGGCAAACCGGGGCATTTGCCCGTCGCGCAGCCCGGGATCGCACAGGTCGTGGATCACGATCCCGGCCGGGATGAAGAACAGGTACACCGCCAAGAATGTGGCGATGGTGGCTTTGCCATAGGTGTAGATAGTTGGGCCTAACTTCATCAGCTCCAGTATAGTCAAGATTCTGTGTAGGGGACAGGGTTTGATGAGGGAGTTGGATACACTCGAGTGCTTGACACGCTGTAAAATATGGTCATAATGAGGCGAGAGATTCTGCTTGTTCCCGGGGCCGTCTGGCTCAAGGAGGTCGGATCGGATGATACGGTGTGCCCGCATTATGGGAACCTTTCTGGTCTGGAGTGAGTAAAGTTCGAGATGCTTAAGGAATCGCGTTTATCCGCGCTTGCTGTTTTCACATTGACGGCAGCCGCGCTGGGCTGTGTGGCCGCTTCAACTACGGCGTTACCCGGCGTCACCGTTACCCCTGCACCGACGTCCATCCCGGTGACGCCTGCGCCGGCAGAGGCTCCCGCGAACGAGCTGGAAGCCCAGGTGGAGGCTGTCTACGCGCAGCGAGCGCCGGCGGTGGTCAACATCTCTGTCGTCACCATCGCCTATGACTTTTTCATGCGCGCCATCCCTCAGGAGGGAACCGGTTCCGGCTTCGTCTATGACGCCGAGGGACACATCGTCACCAACTATCACGTCGTACAGGGGGCCGAGTCGGTCTCGGTGGCGTTGAGCAACGGCGAGATGTACGAGGCCGAGATCGTCGGCACAGATCCGTCGACTGACCTGGCGGTTCTCAAGATCGAGGCCGGCAGCCTGCCCGATCCCCTCCCATTGGTCGACTCTGACCAGCTAAAGGTGGGGCAGTTCGTCATCGCCATCGGCAACCCTTTCGGGCAGGAGGGCACGCTGACCATCGGCGTGATCAGCGCCCTGGGCCGGATCATCGAAAGCCCTGACGGCGGCTTTATCGGCGAGGCCATCCAGACCGACGCAGCCGTCAATCCGGGCAACTCGGGCGGGCCGTTGCTCGACCTGCGCGGGCGTGTGGTCGGCGTCAATTCCCAGATCATCAGTCCCAGTGGGGCCAGCGCGGGCATCGGCTTTGCCGTATCCTCGAACGCCGTCACGCGCGTGGTGCCGGAGTTGATCGCCCGCGGGCGGTACCCGCATCCCTGGTTGGTTGGGGCGAGTTTTGCACCGTTTGGCACGCAGGAGGCCAATCTGCTGCGGCAGGCTGACATGGACGTGCCCGTCGACGCCGGGTTGCTCGTCATCGAGGTCGCTTCGGGTACGCCGGCGGCCCAAGCCGGCCTGCGCGGCGCGACCGAGGTGGTGGTGCTGGGAAGATATCGCATTCCCATCGGAGGCGACATCATCACACACATCGACGACCAGCCGGTTCCCACGCTGGAGGAACTGACTGTCTATATGGAGACCCAGACGCAGGTAGGGGATACGGTCAGCTTGACGATCATCCGCGAGGGGCGGGAGCAGACTGTGCAGATGACGTTGGCCGAGCGGGCGCAATAGCGGTCGCAGTAGCGAGGATTGAGGTTGTGGGCCACATCCTAGTCGTGGATGACGAACCCGCTATCGTCGCCGTCGTGCGCGGGCGGCTGGAGCAAGAGGGGTTTGCGGTGCGGGCGACGGCCAGCGGCGAGGAAGCGCTGGCCCACGTCGAGGCCGATCCCCCCGACCTGGTGGTGCTGGACGTGATGCTGCCGGGTATCGACGGTTTCGAGGTGCTGCGCCGGTTGCGCGGCGCGGGCCGCACGGTGCCCGTCGTCATGCTCACCGCCCGCGATGAGGACGTGGACAAGATCGTCGGGCTGGAGCTGGGCGCGGACGATTACCTGGCCAAGCCTTTTAACCCGCGCGAACTCAGCGCCCGCATCCGCGCCGTGCTGCGCCGCCAGGCTGAGGTGAAGGCACTGCAGGCGCGTGTGCCAGAAGGGGATGAACCCGACGCAGGCCTGCGCTTCGATCATCCCCGCCGTCAGGCCTGGTTTCAGGGCCAATCGCTCGACCTGCGCCCCAAGGAGTACGACCTGCTGCACTTTCTAGCTCAGAATCGAGGACAGGTATTCTCACGCGACGCGCTCCTTTCCCACGTGTGGGGACTCGAGTCCTACATCGACGAGCGCACGGTGGACGTGCACGTCCGTCGCCTGCGCAAGGCGCTGGCCGCCGTCGATCCCGACGCGCGCGTGATCCTCACCGAATGGGGCGTGGGCTACCGGATGGCCGAGGATGTTTAAGCCCAGTCTGGCACAGCGGTTAGCCACGACGTATCTCCTGACCACGCTGCCGGTCTTGATCGTTCTCAGTATTGTCATCTACTTTTCAACCTCTTTCTACCTCGATCGGCGGCTGGAGGCAGAGCTGGATGCCCAGGCCGATTTCTACACCGCCTACGCGTCCAGCCTGGCCGCGGACGAGCGGACGCTTTCCAGCCTGGCGCCCACCGTGGCCAGCCTGTTTGCCCCCCAGGTCGATCTCACCGTGCGCTTTTTCGCCGCCAGCAACGGCGCGCTCCTGGCCGCCACGCAGGACATCGGCGCAGAGCCCAGCCGAGTGGCGCTGCGTGAGCTGCGCTATCGCAGCCCGACTGTGTTCACGCCATCAAGCCGCGACCTGCCCCACCGGCGCTACGCGGCGCGCCAGATCGTGGTTGATGAGGACACAATTGGCGTCGTCGAGGTGTCCAAGTCGACGCTGCCGGGGGAGCAGTTCCTGGCCACGCTGCGCACCATTCTGCTAGTCGCCGTCCTGATCGCCACGCTGATCTCCCTACTGGTGAGCGTGCTGCTGGCCCGCCGGTTGAGCGGCCCAGTCCGCCAGATGGAACGGGCCACTCACCGCATCGCCAGCGGCGATCTGGACGTGCGCTTGGGCAATTATTCTGCGGACGATCGTCCGACAGACGAGATGGGGCGCTTGGCCCAGTCCATCGACCACATGGCCGCGCGGCTCAAGCACCTGGAAGCGGCCCGCACCCAGTTCATCGGCGAGATCTCACACGACCTGCGCACGCCGCTGACGGCCATCAAGGGGCTACTGGTCAACCTGATCGATTCATCTAGCCCAGACGAGCGGCCCTCGCTGGAGATCGCCGAGCGCGAAACCGACCGGTTGATTCGGCTGGTCAACCAACTGCTCGATTTCTCCCGCTGGCGGAGCGGTCGCTTGAAGCTAGATCGGCATCCTGTGAACATCGGCGAGATCGCCCGCGACGCCGTCGCCCTCAATGCGGGGCGAGCTAGCCACCGCAACATCGCCCTGAACGCCGAGATTCCCGTCGACTTGCCGCAGGTCTCTGCCGACGCCGACCGGTTGCAGCGGGTGGTCCTCAACCTGCTGGATAATGCCATCTGCTTCACGCCGGGAGGTGGCCAAGTGACGCTAGCTGTGAAACAGGACGACGCAGGGATTGAGGTCAGCGTGCAGGACACCGGCCGGGGGATGAGCGAGGAGGAGCGAGAACGAGCCTTCGAGCCGTACTACCGGGGAGAGGGGGGCGGCGCGGGCATGGGGCTGACCATCGCCCGGGCCATCGTAGAGGCGCACGGCGGGCAGATGGGCGTCGAGAGCGGCCCTGGTCAGGGCAGCCGGGTGTGGTTCACGATTCCGATGTAATAATTGTTCATAATTCGGTAATGGATGGATCACGTGTTGGCAACAACTTGTTGGTATACTTGGGATGTAGGATTAGAGCGCGTGATTCGTGATACGTGATGCGTGATGAGCGAAAAATCACGCATTACGAATCACGCATCAGTATACCATATGGAGGTGCCAGATGAAAAAGCAATGGATTGTCGTTTTGAGCGTCATGGCAACACTGTCTCTGCTCTTGAGCGGGTGTCAGACCGGCCCTACGGCCGAGGAGATCGTGGCCAAGATGCAGGAAGTCGAGGCCAGCACCGAGGACGCCCACGCCGTGGTCGAGTTCAGCGTCCAGGCTGAGGATATGGATGTGGATATGGACGTGGTGGTCGAGCTGTGGGAGAAGCGTCCTGCCAAGTTGCGGGCCGAGGTGCTCGAGGCCGGCGAGGCCGAAGTCGACGGTGTCGATATTGCGGGCGTCGTCAGCGTGACCGATGGCGAGCAGGCCTGGCTGTATCATCCGGGCGAGAACGTGGTCATCACCGGGGCGCTGGGCGACTTGGAGTCGGACGAGGTGCCCGTCGATCCCCAGCAGGTGATCCAGTTCATGGAGGAAGGCATCCAGTGGGCGATGGATAATTTCGATGTCGAGCTGGCGGGCGAGGAGGAGCTAAACGGCGCGGCGACGTACAAGCTCGAGTTCACGCCCAGGGAGGACGGGGAGTATCCCATGCCCATACCTGTCGATGGCAAGGCCACGCTGTGGGTTGAGAAGGAGCGCTGGATCGCGCTGCAGGCCCACTTTGACGGCGGCTCCTTCGGGGAGGGCTGGGTGCGCGTGCGCTCGTTCGAGTTCAACACCGGCCTGGATGACGCGCTGTTCCAGTTCGAGATCCCCGAGGGGGTGGAGGTGATCGATGTCGCGGATATGCAGCCTACTCCGCTCACGCTGGACGAGGCGGAGGCGCAGGCGGAGTTCGACCTGCTCGTTCCTGCCTACGAGCCGGATGGCACGACGCTGATCGAGGTGCTCCAGGTAGGCGAGGCCTTTGTCCTGCGATACGACCACGCGACGACGTCATTCACCATCGTGCAGGGCAACCTGCCAGAACCGATGCAACAGACTCCCGGCAGCGAGGCGGCGGAGGTTGACGTGCGCGGCCAGACAGCCACACTGTTCACTGACGACACAGGCAATAGCTTTCTATCCTGGACTGAGGATGGGGTGAGTATCGCCATCGCCGGGCACATCAGCGCGGACGAGATCGTCAAGGTCGCCGAATCGTTGCAGTAACCCGATAGAACGCTATAATAGGTGCGACGCGGCGCGACCCATGGTCGCGAGGCGTCGCATCCTGCTTTGGAGAGAATCGATGGACGATGTTGTCGTGCGCACGGTGGGGCTGGCCCGCCGCTACAA
>CAZKDJ010000050.1:0-22893 GCA_964551295.1 uncultured Anaerolineales bacterium | reverse complement strand
GGCAAACGACGCTGTATTCTGGTGAAACATAGACGTGAAGCCCACGACGTCGGACCGATCCAGGCTGTACCCGTCTATCAGGGTATCCAGAAAGTCCCCTACCCCTCGTCGCTTCTCTTGGATGACCCGCTTGAACTTCTTGGTCTGTTCATCGGGACGGGGATAGAAACGTCGAAAGTATTCCTCAACGTTGTCGGTCGTCTCTGGAAAGGCGTCTTGGCGGAAGAACCATTCACCAACCCCGCAGGTGAACGCTTCAACGCTCAACGAGAAATACTTGTAGAGCCCAATCCCCAAATAGCGGGCAAAATCATGGTTGACGTACTGCACTTTGACGGAGATCTGTTCCCCGAATCTACCCTTCAGTACGGATTTCAACTGGGTCAATCCAAGCGACGGGATATGCAACGCTGCAAATGGCATATTGACTAGCGATACAGTGTACATTTGGTCTTCACCCCTTTACTCTCTTCTCGTCAGAGCGTTTCCTGATCTGGGCTAATAGCGTCCCGACTGGAACGGATGGAACGGGGTTCGAGAACACGCTGCTTAGGCACCTCGATCGCTCCATTGGGAGAACGCTTCGCGCGGTATGCCTCTCGAGAGACCGGTACGATGGTTGACTTCCGGCTGCTCTTGGCTTCCTCAACCGCCTTGGCAACCTCAGAAATCATCGGGGCCTCGAGGAAATCACGCACAGATAGCTCCACGTCAAAAGCCTCGCGCAGCCTTGAGATGATCCGGGTGGCCATCAAGGATTCCCCCCCCAGTTCAAAGAAGTTATCGTGGATACCGATCTGGGAGATACCGAACACCTCTACCCATATCTCGGCCACAATCCGCTCCGTCTGATTACGCGGAGCGACGTAGGTGTTCCGCAGGCTGGGCCTCGCGTGGGTCAAGGAACCATCCGTTTCCCCTGCCCTGGGCAAACCCGGGGCACATTCAGCCCATCGATCGATCCAGGCCTGTAGTTTCCGAGACGAGACGACAATCTGAGGCACCCCGTCCAAGGACAGCAGGTGTAAGAACGCCTGCTTGCCCTCTCCGCTATCGACATCCCAGTTCACACTCATCCAACAGCCATCGTTCTCCCCAGCCCGCTTGGTGGCATAGGCATCCATGAAGAGGCCGGCAGCAGAGCCAGCGGCGAGGCCCGCCTCCCTCGAAAGCACCACCGACGAATGGACCAAGAGGGCCAAGTCCAGCTGCTGGCCCCGCAGCGCCTGGTCCAAGGCGAATAGCTCGTGGACCTTGGGCCACCAGTGCCGCTCGAAGCTGGCGCGCCCGTTGCTCGCCAAGAGATTGGCTGCTCCGTCGTCAACCGGCTCCACGACGTGAATCACGCCATTCACGTCCCCAAAACGCTCACAGGTGTGGGCAACAACTGCTCGGGCCTGCTGTTCGCTGGCCACATCCGCCTGGGCAACCAGGACCTCCGCTCCTAATTCCTCCAACGCAGCCACTCTGCGTGCTCTGTCCTGTGTCCGTTGCTCCTGCTTCCGCCTGAGTTCTCCAATCCAGGCCTGGTAATCATCCGTGCGGATGTTTGACGGCCGTTGCGCGGCGATCAGGATACGATCTGCGGTCGCTCTCTTATCTGTTGCCCGCGGATAGATGCTCACATGCTCGAAGCTCTGCTTCCAAAACACATCCTCCCATTGTTCCAGGTTCAGCCCCGGCAACAGCAGGTGTTTTCGGGCCTCATCCTGGGCGAAATACCAAAACCCCTCCGCCAGGCCAAATATCAAGGGCGACCAGCGTGGTACCCAAACGGCCTCGATGACCAGCAGGATGCCGTTGGGTTTGAGCAAGGTATTCAAGTGCTCCAGGGTCCCCATGAGGTCTGTGGTCGCCTGGATGACGTCGAAAGCCAGAATAACGTCAAAGCTGTACTTTTCATACCCCTGTTCCGCCGGATCCTTGGAGATATCCAAGAGGCCGAAGGTCATGAAATCATGCCCCTGGCGCAGGGCATCCTGCTCGGCGTGAACGACGAACGATTTACCAATATCGGTGAAATGATACTCGACGTCCTGATCCCTCAGCCCAGGCACTACTCTCTGCGTCAGTTTGCCACTGCCCCCACCCACCTCCAGTATCCTCAACCTCGAGTCGCGCGACTGGGCCATGTCGCGGACGATCTCTCCGGCCAGGGATAGGCATACGGCCACGTTGGAGAATCTCGATCGATTCTTCATAATGGGACGCACTGGATCGAACGTACCGTCGGGATACAACACGCTAATTGCCTCGACCTGGCCGTTCAACGCCTGGGCATAGTGCCCCACACAATACTCGAGATAGTCAAACTCCTCTCTAAACCCAGGGTATCGGGTGTTCAATTCTCTTCTCAAAGCCGACACGTCGCCAATCTCTTCCTTGTCCTTCAGAAACGTGATCTCGTGCCCGTCTAGCTCGATGACGCCTTCCTCTGCCAGCATCCAGATCAGGTAATCGTAGAGCTTGTCGAACTTGGGCAGTATCCCTAACCTCTCCCGCATCCTGTCTCGGCTGTAGACCTCACCTTTTGCCGCCCGTATACCACCCGTCTCCAGATAATCGCACAGATAGATACAACTCAATCGCGTGGCTGTCTCCTCCAATTCGCGAGGAAATGGCTCCAACGCCACCTCCCCTTCAATAGAGGCTTCTAAATGGTCTATGTGCTCCTCCCATTCTCCAAGATCCACGCAGCGCTCGCCCACTCCGTCAACCTGCTCCAAGCACGACACGAGTTGTTTCTCTCCGCAGGGCCCCGATAACCCCAGCCGGTCCACAAATACCAGCTTTGGATGCCCAATCTGTGCCAGGTGTTCGGCGAATTGATACCCCACACCTTCCAGCCCACCTGTCACTAGATATGTCCCATCCTCTCTCAACCGGGCCTCACCTGCGCCCCCAGCAGGTGACCGCACAGACTCCCAGACCGGCGTCCAACGATGACGGCCACGATAGGCCACGACCAAATCCGACGTCTCCCCACCGATTTCCGCCACGATCTGCTCCACCAGCTTCTCCTCTCGCCCGTCGCCCGACGGAGGCATGACGACGTCGATATGGTGACAGGTAAGCCCCGGATACTCCCGTGCAATGGCCACACACGATCCAAGGACGATGGCCTTTTCTGGGCTCAACACCTCCTGACCTGTTACTTCGTGCACGTCGTTGGAGACTACCCAGATCGTGAATCCAGGAGCCATCTCCCGCCCGCCAATCGACCGGGCCAGAGACGACAGGCTGTAGAAATCTGCGTATCGCTTCTGTTCATAGGACTCCCGTCCCAACAGCCCAGGGCCGTCGGTCGTGACACTCCACAGATGAAGCATCCGCTGAGGAGATCTGTCCAGTGCCTGCAAATCATCCAGCAGGGCGCGATAGTCACCGGGCCGACACGGATGGACCGTGTAAGTGCGATCATCGATTTTCTCAAACTGATCCCCGGCCTTCACGACGGTGACCTCCTGTCCCTCTCGCCTCAGACGCTGGGCGATCCTGGAGCCCAAACCGAGTCTATCGACAAATAGCAGCCAATTTCGCCGCTGCTCCCAGACCCTCTTTCTACGTGAGACAGGCAATGCCAAGCGTTCCCAGGCGGAGAGATAGATCCCCTCTACCGTTGGTTCCGGCTCCTCGGTGCCGAAGCTGTGGGCTTGTTTTTGGGGTGGCTCGACCCAATACCGCTGGCGCTCAAATGGATAGGTGGGTAAAGGGACACGATGGCGGTGTTCTTGCCCGTAGAACCCCGTCCAGTCCACCGGTACCCCGGCGAGCCAGAGCCTGCCCAACGTGTCGAGCAGGACCTTGACATCTGACTGCGGCTCACGCGGAAGGCGCATCGAGGAAAGCACCAGCCGCTGGGCGACGCTGCCCAGGTGTAACTTGACCAGCGCGCTCAGCGTCCGCCCCGGTCCAACTTCCACCAGGGCGTGGGATGACTCGCCGAGCACCTCCTGGATGCCATCCCAGAAATGGACCGTCTGACGCAGGTGCTTGACCCAATGGTCGGGGTCAGTCGCTTCCTCGGCCGTGATCCAGGTCCCGGTGACGTTGGACACGTATGGAATGCGCGGCGCGTGGAGGGGAACCTGCTCCACCACTCCGGCAAACGGCTCCAAGATGGGCTCAACCATCTTGGAATGGGCGGCCCGCGATGCGGACATGCGATGGAACTCAACCCCTCGTTCAGCCAACCGCTCCTCCAACGCGCCGATGGCCTCTGGCGGGCCCGAGACCACGCAGCGGGATGGCGCGTTCACCACCGCCAGAGAGAGGTCCTCGTCCAAGAAGGGCTGTATGTCTTCCTCGGCCAGCAGGACCGTGGTCATGGCCCCTTCCGGCAACTGGTCGAACAACCGCCCCCGCAGAACGACCAGGCGGAGCGCATCTTTCAGGTAGAGCACCCC
Organism: uncultured Anaerolineales bacterium; assembly: GCA_964551295.1. GTDB lineage: Bacteria > Chloroflexota > Anaerolineae > B4-G1 > B4-G1 > JAFGED01. The sequence goes on along the minus strand of CAZKDJ010000050.1, from coordinate 18,487 downwards.
AGCCACGCAAGCGGCCACGTATTCGCCGAGACTGTGGCCGATCATGGCCTGGGGATGGATTCCCCACGACGCCCACAGTTTGGCCAAGGCGTAGGAGGTGACGAAAAGCGAGGCCAGGGCAACCGGGCCGCGCTCCATCTGTCCGGCGGCCTCCTGCTCCAAGCCCGCCGGGGGATACAACACGTCGCGCAGGTCGAGCCCCAGGTCGGCTCGGAGGATGGCCGAACACAGGTCAACTTGCTCGCTGAACACCGGCTCCGTCTGGTAGAGTTCAGCGCCCATGCCCACGTATAAGGACCCTATCCCGGGGAACATGAAAACAACTGACCGCTGCTTCGACGCCGCCAGGCCGGTGAACACCTGCCCCCGGCTGCACGCTTCCAGAGCCGTCACGGCCTCCTCAACCTCGCGACATACCACCATGCGGCGGTGTTTGAAGGCCCTTCTGCCCACCTGGAGAGTATACGCCACGTCCGCCAGGCTGAGATCAGGATGCCGCTTCAGGTGCTCGACCAGGTTTGCACTTGCCGTCTCCAAAGCTGTGTCGGTCTTGGCGGAGAGCATCACTACCTGCCAGGGCCGGGACGCTCCGCCGGGTTCGACGGGCGGGGCTTCCTCAAGCACCACGTGGGCGTTGGTCCCCCCGATGCCAAAAGCGCTGACCCCAGCCCGGCGGGGTGTGTCGCCGGCCTTCCATTCAGAGAGTACAGTGTTGACGTAGAAGGGGCTGTTGTCGAAATCGATCTCCGGATTCGGCTGCTCAAAGTTCAGGCTGGGGGGGATCACCTTGTGTTCGAGCACCAGGGCGGTCTTAATCACGCTGGCAACGCCAGCGGCTGCGTCGGCGTGGCCGATGTTGGTCTTGACCGAACCGATGGCACAGAAGTGTTTCTTCTGAGTGCTGGCCCGAAACGCCTGGGTGAGGGCAGCCATCTCGATCGGATCTCCCATGGAGGTTCCTGTCCCATGGGTCTCCACGTAGCTGATGGTTTCCGCCTCTATTCCAGCCAAGGCGTGAGCCATCACAATCACCTCCGCCTGCCCTTTGACACTGGGAGCTGCGTAACCAACCTTCCTAGAACCATCGTTATTGATCGCCGAGCCCTTGATCACCGCATAGATGTGATCCCCATCCATCAGCGCATCCATCAGCCGCTTCAGGACCACGACGCCTACACCGGCACCACTGGCCGTCCCTTCTGCCCCGGCATCGAAAGCCCGACAGTGTCCGTCGGGCGAAACCGCACCCTTAACGAAGGAGATATAGCCCGTCTTGTGGGGTATCTTGATTCTCACCCCACCGGCCAAAGCGACGTCGCATTGATAACCCAACAGGCTTTGACAAGCCAGACAAGTGGCGACCAACGAGGTCGAACAGGCCGTCTGAACCGTCATGCTCGGTCCTTTCAGGTTCAGCTTGTAGGAAACGCGGGTAGCCAGGTGATCGCCTTCACTCCCCTTGACCAGGTGACTCTCCAATGGATTCAGATGCGGGTAGAGGTTATTGAGTAGATAACCGCTGGTGCCTGCACCAGCATAGACACCGATCATGCCCTTGTAGGCCTCAGGATCATAGCCTGCGTTCTCCAGAGCCTCCCACGCACACTCCAGGAAGAACCGGTGTTGGGGGTCCATGATTTCAGCCTCTTTGGGAGGTAGATCGAAAAACGAGGCATCGAACAAGTCGATGTCGTCCATGGCAAACTCGCCATTGACGTAATCGGACCGGCCGAGGATGCGAGGACTCACACCCGCAGCCATAGCTTCTTCATCCGAGAGATGAGAAATCGACTCCACCCCATTGACCAGATTCCGCCAGAACGCTTCCAGGTTCCCGGCGCCCGGAAAGCGGCCGGCCATGCCGACGATGGCAATATCTGTCAAGGCCTTGTCAGAGTCTTCGACAGAACGCCTTATTTCAGGATGCCCCATACCCACCTCAACTCCTTCGTTGTCCAAGCTGTACCTGTTGTCTGGCCGCCTCTCTCTGCATGGCCGCCCTGTCCTGGGTTTCTGCAAAGGATGGCTCCTCTGCCTGTGCCTGCTCCAAGTGTTGGGCCAAAGCGCTTATCGTAGGATACTCGAATAACTCGGCGACGGGGATATCTTTGCCAAGCTTTTCCTGCAACTCACCACGCACCAGAACCAGGAGCAACGAATGGCCACCCAGATCGAAGAAATTGTCGTCAACGCCGACCTCCTCGTTCATGTCCAGTGCATCCCGCCAGATATCGGCGATGATCTGCTCCAGGTCGCTACGGGGGGCCACCTGGGGCACCTCGGATTCCAGGGCAGCCCCGTCGGCAGCCAGCACTGCATCCCGATCTATCTTCCCTGTAGGCGTCAGTGGCAGCGCATCCAGCACCAAGAAACTCGAGGGGATCATGTACTCGGGTATTCTCTCGGCCAGAAAACTGCGCAGCTCGTGGCTGGTGGGCGCTTGCCCTTGCTCGATGGTAAAGTAGGCCACCAGGCGCTTGCCAACCTGGATCGCCGGCGAAGAAACTTCCGCCTCGTCTTCTTGGACCAGGACAACAGATTGGCGGATGGCAGGATGCTCCGCCAGGACAGCTTCGATCTCCTCCAACTCGATGCGAAAACCACGGATCTTGACCTGATAATCGACCCGTCCCAGGAACTCGATGGTCCCATCTGGCAGGTAGCAGGCCAGGTCTCCGGTTTTGTACAGACGACCGTTCCCGTGCTCGCCAAAGAGATTGGGAACAAAGCTCTTCTCGGTCAGATCAGGCCGGTTGAGGTAACCCAGGGCCAACCCGACACCGCCGATATACAACTCACCGGGGATTCCGACAGGAACGGGATTAAGGTATTGATCGAGGATATAGATCTGTGTATTGGCAATCGGGCGACCGATGGGAACGGTCTGCCGCTCCCCGCCCGGCTCGCAGGCCCAAGCTGTGACGCCGATGGAGGCTTCCGTGGGCCCGTACCCATTGTACAGCTTGGCCTCCAGTCGCTCGAAGAAGCGCTCCTTCAGCTTGAAGGGCAACACCTCCCCCCCACACCAGACATATCTCAAGGACGCGTTACACGCCTCGAGCCCGGGCTCCTCCAGGAAAACGCTGAGCATCGAAGGAACGAAATGCACGAAGGTGATCTCGTGCTCCTTGATCAAGCCAGCCAAGTAGGCACTATCCAAGTGGCCCTTGGGCCGGGCCACGACCAAGCGAGCGCCGTTCAACAAGGGCAGGAATATCTCGCCGACCGACACGTCGAAGACGAAAGGGGTCTTTTGCAACACGCGATCCGACGGGTTAATTTGGAGCACCTCTTGCATCCACAACATGCGGTTGACGACGCCCCGATGGGGAATCACCACTCCCTTGGGGCTGCCTGTTGATCCCGACGTGTAGATGACGTAGGCCGGGTCCTCGGCCGTCGCCTGGCAAACAGGTTCTTCGTCCCTCTGTCGAGCGATATTCTCCCTATCCGAATCCAGGCACACGACCCGAGCCCCTTCCGCCTCTGGCAATCTCGGGGCCCACTGCGCCTGGGTCAACAGCACCGATGCCTGGGCATCCTGCAAGATGAACGCCAGGCGTTCCGGTGGATACTCGGGATCCAAGGGCAGGTAGGCACCGCCGGCCTTGAGGACCCCCAGAATGCCCGCCACCATATCCAAGGAGCGCTCCATACAGATACCGACCAACGCGTTAGGCCCCACGCCCAAGCCCTGTAAGAAGTGGGCCAGTTGATTAGCTCGCTGGTCCAATTCCCGGTAGGTCCATTCCCCCTCCTCGGAGACCAGGGCAACCGCCCCAGGGGTTTGGTCCGCCTGGGCAGCGAAGAGCTGATGCAGGCACCGATCCAGGGGATAGTCTCTCCCGGTCTGGTTCCAGTCGACCAGGAGTTGTCGTCGTTCCTCGTCGGTCAGCAGTTTCAGATCCGAAATCCGCTGTTCTGGATCGGCGACGATGCCTTCCAACAGGGTTTGAAAATGACCCAGCATGCACCTGATCGTGTCGGCGTCGAACAAATCAGTGTTGTAGACCAAGGCGGCGCTGGGCTTCGTTCCCATATCCACAAGCAGAGATAGATCAAACCTGGCCGTCCCAACGTCAATCGTCATCACCTCTAGCTCCAGGTCGGCCAGGGCCACATCCGGCGGGGGGACGTTCTGCAGGGCAAACATGACCTGGAACAGCGGTGTGTGACCCAGGCTCCGTTCGGGAGCCAATTCCTCCACCAGCTTCTCGAAGGGGATATCGGGGTGAGAGTAAGTCGCCAGGGCCATCTGCCGGACCCGTTCGAGCAACTGGCGGAAACTGGGGTTGCCGGACAGATCGGTGCGCAAGGCCAGGGTATTGGCAAAGAACCCGATCATGTCCTCGGTCTCGCTCCAGTTCCGGCCCGCAATCGGCGTGCCAGTGACGATGTCCTCCTGCCCCGTGTAGCGGTACAGCAACACCTCGAACACCGCCAGCAAGGTCATGAACAGGGTGACCCCCTCCCGCTGGCTCAGAGCTTTCAGCTCGGTGCACAACGCCTGGGGAAATGTCACCAACTGCGACGCTCCCCCGGGGTTCTGAATCGCCGGCCGGGGACGGTCGGTGGGCAACCTCAAGAGAGTAGGAATGCCGTCGAGTTGCTGTCTCCAATAGGAGAGTTGGGTCTCCAGGACTTGTCCCTGCATCCAATGCCGCTGCCAATGGGCAAAGTCTGCATACTGGACGGGAAGGTCCGGCAGGGGGCTGGGCCTATCCGCAGAAAAGGCGTCGTAGAGGGTGAGCAGTTCCCGCATGAAAACCCGTTGCGACCATAGATCACTGATGATGTGATGTATGGTCAGGAGGAATACGTGCTGTTCTTCGCCCAGACGCAACAGGGTCACCCGCAGCAGCGGGCCCTGGGTCAGATCGAAGGGCTGCTGGGCTTGCTCGGCGGCCAACTGCCGGATCCGTGCTTCCTGTTCGCCCTCCGAGAGACCCGGGAGATCCTGCACCGGCAGCGTCATGGTCAGCGCTGGGGCGACGATCTGGACCGTTTGCTCGTCCACCTCCGCAAAGGTAGTCCGCAGGACCTCATGGCGCCGGATAACCTCGTTCAAGCTCCGCTCCAACGTGGCCGGGTCGAGCGGACCGGTCAGACGAATCGCGGTGAAGAGATTGTAGAACGGCTGACCGGGCCTGAGCTGGTCGAGGAACCACAACCGCCGTTGCCCGAAGGACAGGGGAGCGGGACCGGAAGCGCTTCGCCGGACGATCTTCTGTAGTTGAGGGCCACCGGTTCCTTTATCCCTAAGTTGCTGGGTGAGCAAGGCACGCTTTTCCGGTGAGAGAGCTGCTATACGTTCAGAGATGTCACTCATCAATGCACTCCTATTCTGCTAACGTATCATCTCAATATCTTGGGGGAATGTAGGTCGGATTGGCAATCCGACTTACTCTTGCCCCTACTTTTTGAGAAGATACCTGCTAACTTTCCAGCAAGGCCTTCACCTCTTCTTCGGAGATGTTCTCCAATTCCTCCAATAAACGAGCCACCAACGCATCGCCGGCTTCCCAGGCCTGGCTCTTGGCAATCTCTAGAGCTAGGCTGGCCACGGCGGGCTCCTCGAAGAGCCTAGGCAGGGACAACTCCACCTGGAAGGTGTCCCTTACCCGGGAGACGACCTGGACAGCCATCACCGAATCGCCACCGAGTTCGAAGAAGTTGTCGTATGCCCCCACGCTCTCGCCCCCCAATAGATCGGCCAATATCTCGGCCAGTTGCTCCTCCACGGGACCCCGGGGAGGTACACGTTCCTTCTCCATCTGATGCCCCAGATCGAGCTCAGAGAGTGCCTGCCGGTCCACCTTGCCATTGGGGGTCAAGGGCAGTGAGTCCAGGGTGACAAAAGTCGAGGGGATCATGTGCTCCGGCAGTTTCTCCTCCAGGCCATCGCGGATCTCATCGCTGGCCAGCCGGTCCCCGGTCGAGGGCACGACGTAGCCCACCAGGTGCTTTCTGCCTTGCGGCTCTCCCACGGCCATCACCACCGCCGACTTGACCGCCGGGTGTTGGACCAACGCCGCTTCGATCTCCCCCAACTCGATCCGCTGGCCCTGGATCTTGACCTGGAAGTCCTTCCGGCCCAGAAACTCGATGTTTCCGTCAGGGAGATACCGTCCCAGGTCCCCTGTCCGGTAGAGCCGTTCCCCGGTCCTAGGGTGGGCGATGAAGCTGGCGCGGGTCTTTTCCTCGTTTCGCCAATACCCCTTGGCCAGACCGACACCGGCACAGTACATCTCACCTGGAACCCACACCGGACAGGGCTCAAGGGCCTCGTTCAACACGTAGTAACGGGTGTTGACGATGGGTTGACCGTAAGGGATGCTCTTCCAATCCGCGTCGACGCGCCCGATCGGGTACCAGATGTTCCACAAGGTCGTCTCGGTCGGTCCTCCAACACTGACCACCTGAATGGATGGGGCCAGGGCCCTGATTCGACCGGGGACGGTGAGGGAAATCCAATCCCCACCCAAGAAGGCCAGCCGGAGGGTGTCTGGCCGCAAGGCGACGCCGTCGGCGTGTTCCAAATACTCGACTAGCATCTCCATGAAGGGCGGCACCGAGTTCCAGATGCTCACCTGCTCCCGGTTGATCAGCTCTACCCAGTGGACGGGGTCGCGGGTCGCCGCAGCGTCGGGGATGACGATGGCCCCCCCGCCGGCCAGGGTGCCAAAAATATCGTAGGCTGACATATCGTGATGCAGGGCTGTCAGGGCCAACGTCCGATCAGCGGAGGTGACGTGGAATTGCCCGTTGGTGTAGGTAATCCCGTTCACCAAGCCCCGTTGGGCGATCATGGCCCCCTTCGGCTGTCCGGTCGAGCCCGAGGTGTAGATCACGTAGGCCAGGTCGTCCAGGCCCTGCACCGGCTCCAGGGGACCTGCGTCGACCTCTGTCCGGGCCTCCTTCACGACCAGCCGCCGCACCCCCTCCGGCCACGTCAGGCGACGGTCCAGTCCTGGCTGGGTGAGAACCGCCTCGACCTGTCCATCCTCCAACAGGTACCAAACCCGCTCCCTGGGCAAGTTGGCGTCGATGGGCAGGTACGCGGCTCCGGCCTTGTGGATGCCCAGGACGGCCACGATCTGCTCCCACCCCTTTTCCATCACCACGGCCACCAGTTGATTGGGGCAGACGCCCATCTCTCGCAATGCACGCCCCAATTGGTTGGACCGCTGGTCCAACGTCTCGTAGGTTAACCGCTGGTGTCCAGAAACCACCGCTACCTGACCAGGTCGCCGCGCCGCCTGCTCCTCAAACAGGGTATGGAGCAGTTTGTCGGGAATCAGCGCTCGTTTGCCATTGATCGCCTCCCACTGGGCCACCTGTTCCGAGGGCACGAGTCGCAACTGTGCATCCTGCCAGGCTCCGTCCTCATCAGCCAGCCGTTGCACGAGACGAACGTAAGCATCGAACGCATCCTCTAACAAGCCCGGAGGAAAGACCTCCTCCACGGCCTCCCAGTACAGGCGGAGGGCACCTTCCCGTTCAGAGACCTGGAAATCGGCCCACACCTGGGGAGTTTGGTTAATGTTGTACAGCAACTGGCCCAACCCTGTCGCCGCGTCGAACAGTGATCCATGACTATGGGAGGATTGAAAGATCGTCGTGGTGAACACGATGGGCAACATCGCCCTGGGCGTCCGGCCGTGAACTCTGGCCAGTTCCCGTAGGATTCGAACTCCCGACACGCACCGGTGCTCCAACCCCTCCATGAGTTGCTGCTGAACGCGCCTGGCCTGAGCCTCGAACGTATCTGGGGTCGAAAAGTCTGCCTCGACCGGGATGAAGGAGGCCAGCTCCCCGACGATGCGATCAACCTGCGGGTGCATAGGCAGCCGGTTGAAGTGCGGTACGCTGATGGTGAACCGCTGGCTCTTGCTCCAGGTAGCCAGCACCCGGGCGTAGATCGCCAGCAGCAGGCCCGAGGGGGTCAAGCCGGCCTGGGCGGCCCGGGCCTTCAGCCGGCGCCAGGTCTCGGCGGGGATCCTCTTGACCTGGCCTACGAATCGGGGATGGGTGACGGAAGCGGGGGATTTGGCCATGGGCAAAACGGGGGCCGGTGGCAGATCGACCAGCCGGCTCTTCCAGTACGCCAAGGACCGACGGTATCGCCCCGAGCCCTGCAGGTCGATCTCGGCCAGAACGTAATCCCGGAGAGAGATATCCAACGAGGCAGAGGCCGCCTGGGGATGCTGGTAGAACTGGCCCCATTCCTTGAGGATGATGCTCAAACTCCAGGCATCAGCCACCAGGCCATCGATACTGAAGTGAATCCGCGCCCGCTGGTCATCGAGCAGCGACACCCGGATATCGAACAAGGGCCACTCGTCGACCGGCAATATCTGGTGCGACATACGTTGCCGCAGGTCGTCTAGCCCAGACTGCACCTCGGCAGGGGCGGTTCCTCGCCAATCGATGACCTCAATTTGGTAAGCGGGAACTTTTGCCAGAATGCGCTGCTGCCCCCCGGGTTCCACCACCACCCGCAGTGCATCGTGGCGATTGATCATCCGCTGCCAGGCGCGATTGAGACGCGCCACGTCCATATCAGCGCTCTCTATTTCTATGTAAGCATGCCCGGCCACGTTTCCGATTTCGAAGGAACTGCTCCGACCGATCCAATAGGCGTGCTGCATATCGGTGAGGGGAAAAGGCAGATTTCGCTCCTCCGGAGCAGACTGTATCTGAGGTAGTTGTGTCTCGGTTTCGCCCGCCGCGCGCTGAGGCAACAAAGCTAAAATCTCTGGCTTGCGCTTTGCCAACTCCGTGCGTAGGTTGGACGTCAGCACCCCCCTGGGCGCACGATAGCGCAATTGATCATCTTCCGCCCATATCCTGACCCCCTGTTGAGTCAAGCTATCCAAAAACTCTGCTGTGCTCATACCGTCCCCTCTTCCCAGTCAACCGAGCCGCCAACCAAGCTGTGCAAGAGAACGTGGCTCTCCTCCAGCACAAACAGGTGGCGTATCTTGTCGAAATCCAAATCCCCGATCTGACAAAGCCCGATCTGATAGGCTGGTGCGGACATCTCCAGAAGCTGGGCCATCAGCCCCGTCTCGATCAAGGCATAGTCCCTGCTCTTTCTCCCATACAGAGGCACGATGGCCCCGAGCTGACAGATGAGAAAGAGAGAAAAAGCAGACTCGTCGAAGATAACACGGTTCTGAAAGAAATGCACATCTCGATCAATACGTGCCTCAGTTGCCACCGGCACGACATCGTCCACCACAGGGTGATAGTAGTAGATGCCAGCCGATATCCCCTCCACCCCGCCGGGTTTGACGTACAGGTACGTCTGCACGGCATAGGTTGGACCGGCAGAACCGTACAGATATTTGGGCTTCCCATCCACAGTGATCTGCCGCAGACAACTCAGAAGGCCCCTGAACGCACCTTTCGCCATAGGGCCAGGCACAAAGGATCGATAACTCTGACGCTCGGCGTATTTTCCCTTGATCGCGCCGTCAGGATCGGGAGGCGCTGAAAAGTCATACCCTTCGATCCGGCGCAGGCCATGCTGGGTCCGTTTAAACGCATCGCGCTCCTCAGGATCGAGAAGCACCTTGAAAGAATCCAGCAAGGCGTCCTCTGTCCCATTCGCCCCTATAGGGGTCCGACTCTGCATCAGATGCCGCTCATAGTACCCTGATACCTCATTGACCGTCTGAAGCCGAAAAAGCTCCTCAATCTCTGGGCGAAAGCCGAGCTCCTTTTCCAGCAAAGTCGCCATCCTGACGATGTCGATCGAGTTGGCGCCCAAATCCAGCAAGTTTGCCTCCGGGGCGACGTGGTCGATGACCAGCACCTGCTTGGCCAACTGAGTGACTTTCACGGTGATGGGGGACGCCTCTCGGCTAGTGTCCTGTTCCTTCTGGGGTGAAAGCTGGGCCGGGTCTGGCGGCGGAAGCGCCTGCCGGTCCACCTTGCCATTGGCCGTCAGCGGTAGGGCCTCCAGGTTCACGAAGACCGAAGGCACCATGTGCTCGGGCAGCTTTTCCTTCAAGTAGCGCTGCAACTCATCGCCCTGCGGAACGCTCCCGTCGGCCGGCACCACGTACCCCACCAACCGCTTCTTCTGCCGTTCGCCCACCGCCACCACCACCCCCGTGCCCACCGCCGGGTGCTGGGTCAAAGCCGCTTCGATCTCTCCCAACTCGATCCGATACCCCTGTACTTTGACCTGGAAATCCTCCCGGCCCAGGAACTCGATGTTCCCATCCGGCAGATACCGTCCCATATCCCCCGTACGATACAATCGTTCGCCGGTGTGAGGATGGTGAATGAAACTGGCCGCGGTCCTTTCCTCGTCGCGCCAGTAGCCCTTGGCCAGACCTATGCCCCCAATGTACAGCTCGCCGGGAACCCAGACAGGGCGAGGTTCCAATCTCTGATCCAACACGTAGAACCGCTGGTTATCCATCGGCTGCCCATACGGAATGCTCTTCCACGCCGGGTCGACCTCCTGTATGGGGTAGAGGATAGACCAGATCGAAGCCTCCGTCGCGCCTCCCATGCTGAAGACGTCCATCTCTTGACCCAGGGCCCGGATCCGATCAGGAAGACTGACAGGAATCCAATCCCCACTCATCAGCACCAGGCGGAGTGTCGAGGGCAGAGCGCCTGCCTGGACCTCGGTGTAATCAACCAACATCTCCATCAAGGCCGGCACAGAGTTCCAGATGGTCACGCCTTCCCGTTGCATCACCGACGTCCAGTGGGCTGGGTCCCGCCAGCCGGAGGGTTGGGGCACGACGATGGTCGCCCCGGCACCCAAGGTACCGAAGATATCGTACACCGATAGGTCGAAACTGAGGCGGGAGAGGGCAAACACGCGATCCCCGGGGCCCACCTGGAAGCGACGATTGACATCCAGGATGGTGTTGACCGCCCCCCGGTGGTCGATCACGACCCCCTTGGGCTGGCCGGTGGAGCCGGAGGTGTAGATGACGTAGGCCAGGTCGTCGGGGGTTTGTACCAGGTCGAGGGCGTGGTCGTCGTCTGTCCAGGCCTGGTCGTCATCGACGCACAGCCGGTGGACGGACCCAGGCCAGGTCGAGCGCTGATCGATGTGGGATTGGGTGAGCACCACCCCGACCTCGCCGTTTTCCAGCAGATACCAGAGCCGCTCCCGGGGCTGTCCAGCCCCGATGGGCAGATAGGCCCCACCGGCCTTTAGCACCCCCAGTACGGCCACCACCTGTTCCCAGCCCTTCTCCATCACTACAGCGACGAACTGATTGGGCCGGACGCCCAACGATCGCAAGCGGCGAGCGACCTGGTTGGAGCGGCGATCGAGCTCCTGGTAAGTCAGGGTGCGGTCGACGGCGACCACCGCCGGATGAGACGGCCGCTGCGCCACCTGGGCGTCGAACAGCGTGTGGAGCAACTCCGACGACAAAGAAGCATCCGTCCCATTAACCTCCTCCTGTCGGGCCAGTTGCTCGCGGGGGACCAACGACCACCTATCCTGCTGCCAGGACGCGTCCTCGTGGGCCAGACGCCGCAGCAGGCGGCAGTAGGCGCCGAACATATCCTCCATCAACCCGGGAGGGAACAGCGCTTCGATGGCATCCCAAGTCAAGAAAAGGCCTTCCCCATCCTCAAAGATCTGGTGATCCAACCAGACCTGCGGCGCCTGGCTCGCACTGTAGACCAGGTCCCCCAGCCAGGAGGTCAAGGAGAGCCCTCCCTGCTGTCTTCTGCCCAGGTTGAGCACGCAGGTGAACACCACGGGCATGGCTGCCATGGCGGCCCCCTGGGTGCGGGCCAGTTCCCGCAGCACCCGCACGCTACTCACCCGGGTGTGTTCCAGGTCGGCCCACAGCTGGTCCTGAAGTTGGGTCGCCCGGGCCTCAAACGTATCGGCTGCCAGGCTATCCATCTCCAACAGGATTCCCGAGGTAAAGTCCCCCACCACGTCGTATATCTGTGGATGGAAAGGGCGCCGATCGAAAAGAGAGACGTTGTTGGTGAACCGGGGTTCCTTGCTCCAGGCGGCCAGGACCTCGGAAAAGGCGGCGCATAGCAGCATCGCAGGGGTCAGACCCGCCTGCTTGGCCCGCTGTCTTAACCGGCGCCACGTCTCCGGTTGCAGCCTACCGGTCTGGCGCACGAACCGGGGGTGCTCGATGGAGCCGGGGCTCCTGACCAGGGGAAGCTCCGGCCCCGGCGGCAGGGTCGGCAGGCGCTCCACCCAGTAAGCGAGGGACTGCTGGTATGCTTCCGACTGGCGGGAGGCGAGCTCGGCCAGGACGTAATCTCGGAAAGAGAGTTCCAGGGGCGGGAGAGAGGCCTCGGGGTCCTGGTAGAACTCCGACCATTCCCGCATGAGGAGGAAAAGGCTAAAGGCATCGGCCATCAAAGAGTCCCAACTGAAATTGACCCGCACCCGCTGGCCGTCCAGGAGATACGCCTGAACCTCGAACGGCGGGCACTGATCGGCCGGCTTCACCAGGTGAGACATGCTCTCCCGGGCCGCCTCCAACCGGGCGGCCACCGTTTGGGCATCCTGCTCCCGCAGATCCACGACCTCGATCTGATAGGCCGCATGTTCCAGAATCTGCTGGTGACCGTCGGGCAACACGACGGCCCGCAGCATCTCGTGGCGATCGATCACCCGCTTCAGGGCGAGGTTGAGACGTGCCACATCCAGACCAACACTCTCGAATTCGAAGTAGGTATGCGGCGACACGTTCCCCAGTTGGTGGGTGCTCCCACGACCGATCCAGTAAGCTTGTTGCATGTCGGAGAGTGGGAAAGGCCGGTATCGCTCTTCTGGCGCGGGCACGATTGCGAATCCCTGCCCGCCCCCTGCCTGCTCGCCCAGATCCGTCGTGGCTTCGTCCTGTATACCGACAGACCGACAACGAGCGATGAGCGAGCGTAGCTCTGAGACAAAATCCTGGGCCAGCGCCTCAATCGTAGCCCGCCGATGGAGATTCTCGCTGTACGTCCAGTCTAGCCGAAACTGGTCTTTGATGACCCCTCCGCCGATCTCTAGCAGATAACGCCGCGAGCCCGCCAAACTGTGAAGAGGGCCAACGAGTACTTGGGCTAGGCTAAGAAAAGAAGACGCGGGAAAGTATTGGTCAAACTGGCCCATATAGTTGAAGCTCACCTCAGCTTGCGGCAGAGCCTGCAACTGCTCAACGATGGCCTCATCCTGACTCAAATAGCGCAGCAGACCATAACTGATGCCTCGATGAGGAACGCTGGAAAGCTGCTCGCCAGTCGATTCCAAGGTATCCTCTAAAGTGGAACCCTCACTCAAGTCCAACAAGACGGGAGAAATAGCGGTAAACCAACCCACGGTACGGGACAAATCGACGTCCTCGAATAGATCCTCACGTCCGTGCCCCTCCAGATCAACCAACACGGGTCGCTTTCCATTCCACCGCCAAAAAGCCCTGGCCAGGGCGGCCAGCAGTATTTGGTCAATCCGGCCACTGTAAGCCGCCGGCACCTTTTGAAGTAGAATTTGTGTCTCTTCGGCATCAAGTAATACGGACACCATACGAGCCGAGGCCTCAGTATTATCCCCTTCAGGATAGTCTATGGGCAGCCGGGGAACGTGCCTTCGGGGTTCGGCCAACCAATGAGGCAGCTCCTGTCGAAGCATTTCCGACTGTGCGTACGTCGCCAAACGTTTCGACCAGTACTGGAAAGAGGTCGTCTTGGGTGGCAGCTCAACCTCCCTGCCCTGGATGAGTTGCTGATAAACCGTCTGGAGGTCTTCCAACAGGATCTGCCAGGATACGATGTCTACAGCCAGGTGATGGATGACAATGAACAGGTAGCTCGACTTCTCAGCGCCAAGATCAAAGAGCGCGACATGCACCAATGGGCCGTCTTCCAAGTTCAAACTGGCGTGGAGTCTACCTATCTCGGCCTCAACGGCGGCTTCCTGCTCACCGGCAGGCAAATGTGAAAAATCCAGCGCCACAAAAGGCGCGTCGCCTTCAGCATCCGCGTCGACCTGCTGCCAGCCGGTCGCCCCTCGCTCGAAGCGGAGACGGAGCGCGTCGTGGTGAACGAGTAATTGCTGAACGGCCGTTTTCAGCGTGGAGGGCGACAGACGGCGCTGTACCTCGAACAGAAAAGCCTGATTCCAGTGATCAGGTTCGGGGAGACGTTGCTCGAAGAACCAATGTTGGATAGGTGTGAGCGGCACAGTGCCCAAGATGAAGCCCTGTTCGGCCTGAACGGCCCGGGACGTACCGGCCAGGACTGCGAGAGCAGCGATCGTCCGAGCCTTGAGCAACTGCGTGGGGGCAAGCTGAAATCCGATCTGATTGGCTTTGGCAATCACCTGCATGCCTAGAATAGAATCACCGCCTAGGTCATCGAAGAAATCATCGTCAATGCCTACGTGCTCGACGCCCAGCACTTGGGCCCAAACCTGAGCCAATGCCTTTTCCTCCGAGGTGCGGGGCGCTACGCAGCCTTGCGCCAGATCCGGCAACGCCTGTTCGGGCAGCGGTAGCGCGCGACGGTCCACCTTGCCGTTGGGCGTCAACGGCAAGGCGTCCATCGGCACGATGAAAGAGGGAATCATATGGTTGGGTAGCCGCTCTTTCAGAAAATCGCGCAAATCACCGGCAGTGAAAGCTCCATCAGGGGCAAGGACAAAATAGGCCACCAAGCGTTTGTGATCAGGGATATCCTGTCTGGCCAGAACGACGACCTCTTGCACAGCCGGGTGCTCCATCAGCACCGTTTCGATCTCGCCCAATTCTATCCGGAAACCTCGAATCTTTACCTGATGATCGATACGGCCCAGGAATTCGATATTCCCATCTGGCAAATAACGGGCCAGGTCGCCGCTCCTATACAGTCGCGCCCCTCCCTCCCTTTGCCCAACGGTGGACGGGAAGGGATGGGGGACGAACTTTTCCGCCGTCAAATCGGGCCGGTTTAGATAGCCGCGAGCCAGCCCGGCACCAGCGATGTGCAATTCGCCCGGCACGCCAATAGGCACCGGTTGTAGATACGCGTCCAGCAGATAGATCTGGGTATTGGCAATCGGGCGACCAATGGGAACGATCCGCCGTTCACTCCCTCGTCGACAAGCCCAGTAGGTGACGTCCACAGCTGCTTCCGTCGGACCATAGAGATTGTGCAACTCGGCGCCTAATCGAGCAAAGAAGCGTTCCTGCAAGTCGAAGGAGAGCGCTTCTCCACTACAAATCACCCGTCTAATACTGCGACACACCTCGACCTCTCTCTGTTCCACAAACACGCGCAGCATTGAGGGCACAAAATGCATCGTCGTCACGCTTCGTTCGATGATCAACCTGACCAGACAATCGCTGTCTTTATGCCCCTCCGGCCGTGCCACAACCAAGCACGCCCCAGTCAACAAGGGCCAAAAGAACTCCCACACAGATACATCGAAACTAAATGGCGTTTTCTGCATCACCCGGTCAGTTTCATCAAGCTGATACTCGTCTTGCATCCAGAGCAATCGATTGCGAATACCCGCGTGGGTGTTCATAGCCGCTTTGGGTTTGCCTGTGGACCCTGAGGTATATATGGCGTAGGCCAAATGGTCGTCCCCAACCTCACTGACGGGATTCCGTGGTGAATCGGCGATCATGCCCCAATCCGCATCCAGACAGATTGCCCTTTGTCCCCCGAGGAGTCCAGGGGTTTCCTCAGCCCCAGTCTGAGCCTCATAAGCCGAAAGCGCCGCCAGGAACTTTTTCTGGGTCAGCACGAGGGGCACACACGCGTCAACCAGCATAAAGGTCAGGCGCTCTCTGGGATACATCGGGTCCAAAGGCACGTACGCTCCCCCCGCCTTGAGGATACCATACAATGCAATCACCATTTCCACCGAGCGCTCCATACATACCCCCACCAACACGTCCGGCCCCACCCCCAGCTCCTGCAGGTGATGGGCCAGCTGGTTAGCCCGGCGGTTCAACGCACGGTAGGTCAACGATTGGTCTCCAAAAGAAAGCGCAACAGAGTCGGGGGCGCGTTCCACCTGAGCCTCGAAAATCTGGTGTATACACAGACCCTGCCCGGCTGGATAGTCCACGTTGGTGTCGTTCAAACCGATGAGTACATGGCGCCGTTCGGCTTCCGTCAAGAGAGGAATAGACCAAAGAGGTTGCTGGGCGTCAGCAGAGATGACGCCGCTTAGAAAGGTGGCGAACTGACGCAGCATACTGGTCGCGTGAGCCTGGTCAATCGTACCTGGGTCATAGACAAAGTGGCACGTAGACAGCCCGCCGTCTTTGGAGATGACCAAGGAAAACGGACTGCCCGCCTTGGCCCACCATCCATCCAGATCTTTTCCATGTTCGATAACCACCGGCCACGCCCGCTTGCCTGTCCCGACAGTCTGCTGTAGATCAACCTGTGGGTATCTGGCCAGGATATCTCGGGCATACGTATAATGCTGTTTGACCAGCTCAACCTGGGCTTGAACTGACTGGTGAACGCGCTCAAAACACTCAGCGGGGTCTATGCCCACGCGCAGCGGCACGTACCGGGCGAAAAAGCCCTCGAGCCCCGCCAAATCGAGATGCCGATCACCGCCATCCTGCGGCATCGTTGCCCTAAAACCAACATCGAAAACGCCTGTACCAACCAGGCGAGCCAGGTAGGCGACGAAGGCAGACAACATGACGTCATCCACATCCCAGGTCGGATGTCGAGCCGCCAGGGAATCTTCGACTTCCGACCATACCGATGCCGGGATACGCACGCTATCCAGAGGCGTGTCCTCTGATAAACGCTGGACAGTCGCCGAAGCGGCATAAGGCAAGGTCAACGGCTGCAGCGCAGCCAGTCTCTTCACCCAGAATGGTTCATGTTTGCAGATCAGCGCGTTAGCGACCGTCAGACGATCAGCAAGATCCTGGTCAAGATCCTCGAATCGGGCCCCTCTGTCTAGCCCAAAGCGAGCCACGGCCTCCGGCACCGCCAAAGGTTGACCATCAACGGTCAGAAACTCGCGTAACGCAACGTGGTTAGTCCGCGTGGAGACAGTGAGAGCGTCGTTGGTCACGGCCACAATCGTCCCCGGCAATGCATCGACCAGCGATTCGAGCACCTCGAGGCTGGAAACGACGATCAAGTCCTTGCCTATCGCCAACTTGGGGAGACCGAGTCGGTTAGGATAAGGACCAAACTCCAATGCTCGCATGAACGCGGCGATATCCTCGGCGCCTTGATCCCAGGCGATGACACAACCTGAAGGCGGCCTCTTGTTCAGCGAAAAATACGTGCGCTCTTCCAGGTTTTGCGGCAAGAACGACGCCCGATCGCAGGCCAAATCGTCGACCAATTCAGCGAATGCGACGATGGCTTCCTCGAAACATCTCATGTTGAGCGTCAAGGCCGTGTCATCAGGACAAACCTCAAACCGACGTTGCTTCAAGATGTCTCCAGCGTCGACCTGTCTGGTTGCCACGTGCCACGTTATTCCGTGAACCGCCTCGCGCTGCATGATGGCCCAGGAAGTAGCACAGATACCCGCATATCTCGGCAGCGGAGCGTCGTGATAGTTGATCGCCTTCTTGCGAGGCAGAGCGAGCACCTCTTCAGGCAAGAAGCAGTAATTGACGACGCTGAACAAGTAGTCGAAAGGGCGTTGGCCGAGAAACGAAAAAATGTCGCCCGCGTGGGTTCGTTTGTCAGGCCCCAGCGCCAAGCATGGCACCCCTCTCTCTCGGGCCCACCTTGCGAGCTGCAGATCGGGCGAAATGACACCGAAAACGTCGTGCCCCCGCTCCAAGAGAATCTCAGCACACTGAATGGGTAGTGTCCCCTCTCCAATGATAAAACAAGAAAACCTATGATCCGTGTGCATGCTGCATTACTCCGTAGAGGCCAATCTATTCCTCCAGCATCGACTCAACCACCATTCTATAACTCGTTCAAATCAACCCCAAGATAGTCTGCATAGTAGGGCATCTTTAGCATCTGAGCGACCATGACAGAGAACCCGCGCTCACCCTGAATCCTGACCATATTGGGCAGCATATGGTGCAAGGCCCCTGCTGCATCCTGAACACCCTCTCCGCTGCCGGCGATAAAGTATAGGCCCTTTTTGTAGTCGTCTAGCCAATCCAAAATATCCTCTCTGGTCAGGTTCTCGGTGCCATCGACGCCCCATTGCTCAATGTGCGTCGGATATCCTCTCCTTAACCCCCGCGCAAGCTGTTTTACCCACGGATGGCAATCGTGCCGCTTGAAGGCAACATAGGAGAACAAGTGCCGAGCCTCACAGTTCGTCTGTACACCGGCTAAGGCTTCTTGCCTAGCTATGATCCCCGACTGCTCCATATCGACAATGTCCTTCTTGTAATCGTAGGGAATGAAGGTAAAAGGTGACATCATCGTGGGAAATTCCTCATTTCTCAAGTCATCTATATCCTGATCGTATATGCTCCCTTGGTACTCGTCGCCACACGCATCACGGAAAATATCGGGCACGGGGTTCTGGTACTTGACCCCGTTT
>CAZKDJ010000049.1:0-22925 GCA_964551295.1 uncultured Anaerolineales bacterium | reverse complement strand
ACGGTGGCAAAGCTTTTGGCGATGAGCGTCTTGGCCAGGCCGGGATAGTCCTCCAGCAGCACGTGGCCACCGGTGGTCAGCGTCGCGGCCATGACCTTTTCCAGCAGTGGTCTCTTGCCCACGATGGCCCGCTCGATTTCGTGGATCACTTTGTTAGTCAGGCGAGATACATCAGCGATCTCAACGGTCATGGGGTACCTCCAGTTGATTTTCCAGGAATTGGACGATCCTTTCCAGGTCTGAGTCGAAAGAGGCTTTCCCGGGGCGCGTTTTGACACGCTGCCAAAGCCTTAGAACAACGTCCGAGAAGCGTCGGGAAACGCCGGGGGCCTTCTCGGCATGAACGCAAGTTTGCACCTCGGGTGGCACGTTTAGCTCTCCGGTCTTTAGGCGGCGCCGGATTTCCAGGGATTCGAGCTGCTCCCGGTCGGCCAGCACGCCCACGACTAGTTTCCCCAAGTGTTTCAGAAAATACCATTTGGAATAATTCTCGCGCGTGACCAGGTGGATTCGCCTGGCCCAGATGCTCACTTTCCCCGGGTGTTGCATTTCTGTTGGACGCGACCGGGGTGGCCGTCCCCGCCCGGCCAGGCTCTTTGCGACCAGATAGAAGGCCGCGAGGAGTAACAGGCCCCAGGGTACCCCCTGGGGAAGGTATCCAAGAAAGAGCCGCCCGACCACGACAATATCCCAGAGCGGCTCCACGACGATCTCGCGCACGGCGTCCCGGAAGATGATCACTAGCAGGATCGTCAGGAGCAATACGCCTCCGGCAAGCAACAGACGAACTCGCAGACTCAGTCTTGTTTCCATTGTCACGCTGAACTTTGGCACGCCTCGACGATTGCCGTGAGGCTGGCAATTGCCTGCTGCTCCTCGCGCTCGCCGGGAGTCAGGATTCCGTAGCGCACGTCCTCGAAAAGGCGCGTGAGTTGCTTTATCGGTTCGTCCGGCAGGTCCAAGGCTCGCAAATGCTCCTCGAACTCGCGCGTCGTCATGCTCTCCTGTCGCTTGATTCCCCGCTGCTCGGCCAGGACGCGGGTCATTTCGGCATAGCAGCGTATCACCGTGTTCCTCAGATCACTCCCGGCGCGCAGTTGCTCGATCGCCTCTTCAGCCTCTTGGGCCAATTGCCCCAGGGGGCTTTTCAGGCGGCGCTCTCGACGCGAGAGAAGCCGGGCAGCGATTCCGATGAGCAATGCGGCGAAGGGCAGGGCGAGACACAGGCTGGCCACCGGCGTGAGCCACTGGGGCGGCTCGGAGATCAGATCGCCAGTGGGTATCGAAGGCATTTGGTCGCCTTGAGCTGCTTGGTCCAGGGTTTGTATCTCTTCTGCAATGCCGAATATGTCGGGGCGCAGGCGCATCAGCGCGTACAGGCACACGACGAGCAGTATGGTGGATAGGAGTCTCTGTAGTAGGCGTTTTCTGAACTTGGGAAAGATGATCACTAGAACGACGGCCACGGGTATGAGCAGTGCGAGCAGGATGATGAGTCCCCTTACCAGGCTCAGTAGAAAC
This sequence comes from uncultured Anaerolineales bacterium, assembly GCA_964551295.1. GTDB lineage: Bacteria > Chloroflexota > Anaerolineae > B4-G1 > B4-G1 > JAFGED01. Next base: position 21,404 of record CAZKDJ010000049.1, on the reverse strand, counting down.
TCGCCTCCCGGCAACGGCTCATATTGTCCTAGCTCTGGTCGTTTTTCAAGAAAGGGTAAGGCGAAGGGCTGGCCGGGGTGCAGTTTCAAGCCAGAGAGACCGGCGGCCAGAATGATGATCGCTGCTACGGCGATACCCAATAGGATCAGTATCTGGAACTTGTTTGGTTTCTTCATCGGTGTTTTCATCTTTGATTGTAGCTGAGATAGCGGCTCTGGTCAAGCAAGAAGCGTGCGTCAATCCTCCAATTCGCCAGTTTCCGACCCATTGTTTGCGCTCCCTTAGCGGGATGGTATAATCGACCCGATACGCAATCAGCAACATAGCGTGCTGGGGACCATCGGAACGATCGACATATCTCTAGTGTGAATCCAAGCCGCTCTAGCACCCAGCGGCGGAAGGATGAGATGCTTCGGCTCTACACCTTTGGCGGACTGCGAATCGAGCGTGAGGGGCAGCCCCTCCAACTGTCCACCCAGAAGGCCCGCGATCTGTTGGCCTATCTCATCACTTTTCGCGACCGCTCCCATCCCCGCCCTGTTCTGGCTGGCACCCTCTGGCCCGATCTGCCCGAGGGCAAGGCCCGCCGTCGCCTCTCCGACACCCTATGGCGCGTCCGTCGCACCCTGGGCGACCTCGTGATGGCGGGCGAGGAGCGCGTGTGGCTCAACACAAAAGTCCCTCATTGGCTTGATGTGGAGGAGTTCGAAATAAAGAGGCAGGAAGCAAGAAGCGGAGAGCAGGTAACTGATTCTTGCATCTTGCCCCTTGCCTCTTGCGTCCAACTGTACCTCGGTCCCTTCCTCGACGGCCTTTACCACGACTGGGTGCTCCTGGAACGGGAGCGCCTGCAGGGACTCTACCTGGAGACGTTGAGGCGCCTTCTGGAGTATGACGAGAAGACGGGCGACTATGCCGAGGCTCTATCCGCCGCCCAACAACTCGTTGCCGCCGAACCGCTGCACGAGGCCGGTCACCGCGAACTGATGCGCCTCTATCACCTCCTGGGCTGGGACGCCGAGGCCGTCGCCCAGTACCAGTGCTGCCGGGAGATCCTGCGTGACGAGATGGGCGTGGACCCCGCCCCGGAGGCAGAGGCGCTTTACCGCACGCTGAGTCGCCCAGCCGCTTTGCCCGCCGACGCGCTGGCTGTATATCTGCCGATGCCTGCGCACCGCCCCACCCACGACCTGGACGACCTGCCCCTGGTCGGCCGCGACGCCGAGCGATCCGCCCTGCTCGGTCTCCTGGAGGCCGCCACGTCGGGCCAGGGAGGCATCGCTCTCTTGGAGGGTGAACCCGGCATCGGCAAGAGCCGCCTGGCCCGGGAGCCCGTTGCCGGCGCGCGCTGGCGTAACGTCGATGCAGTCCTGCCTGGCATCGGTGAGTACACCGCCTCCTTCTACGCCCTGCTCGTGGCTGCGCTGATGCCCGCCCTGCCCCCCCCTGCGCGTGCGTCAATTGACCCACTCGACGAATCCCGTTCACCTACAGGCCGTTCCTCCTTCTCCCCCAGATTGCCCCTGCCGTCGCAGACCTTCCACCTCTCCCAGATCTACCCCCAACCCAGGCCCGCGAGCGGCTGCAGCAGGCTTTTGTCGCGCTCATCCTGGGCCTGGCCTACGTCGCGCCCTTTTTGTGGGTACTGGAAGATCTCCAGTGGGCTGACGCCGAGACCCTCTCCCTTCTCCCACTGCTGCTGCTTCCTCGTCTGAACGAGAGCCGGGCTTTGCTCTTGTTCACCGGTCGAAGCGCCGAACTGCGGGCCAACCCCATCGCCTGGGAGGTGCTCCAGACCCTGGGCCGGACGGCCCCCTTTCCACGCTACGTCCTGACTTGGCTGGACGCAGATGACATCGGTAGTTTGGTACGTCACCTACTGGGCGAGGACAATCCCGCTCTGACCGATCGCCTGGCCCAGGAGAGCGAGGGGGTGCCTCTCTACGCAGTAGAGGCCCTCAAGGCCTGGCGGGATGAGGATCACCTGTTCCCTGGCGAACGCGGGGGTTGGCGCTGGCGAGGGGATGTAGCTGCTACCCCATCTATGCAACTGGGAGAGGCCATCATCGGGCACCGCCTTTCCCAACTCTCACTTGCCGCCGAGGAGATCCTGGCTGCCGCTGCCGCTATCGGCGCCGAGGTGGATTTTGGCCTGTTGGCATGCATCTGTGCCCCGCGTGACGCCACGTCCGGCATGGTCGATTCCGACCTCCACTTGCCGATGACGGATGACCTGCTTCACCTGGGATTCCTGGTCGAGACGGACACCGGCTATCGCTTCAGCCACGAACAAGTGCGGCGGGCCGTCTACCACAGATTGTCGCCCACGCAGCGACAAAAGCTCCATCGGAGAGTTGCCCAGGCCCTGGAAACCCTCTTTCCGGAGCAATTTGAGCGACTGGCCCAGCACCACATCGCTGCCGGTGGCCATCTGGACCAGCGCGCGGGGCCGGTCGAGGGCAAAGGAGCGCTAAGTTCTCCACCGCTTCGATCTGCGCGGGCCACAGGCCGGTGGTGATCAGCGGCGGCATCTGGCGCAAACGCCCATGCAGCGTAGGGGCGATTCCCGTAGGGGCGGTTCGCGAACCGCCCCTACCACCGGCGGCCCACTCGGCCAGCGTATCGGGTCGATGGAAGCTAAACACGCGGCGGGAGCGGGGCTCGGGGTCGCGCACGTCGGTGAAATAGGTCTCCACGCCCGTGGATTGATAGAGGAAGGGCAGGGGCGTGTGCCAGGCGTTATCGCGCAGCAGGTCGGGCAGCCCCCGGCTGTACTGGGCGGTCTGCACCTCGACGCCGCTGAGGGTCTTGCCCACCGCCTTGGCCTCGGCCACGCCGCGGGCTGCGCCGAGGTTGGTCTGGTCGCGGGATTGGACGACCCAGCCGGCGGCTTGGAGTTGTTCCTCGGGTTTCATTCGGCCGCTCTGGACGGTGGCTACGATCTAATGTGGTTTAGCAGGAGAATCATGAGCTTGCGGATGTTGAGCAAGCGTACGCTCTTGCGGTACCGCTTGTTGTAGGTGTCGATCTCTACAATTTTTCCACATCCGCTCCCACCATTTCGCTATAGGCCAACTGGTCATAGTACAGTATACTTCAGGCGATAGAAGCGAGCAAGTTGTATCTGACGCCAATGGTCACATTATGATACGTGGGGCTAATGTGTCACACCAAACAAGCTTTTCGCAATCAAAAACGCTGTCCAAAAAATGAAACTGCTCCCCGTGTCACCGGGGAGCAGAGTGGGTTATTGATGATAACTCTGATGCTATTGCCAATGTCCTTGGAATCCTGTCGTTTTTACACGTCCAGGTTCTGCACCTCTTTGGCGTGGGTCTGGATGAACTTTTTGCGCGGGGGCACGCTGGAGCCCATGAGCATATCGAAGGTGCGATCGGCCATCGCCGCGTCTTCGATGGTCACCTGCAGCAGCGTGCGCCGCTCCGGGTTCATCGTCGTCTCCCACAACTGGTCGGGGTTCATCTCGCCCAATCCCTTGTATCGCTGGAGAGTGACCTTTTTCCCTCCCAGTTCCTCTAGCATCTCGTCTTTCTTTGCCTCGGTATAGACGTATTCGGACTTTTTGCCCGCAACGATGCGGTATAGGGGTGGCTGGGCGATGAACAGGTGCCCGTTCTCGATCAGCGATTGCATGTAGCGGAAGAAAAAGGTCAAGAGCAGTGTGACGATGTGGGCGCCGTCGATGTCGGCGTCGCACATCAGCACCACCCGGTTGTAGCGCAGGTTCTCCAGGTCGAACTCGGCGCCGATGCCGCAGCCCAGCGCCGAAATGAGGGCCTGCACCTCCCTGTTGCTCAGGATCTTGTTCAGGCGCGCGCGCTCGGTGTTGAGGATCTTGCCCCGCAGCGGAAGGATGGCCTGGAAGTGGCGGTCGCGGCCTTGCTTCGCCGAGCCGCCGGCTGAGTCGCCCTCGACGATGAACAACTCCGTCTTGTTGGCGTCCCGTTCGGAGCAATCGGCCAGCTTGCCCGGCAGGGTCAGGCTCTCCAGCGCGCTCTTGCGGATCACCAGGTCGCGTGCCTTGCGCGCTGCCGCCCTGGCGCGTGAGCTGGTGAGGCACTTGTCCACGATCTTGCGCGCCGCGCGCGAGTTGCTCTCCAGGAACTCGCCCAGCGCCGTCGCCACCACCGATTCCACTAGCCCGCGAACCTCGGCGTTCATCAGCTTGACCTTGGTCTGGCTCTCGAACTGCGGGTCGGGGTGCTTGATGGAGACGATGGCGGTCAACCCCTCGCGTACGTCGTCCCCCGTAAAGTTGGGATCCTTATCCTTGAGCAGGTTCGCCTTGCGGGCACAGTCGTTGATCGTGCGCGTGATGCCTGAGCGCAGGCCGGTCAGGTGGGTGCCGCCGTCGACGGTATGGATGGTGTTGGCAAAGGCGTACACCGACTCGGCGTAGGCATCCGAATACTGCAGCGCCACCTCGATGCCGGTGCCGTCGACCTCTTTTTCGGCGTGCACCACGTCGTGGATGGTGTCCCGGTTGCGATTGAGGTAGCGTACGAAGGACTCGATGCCGCCCTCAAAGTAGAACGTCGCCTGATGGGGGAAGGGCTCGACGCGCTCGTCCACCAGCTTGATAGTCACCGCGCGCGTGACAAAGGCCATCTCCCGGAAGCGCTGCGCCAGTGTCTCGAAGCGGTAATCGACGTCCTTAAAGATGGTCGGATCGAAGTGGAACTTGACCAGCGTGCCCTGTCCTATGGCTTTCCTGACGTCCTTGACTGGTCCCTCTGGTATGCCCTTTTTGTAAGTTTGAGTGTGGCGACGTCCGTCGCGAACGTCATCGACTACGACCTCCATCCACTCCGAGAGGGCATTGACCGCCGAGACGCCCACGCCGTGCAGGCCGCCGGAGACCTTGTACCCGCTGCCGCCGAACTTGCCACCGGCGTGTAGGACGGTCAAACACAACTCCAAGGTGGAGATTTTCTTTTCTGGATGGGGGGCGGTTGGGATGCCCCATCCGTTGTCCTTTACCGATACGCTAGAGTCGGCATGGATGACGACCTCGATACTGTCACAGCGCCCGGCCAGGGCCTCGTCGATGGAGTTATCCACGACCTCATATACGAGGTGGTGGAGTGCCTTGACGTCTGTGCCGCCGACGTACATGCCTGGACGGCGACGAACAGCCTCCAATCCTTCCAGTACCTGGATATCCGCTGCACTGTACTGTTCGATACGTTTTGTCTCTTTCTTTGCCATTTTCACTCCCGATCAAATTGTTGCCGCAGGTGGTCGCAATATTTTCAGTTCCCCGATGCGTTCCTGATAGTATACAAAGGTGCCCGTGATCAGCGCCGTGGCGATGCAGTTGTTGCCCAGGATGCCGACCAACAGCAGCCACGAGTCGCCGGATGGCAACGACCAGACGTACCCCAGCCCCTGGTAGATGAGCACGATGGTCAGCACCAGGCCCACGACGGAGGGAAAGTTGGCGCGGATCAGGATGACGCTCTCCAGGATAGCGCGAAAAAGCCCGCGCTCGCCCAGCAACACGCCGTGGACGACGAACAGTAAATGGATCACGACAAAGCTGACCATCCCCAAGCTCAATCCCCACGTCAACAGCAGGAGGATATCGGCGATTGCAGCAGCGGTCATGAGCAGCGTCAGCCAGACTGGAAGGAGCAAGATGCTCATCACCAGCAGGCCGACGGCAAACAGGAGGACGCGTACCAGCTTTAACATCACGTTGCACCCAGGGGTGGTTTGTCTTGACTTGGCGACCGCCTTCTGGCTGTCTAAATCGGCGGCTTCTTCTACGGAGTGCAGACTGTGAACGCTGTTGGCTACCAGGTGCAGGTACACAAATCCCAGCAGCAGGCCGATGGGCACCAACGCGACGCCCCATTCGGTCAGCGTCAGCACGTTCGTGACCGAGAGCACGGCACGCTCGCCCACCGGCGACGTTATTCCCGGCGCGTGTTGAGCCAGCAGGGTGGGCGTGTTGAGCAGCGGCAGCGTGCTGAGGAGCGAGAGCAGGTTGAATTGCTCGCCGAACTGCTCCAGTGCCTGCACCGTCAGTTGGAGACGCTGGGCCGTTTCGGCATCCGGGGTGGGCTGGCGGCCCAGGAAGGCGACTGCTCTCTGGATCAGCGGCGCCACCGAAAGCTGTGGCCCCACCCAAAAGAAGAGATCTATGAGGACGGGGAGCGCCAGGAGCCACCAATTGTGCGCCAGCATCTCGAACCCGGCCATCAGAGAACCGAGGATACCCATCGGGTGGTTTGTTTTTTCGTTCTCTTGCATGCCCATAGCCCGCGTATTTTACCACAGGTTAGGGCTTGGGGGAAGGGATGTAGGACAATTTGCCAAATTGTCCTATGCGGCCGCTTTCAAGAGCTTGTCCACCAGTTGGCTGCCCAGGATGGCCAATCCATCGGTAGGCAGGTAGTGCGAGGCGCTGTCTTCAAAGAGCACGCGCGCCTGCGAGGGGAACTCTTCATCTCCTTCCCAATACACCAGCGCCAGATGCACACGGGGCAACACGGCGAAGGTGTACCCCGCATCTCCCATCGACAGCGGCTCGCCGCCCAAGCGTTCTGCGGCGCGCCGGAAGGCGTCGACGCCGCCCTTCAGCTCGCGCACCAGGCGCCCGCCGGAGTAGCCCTGGAACGCCTGGACGTAGAACATCCCATCGGGCAGCTCGCGGAAGCCGATCCAGCGGCTCGAGGGAGTGGTGCCGTCGGCGGTGGCCAAGTAGGTGAGGACCAGGCTCTGGATGAACGCGGGCATCTCGGCGCCCGTGTCGGCGCGCCGCACACTAAAGTCGTCGCCGGAGATGGTGTACTCGCACCAGAAAAAACTCAGGCGAAAGTCGCCATCCGCGTCCTGCTCGCACCCGCTGCGCAACACCAGCTTGCTCGGTTTGGTCTCGCGCAGCGTCGCCCGTGCCTCTGCGAGCACCGGCGCCAGCTTGTCGTACCATTCCTGGAGTTTGGGCGTGCGTTTACCCTGTTGTAGCATGATCTCCCAATTCGTTGATTGTCTTTACGAACTCGTCCCATTCCTCGCGGAAAAAGTGGACGGTAACGTTGCCCATCTCCAGGTGGTAGGTCGTCTCGCCGTCGGGTTCCTGCGTGCGTACCAGGTTGAAGCGATCGGTCTCGGCCAGGATTTCGATGGTTGGTTCTTGCATTGATTGCCTCCTAAAGTGAAACGCGTGAGTAGGGCGGTTTTGCTAATAACCGCCGTTAACCTACCGGTCGGATAGCAAATCCAACCTACGTCAAGTCGATAGCCGCAGCAACGTCCCCGGGCGCAGCGCCAGGCGGGGCGATTTGTGGCCCAGGACGATGTAGCAGACGAGCAGAGCCAGCACTTTGTCCTGCTGCAGGTTGCGAAAGATGCGGTTGAGCAAGCGCGGATGGTTCAGCGTCAGCCTCAAGACGCGCGCCGCCCGCTGATCGGCCGCGTAGCGGGCTACCAGGGCACGGCTGTAAGGAGCCAGCGCCGGCACCGAAAAGTCGCCCACCGCGAGCGCCCTCAGCGCGTGCGCGGCGGCCAGCTCGCCGCTCTCTAGCGCCCGTGCGATGCCCTCCCCCGAGAGCGGGCTGATCAACCCCGCCGCGTCCCCGGCCACCAGCATGCGCTCGGCGTGAGTGCGCGTGCCGCCCAGCCGCGTGCGCAGCGGGTGGCCGCGCACCGGACCGGCGGGCTCGGCCCGGGCCAGCCGGCCTTCCGTGGTCGCCATGTCGGCCGTGAAGCGATTCAGGACGTCCCGCAGCGCGATCCCGTCCTGGCGCACTCGGCGGGCGAAGGTTCCGGTTCCCACGTTGACGTGTCCGTCACTCAGCGGGAACACCCACGTAAAGCCGGGGGTGATCCACGGCTCAAAGTGAATCTCCAGTCGCTCGGCGGGGCCGGCGTCGCCGGCGAAATACTGCCGAATAGCGACGAGTTCCGGCGGTTCCCACACCAGTCCCAGCCGGCGCGTCACGGTCGCGTTGCTGCCATCGGCCAGGATGACCATCTGGGCATCTATCGTCAGGCCGTCGGCGGCGACGCGGAGCGGGCAGCCGTCCATCCGCTCGACGCGTTGCACCCGCACACCTTCGATGAGGCGTGCGCCAGCCTCGACCGCAGCCTGGGCCAGCTGGGTGTCGAGCAGCCGCCGGGGGATGGTGCGCCCCAGGCAATAGTCCTTATCCATCTCGGGCCGTACATCAAGTACTTGACCGTCGGGCGAGGTGAGGCGCAGCACCTGGGGTGCGGTGAACTGGGTGGCCCATGCATCCAGATCAGTGCGGGCCAACACGGCCAGGCCATCGGCGCTTACACCGTCGCCACAGGCCTTGTCGCGGGGAAAGGTGGCTCGTTCCAAGAGTACAACCTGGACGCCAGCTCTGGCCAGGCGATGGGCGGCGACTGATCCGGCCGGACCGGCGCCTATGACGGCGACGTCTGTCTGCACGCGTACAATTCCTCCTTATGGTGGTGGAAACCCGGAAACCCTGTCGGGAAGCCGGGTTTCTCGGGGGCTGCGATTTCTCAATCGGGCGATTCAGGAATCGCGACTACTTTCTCCCGGTGGTGGTAGGAGCTCGGTTTCTCACTCGGGGGGTTCGTCCTCCACGTTCTCCACGTCATCCGCGTCGGGCTCGCTTGGTGCTTTTTCTGGCTCGGCCTGCTCCGGCTCCTGCTTCTCCCGCACCCACCTCAGAACCGCTTTGTGCGCCTGTTCGGCGAGCCCGGGCTTGGGAGGCGGTGCATCTTTTTCGGATTCGGTGAAGGGATCGAGATCGTAGATGCGGTAAAATATGTAGCGACCGATGACCTTTAGCGTCGCCAGGGTGGGCGCGGCAAGCAGAATGCCCAGGACGCCGCCCAGGCTGCCGCCGAAGACGACGCCGACCAGCACCAGCACCGGGTGTAGATTGAGGCTGCGGCCCATGATGCGGGGCACGATCAGATTGTTCTCGAGCTGTTGGATGAGGATGTACATCCCCGCGACCAACGCGGCGTACCAAAAGTTACTCAGGCCCAAAATGGTGTTCTCCTGGAACAGGGCCAGCAGTATCGCCGGCACTGCCGCGATAGTTGGGCCGATGTTGGGTATGACTTCCAACAATCCCGCGATCAGCCCTAACACCGGCGCATAATGGACGCCGAGGGCCGTACACCCCACGGTCACGACGGCGGCGATCACAATGCCCAGGAGCAGTTGGCCGCGCAGAAAGGCCTGCCATACTTCCGTGATCTCTTGGCGCAGCCGCACAAAGTCCTCTCGGTAATCGTGTGGCGGTAGCTTGTCCATCTGCGCGACGATGCGATGGGCGTCTTTTAGCAAATAGAACGTGGTCGTCAGGATAAAGACCAGCCAAAGGAATCCCGATGCGATGTTGAAGGCGATGTTGAGCGTTCCTTCGGCCACCGAGGATATGAAGGACCGCAGTAGGGTGGTCAGTTCGTTGTAAAACTCGCTCAGGTCGAGGGTGTAGCCCATGATCTCGACGGGCTGGCGCAGGAAATCGCTGATTTCGGTGACGACGCTTGTGGCTTCTTTTTGCATCGATTTCACGGCTTTTTGTATGCTGGGGACGGCAGCGGCCGGCGTGGCGACCACGGCCAGCATGGCGATGACCAGGGCCAGTATGACCAGTCCCGACGCCAGGCCGCGCGAAAGGTGCAGGTGGTTGCTGAGAAAGCTGACGATGGGGTCGAGAATAAAGGCCAATAGAACCGCGATCACCAACGGTGGTATGACGTCCTGGAAACGGTAGACGACCAATGCCACCAGTATCACGACAAAGAGGATCACGATGGTCTTGGTGTTGGAGCTCCAACGGCGGGTTGATTTGTCCATGCGACTACTTTCTCTCCTGCTAGGTACTTTTCAGTTCTTCAATTGGCTCTCGGGCTGCTTGCCGTCGTTTCCCCGTAGGCGATTCAGGATCGCGAAATAGAATTGCTTGAGCGATCTCCGCTGCTGGACCATTTTTCCCTTGGGCTCGAGTTCGATGAAAGGATCGCGATCGTAGAGGCGGCAGATGATATAGTGGCTGATGATGCGCAGGGTGGCCATGGTGGGGGCGGCGAGCAGCATACCCAGGATACCACCGATCAGGCCGCCGACGATGGCGGCGATCATGATGACCAGTGGGTGCAGCTTGAGGCTCTCACCCAGGAGCAGGGGCACGAGCACGTTATTGTAGGCCAAGTTGATCACGACGTATATGGCCGCGACCAGTATGGCGAACCCCAGGTTGTTCACGGGCAGAAATCGGGAACCCCGAAAGTAGGCCAGCAGTATCGGCGGTATGGCCGCCACGACCTGGCCGATGTTGGGTATGAACGCCAGGATGCCGGCCAGCAGCCCCATCACCCAGGCGTAAGGCACGCCGATGGCGCCAAAGACCGCGGTCGTGACGGCGGCGAGTATCACGGCCAGGAGCAGTTGGCCACGCAGGAAAGCGTGCCACACGTCCGTGATCCGGTGGCGCAGTTTCACAAAGTCGTCGCGATAGCCGGGAGGAGCCAGATCGTCGACCATCTCGATGACGCGATCGATGTCCTTCACCAGATAGAAGGAGGCGATCAGGATAAAGATCAGCCAGAAGGCGCCCTCCGCGATGCTGCCGGCGATTCTGAACGTCCCTTGCACGACCGAGCCGATGTAGGATTGCACCGAGGCGCTCAGTTCCTCGTACACGCCGCTCAGGTCCAGGGGATAATCCCCGATTTCCAATGGGCGTTTGAAAAACTCGTCGACGCTGGTCAAGGTGTCCCTGAGCACCAATTGGATGACGTTCGCTACCTCCCGTGGGCTGGGGACGATGGCCACCGGCGTGGCGACCAGCGCCAGCCCGACGACGATGAGGATCAGGAAGACGAGCGTCGTGGCCATGCCGCGTGCCAGGCGCAGGCGCTCGGTGAGAAAATCGACGACGGGATCGAGTATGAAAGCTACCAAGAACGCGATCACCAGCGGCGGGATGACCGTCTGGAAGCGGTAGATGATGAGCGCGATCAGTACCAGGAGGATGAGGGCGACGGTGCGCTTGAAAGGAGGACTCCAACGCTGGTTCGATTCGCTCATTCGTTCCCCGTTCTCAGGTCTGCACCTGCACGATCCACGGGGCCATCGCCCACACCCGTTCGCGCGCGATGCTCTGCCAGACGTCGAGCAGGGCGGCCCAGCTTTGGTCCGGTGTTGGAAAAGGATGTGGCGTCAGCATGTTGCGGGGCGGGCTCGCCTGTATGACCGAGACGTCTTGATCGGCCTCGATATCGGCCAGCTCCTTGGCCAGTGCCAGCGCTGTTTCGAAATCGCCCAGCTCGTCCACCAATCCAATTTCGCGCGCTTGGGCGCCGGTCCACACCCTCCCGCGTGCGATTTCCTCCACCTGCTCTTCCGTCATCCCCCGCCCCTCGGCCACGAGCGACTTGAACGAGGCATAGGTTGCGCCCATGTCGCGGCGAATCCAGGCGCGCTCCTCCTCGCTGAACGGCATCGTGTCGGAGTAGATGCCCGCCAGGGCGCCGCGCTGCAACGACGCGCGGTTGATGCCTAGCTTGTAGTACAGGCCGCCGAGGGTGAACTTGCCCCCCCAGACGCCGATGGAGCCGGTCAGCGTGGTCGGGCGGGCGACGATGCGGTTTGCCAGCGCAGCGGCATAGTAGCCCCCCGATGCGGCGTATCCGCCCATCAGGACGACCACGGGCTTGCTTTCCTTCAGCCGGCGCACCTCTCGGCAGATCAGGTCGGAGGCCAGCGCCGAGCCGCCGGGTGAGTCGATGGCAAAGATGACGGCAGCGATGCGCTCGTTGGCCTCTGCCTGGCGCAACGCCCACGCGATCGTCTCCACACCCGCCTGGGATTCGGGGATGGGCAGTGGGATGGGGAAGGGGGCACGGCGGCTGCGTCCGGGCACGATCATCCCGTCCAGCGATACCACGCCGATGTATGCGCGGGCGCGCCTGGTCGGCTGCCGCAGCCAGCGCGAACCATCTCGCGAGGTGCACAGTGACGCAGCCTCCTGGTCCTTCTCCTCGGGCGGTTGCAGGTGCGCGGGTAGCTCGTCTTCGTAGAGCACGGCGTCGATCAACCCTGCTTCCAGCGCCTCGGCGGACAGCATAGGTAAGGTGTGCTCCGTCCCGGTTCCCTCGATCATCTCGCGCACACGCGCCGGGTCGAGCCCGCGTCCCTCGGCGATGGCGGCGACGAGTTCCTCGAAATAGGAGCCCAGAAGCGCGTCCAGCATCTCCCGATGCGGCTCGCTCATCGTCGAGCGCCGGAAGGCGTCGGGCGAGGCTTTGTACTCGCCGATGGATTCGAGGTCGGCATGCACGCCGACCAGGTCTAAGGTGTCCTTGAGGAACGTCGTTTCGAGACGTACGCCCAGCACCGAGAGGCGGCCGGATGGCGGGAGAATGATCTCGTCGCAGGCCGAGGCCAAATAGTATTCCCAGGTGTCGGCGCTGGGCAGCCAGGCGATGAGGCGTTTTCCCTTATCGCGCAGGTCGAGGACCATGCGCCGTAGGCTGAATAGCGCCGAGGGCCCGGCCTGGAGTGAATCAAAGCGCAGCACAATGCTCTCGACCCGTGGGTCGTTGCCGATGCGCTCCACAATCGCGGCCATGTCCTCCAGGCTGGTCACGGAAGGACGGAGCGGCAGCAGGTTGAGTGGAAAGGGCAGCGGGTCGCGCCGAGGCGTCCGCTCCGGGTACGGGCCGTGGATGGGCAGGACGATGTGTTCCAGCCCCCTGCGGCGCATCGAACGCAGGAGGTTGGTGCACGAAATGATCCCATTGCGTAAAAGGTTACCTAGTCCCATAGGATTGGAGATTGGTTGATTGGAGATTGCAAGATGAATCTCCAATCTCTGATTTATACTAGGCGCAGGCCGGGCACGACGTCCAGGTCCCACCCGGTGCGCTCCCCGGCGACGAAATGTCGATGGGCGCAGGCGCCAATCATCGCCGCGTTGTCGGTGCACAGGTAGAGGGGCGGGTAGTATACGGGCACGCCCGCGCGCTCGCGGATGCGCTCCGTCGTCGTTTCGCGCAGCGCGGTGTTGGCAGAGACGCCGCCGCTGAGCAGCACGGCGGTGGCGCCGAATTCCTCCGCTGCCTGAGCTGTCTTTTGCGATAGCACGTCCACCACTGCTGCCTGGAAGCTGGCGGCTATGTCGGCCAGCGGTCTGCCTTGGGGCAGGGTGCTGTACTTTTGCACCTCGCGCAGCACGGCGGTCTTGAGCCCACTGAAGCTAAAGTCGTAGCTATCCTCCAGCCAGGCGCGGGGAAAGTCGACGGCTGTTGGGTTGCCCCCCTGGGCTGCTTCCTGGATCGCCGGCCCGCCGGGGTAAGGCAGCTCCAGCAGCCGGCCCACTTTGTCGAACGCCTCGCCGGCGGCGTCGTCCAGCGTGCCGCCCAGGTATTCGTAATCGCCGTGTCCGCGCATCAGGATCAGTTCCGTGTGGCCGCCAGAGACGAGCAGGGCCAACAAAGGGAACTCGAGCTTTTGCCCCCCCCCAGTCCCCCCCGCCTGCGGGGGAGAGGTAAGGGGGGGCGTGGCGGCATCGTCACCTGCCACGTCCAGCCAGTGGGCGTAGATATGCGCCTCCAGATGGTTGACGCCCACCAGCGGAAGGTCGCGCCCCAGGGCGATGCCCTTGGCGGCGTTGACGCCCACCAGCAGCGAGCCCGCCAAGCCCGGCCCGTAGGTCACGGCCACGGCGTCCAAGTCGTCGTAGCCCATGTGGGCTTCCTTCATCGCCTGGTCGATCACGGGCACGATGGCCTCGATGTGGGCGCGGGAGGCGATCTCGGGAAAGACGCCGCCGTACTCAGCGTGCAGGTCGACCTGCGAGGCAACGACGTTGGATAGAATGCGCCGCCCGTCCTCGACCACGGCGGCAGCCGTCTCGTCGCAGGAGGTTTCAATGGCCAGGATGCGGATCATAGCTCGATCACCAACTCCTTGGGAAAATCCGTCAAATTGTGCACGGTGCCCTTTTCATCGATCCACACGTCGTCCTCGATGCGCGCGCCGTAGCCCTTATCTGGATAGTACAACCCCGGCTCGCAGGTAAAGATGTGGCCCGGCTTGAGCACGTCGGTGTTGGAGGGCAGGTCGGCAAAGCGCGGCTCCTCGTGGATATCTAGCCCCAGGCCGTGGCCGACGGTGTGTACGTAGCCGGACTCGATCTGTGAGTCGGCGGCGATGGTGGTGGGGTGGCCTCTTTCGGCAAAGAACTCGCACGTCATCTGCTGGTAGCGCTTGGCCTCCGTGCCGACCTCGTACACGCCCAATATCTGCGCCTGGCAGTCGTAGACGTCCCGGTAGATCTTTTCGACCTCCGGCGGGGCATAGCCCAGGCAGAAGGTGCGGGTCACGTCGGCAAAGTAGCCGCCGCCGGCCTCGCGCGGAAAGATGTCGAAAACGATGGTGCGGCCCAATTCCATCACGGTGTCCAGCGTGCCCTTGTTGTGCGGGACGCCCGCGTCGCGCCCGATGGAAAAGATGAATCCCTCGGGGTCTTCGAGCCCCTGCTCGGCGATGAAGCGGTTGATCTGCGCGTGCACGTGCCCGATGGTCAGCGGCGAGCCATCGGCCTGCACCAGCGCGCCGTCCTTGACGCTGTGCGATTGGAGGAACGCGACCGTCTGGCCGATGATGTCGCACGTGCGCCTGCCCATCTGGCGCACCCGCGCCGCCTCGTCGGCGCCCTTGGTGGTGCGGGCGGCCTCGATCAGTGTCACGTCGAACTCACCACAGACTTTGATGTCGTCCAATTGTGCGTTCAGCGCGTTGAGCAGCGTCCACGCGCGACCCCTATCCTCCATACCGTAAAAGCCGACGCGCCCACTGACGTCCAGGTCGGCAAAGATGCGACGGTAGAGCTCGACGGTGGCGGCCAGCCGGTCGCCCATCTCGCGTGCCAGTGCGTTATAGTCGTACTTGGCCAAGTTGACGGTCGCCAGACCGCTGGCGGCGGCCACCTCCCGCTCCATTGGCCAGCATAGGAGTACGGGCTCCTCGCCGCGCTTTTTGATCACCATGCCTGTGGTAAGCCCAGCGCCGTTGGTCATATAGACCATTGCCGGGTTGCCGTGGACCGTTCCAGAGATAAGGGCCGCGTCCAGTCCGTGCTCTTCCATCAATCGATCGAGGTCTTGTTTCATAAGTGGCCTACCTTTGACTAAGATTGTTGAGTAGTATTATACTCTGACAGGGCGGGAGGGCAAGAATTCTTGATTGAATGTGTTATTTTGGTCGGAGTTAGGAAAAGGCGCGAGCGAGCTTGTTTAATGACATTTTCCCCACGTTCTCCTCACGTTTTCTCCACGCTTACCAAGTAAACTATGTAGTGTGGGCCAAAGGAGAAAATCAGTTGCTCCACAATAGACACTTGGCAAGAGGAGGAAAGCAGTGAACAGCAAATGAGCCGTTCTACTCACAGGATCAGATATACAACATGTCGGATGACGATCAACCCATCACCGTTACCTTTGGTTTCGCTCCCTTTGGCATCGGGCTGCCCTTCGTCCCGATCAACGCTCCCATACCTCTGATCGTGCCGGCCCACGGCATGGTCCGGCCGTCCACTATCTGGGTGCCGCCGGACGAGGGGGACCTGTGGTGTTTCCAGGTCGAGATAAGCCTGCCCGGTCTCGAAGAGACTCTCCGCAGCCAACGCAACATTGACGTGGGCGAGCCCCTGGAACCAAACCAGCCTCATTCCCGGCCCTTTGTCGTGCACAACCCCTTCGACCACCCCGTGACCATCACCCTGAGACTGATCCCCCACTTTCCCGACTGGGGCCTCGAACTCTCGGATGATGTCCTGCCCAACGTGCCACCGGGCGAAGAGAGAGTTGTCATTCTGGCCGTCACCCCTCCGGCCGCTCTGTCCTGAGATGGAGACCCCATCGTCGACGTAGAAGCCTACGCGGAGGGCAAGCTCATCGGCGGCTTTCGCAAGATCTATCGCCCGCCAGTGCCCGCCCACCGGCCCAAGGACCCCGTGTATGCTGAATCCGAGATCGGCGTCGACCCGTATCCCATCGTTCCCGGTCAGCCGGTCCATCTCAGCGTCGAGGTGTTCAACCCCACCGAACATGATCAGGTTGTGACGGTCACCTTCAACGTGGCGCACTTTGGGATTGGCTTGCCTTTTACCACCACAGGCATCATCCACAATCC
This sequence comes from uncultured Anaerolineales bacterium, assembly GCA_964551295.1. Lineage (GTDB taxonomy): Bacteria > Chloroflexota > Anaerolineae > B4-G1 > B4-G1 > JAFGED01. The sequence continues at coordinate 5,230 of CAZKDJ010000049.1, read as the reverse complement.
CGTCCACATCTTTGTGCCAGCACACGGCGCCGCCCGCGGGCACACCGCCTGGGAACCGCCTCCGGGCCAGCACGGCAAGTTCTGCGTGCAGGTGGAACTAGAGGTAGAAGGCCACGAACCCGTCTGGAGCCAGCGCAACATCGACGTGGGCGAGCCCTTGGAGCCCGGGGTGGGGCACTCCCTGATCTTTGAGGTAGGCAACCCCCGCGACTATCCCGTGACTGTCACCTTGGGTTTGATCCCTCACCGGCCTGATTGGGGACTCGAACTTTCGCCAGATGTCCTGTCCAATATGATGCCCCGCGAGGTACGGCCAGTGACCCTGACCGTCACCCCGCCACCCGGCGCCCAGTTAGGCACCGGCGAGCCGATCGTGGACGTGGAGGCTTTTGCGCATGGCGAGCTCATCGGCGGCTTTCGCAAGATGGACATCCCACCCATTCCCCTCCACAAGCCCCACGAGAAAGGCTACGCCGAATCAGAGATCAGCATCGATCCCTACCCGCCCCAGCAGGGCCAACCGTCCCAGATTAGCACCGTGGTGTATAACAGCAGCGGCGTGACCATGACGGTCAAACTGGAATTCGGCTGGGCCGACTTTGGCATGGGGATTCCTTTCTCGACAACGGGGATCATGACCCCCACCCGCTGGGTGACGTTGACGCCGGGAATGACGGATACAGTAACTGTAACGTGGATACCGGTCCAGTCCGGTCACCAATGCATCCGCGTCCTGTTGAGCGACTTCGCAGGGTGGTACGAACCCCAGGAGAGCCAGCGCAACGTGGATGTGGCAGAGCGCACGTTCTGCGGCACAAACGTCTTTTCCTTCACTGTGTACAATGACTCGCCTTTTACTGCGACGGTAGATATCGGGCTGATCACCTTCAACGTGCCGGCCGGATGGGAGGTGACCACCATACCCAGTGATACCTTGGAACTCGCCCCGTTCACCTCGGGAGTCGTTATGGTCGTGGTCAAAATACCATGTCCATCCACGCCATCGGATATGCTCGGCTTGCAGGAGATGCACGTCTTGCAGCAAGAAGCTGGCAGCGTGCCGACCGTTGACGTAGAAGGCTACGTTGCCGGCGACCTGGTGGGCGGCATCGAGCTCCGGTTCTCGAGCGATGTGGAGTGGCCTCACGCCATCTACCTGCCTGTCATCATGAGAGAGAATTGAGCCAGTAACACCAGAAGCCGGGGTCTCTCAACCCCGGCTTCTGAATTGCCCTTTGGATTCAATCCAAGTCCTGTTGGCCTGGCGCTGCTAGCGCATCGATCGCCAGCGGTCGGCCAGGCTCTGTGACTGAGTGACCCGTCTCATCAATGCCTCTGCCGAGGGCTTGGCCCACGAGGGCGTCGGCACGTCATAGTCGAACCCCGGCAGGGTCTTGCGCTCGATCCTGCGATCCAGCAGGTATTCAATCCGGTGGATTAGCGCTTCGTCGTCGGGCGTGACCAGGGTGATGGCGTCGCCGTCGGCATCGGCGCGGGCGGTGCGCCCGATGCGGTGCACGTAATCCTCGGGATGTTCCGGCACGTCGTAGTTGATCACGTGCGAGATGCCCTCCACGTCCAGTCCCCGCGCGGCGATGTTGGTGGCGACCAGGACACGGTGCTTGCCCGAGCGGAATCCCTCCAGCGCAGCGATTCGCTGCCTTTGCTTGAAATCTCCGTGAATACAGGCTACCGAGATCTTGGCCTGGCGCAGTTGGCGGGTCACGATGTCCGCCTCCTGTTTGGTGCGGGTAAACACCAGCATGCTGTCGACGTCCATCTGGTCGAGTATGGCCTGCAGTAGCTCAAGCTTGAGGTGCTTGGGCACCGGATAGAGCGCCTGATGGATTGCCTCGGGCGGGCGGGCCGGGTTTATCTCGATGTCTACCGGCTCGTGCTGGAACCGGCGCGCGAGGGCTAGAATCGTCTGGGGCATGGTGGCCGAGAAAAGCATGGTCTGGCGCTGGCGCGGCATGCGGCTGACGATGTGTTTGATGTCCGGCAGAAAGCCCATGTCCAGCATGCGGTCGGCCTCGTCCAGCACGAGGACGTGTAGGTCGTCAAAGCGCACGTTCTTGCGGCGCATGTGGTCCATCAAGCGACCGGGCGTGGCGACGACGATGTCGGCGCCGCGGCGCAGTCCGCTGATCTGCTTTTTCATCTCGGCTCCACCATATACGGACACGACGCGCAGCGACGTGCCGGCGGCCAGCTTCCGCGCCTCTCCGGCGATCTGGATGGCCAGCTCTCGCGTTGGCTCCAGAATCACCACGCGGGGTGATTTGGTCTTGGCCGGACTCTGCAGCAGGTGCTCCAGTGCCGGCAGAAGAAAGGCCAGCGTCTTGCCTGTGCCCGTCGGCGCGCAGCCGACGATGTCGCGTCCTCGCAGGCCGGGCGGGATAGCCTGGGTCTGAACGGAGGTTGTCTCCTCGTAACCCAAATCTCGGACCGCCTTTTGCAAGGGTTGACTCAAATTGAACTCTGTGAAACGCATAATGCTCCTTCGCTATACACACAGGCTCCTGCCTGTGGATCCATTTATGTTTGGTCTGGTATAAAAAAACCGCTCCGATTGCCTGATCGGAGCGGTGAGTGATGCCAAACCGATTAACCAACGCTGCTTATTATACCAGCAAGGGAGGTTTATGTCAAATCCCACCGCGGCGTTACAAATAAAGTCTCTGGGTTCAAGAGCGCCTGCGCCGGCGGCGCACGGGCTCCTGGTGGGTGGCGTACACCGGCTGGGGAGCCAGCTTGGTTTTTTCCCTTCTGGACCTGGTGGTGGGCGAGGGCCTGCGCCGACTCTGCTTTTGGCGCTGCTGCCAGGCGGCCCGCAGGCGCTGCCGCAGCGAGTCGGTATCCAGCCCGGCGTGCAGCCGCAACCAGGCCAGCGCCATCGCCGCGAGTGCGACGCCGGTCAGCGCCAGCGTGGGCACCCAAACCGATCCGATCCCGGCGCCACGCAGCATCACGCCGCGCAGGATCACCAGGTAGTGCTGTACTGAGGAGACTTGGGACACCACTTGCATCACCTTGGGCATGTCGGACGCCGGGACGAGAAAACCGGAGCAGGCCACTTCCAACATCGCCATAGCAAAGACAAACAGCACGGCCTGCTGTTGGTTGTGAGAGACCAGCGAAATCAGCGTGCCCCAGCCGATTTGCGCTAGAATGAAGGGGATGGAGAGCAGCAGGAGGAGCGGCAGCGAGCCACGTATCGGCACCTCAAACCAGACGATGATCAGACCGATCATCGTCAGAGCGTTGATCAAGCCAATCACCAGAGTGGGAATCGCCTTGCCCACGATCAGCTCTACCCGTCCCACCGGCGTGATACGCAGTTGTTCGAGTGTGCCCCGTTCTCGCTCGCGCGTAAAGCTCTGGGCGGCGATGATCAGCGTCACCTGGTAGACGATCATGGCCAATAGGGCAGTGATGGTGCGCGGCCGGCTGTCGAGGGCGGCGTTGAAGCGGGCCACAAAGCTTATTTTCACCGGCTCGCCGCTGATGGTGGTCGTGTGGGCCGTGAGATCTCGGCTGATCTCGGACGCCGCGTTTTTGACGCTCGATTCGGCGGTGGTGGCGACCACATAGTTAGAGTCATCCACGATCACCTGCACCTCCGCGCTTTGCTGGGGATCGGTCAGATATTCTCCGTAGCCAGGGGGCACGACGACGATGGCGCCGACCTTCCCGTGTTGCATCGCTTCACGCGCCTGGTCGACGTTTTCCGCATACGTCGTCAGCAGCAGTTCCTCGGATTGGTCCAGTTTGGCGACCAGCTCACGGCTGGCCCGGCTGGCGTCTCTGTCGACGACGGCCAGCGGCAGATTGCCGACGCTGTCCCCCGTCATATTGGCCATCAGGGCTAGCTCCAGCAGGGGAGCCAGGATCACGAATCCCATGAGCACCTTATCGCGAGATAGTTGTAGGAACTCTTTGACGACCACGCTCCAGATGCGGTGCAGAATGTCTTTCATCAACTCGTCCGTTTCTTGAATGTCAGCGCGCCCAACCCAACCCAGGCAGCGGCGATGCCCAAAAGCCCAACCACCGATGGCCATATATCGCCCAGGGTGGCTCCCTTGACAAAGATCGCGCGGCAGATGGTGACAAAATGGGTGGCGGGCAGGATATGAGAAACCCCGGTGCTCACGATCTTTGTTGTGTCGATGGGATCGATCAGGCCGGCCAGGAAAAATCCGGGGACGAAAAAGATGAACAGGGCGATCACCGTAGCCGTCTGTTGACTGTGCACCAGGTTGCCGATAAAGATGGCCAGTCCCATGTTGGCTAGCAGGAACGTAGCGGTCGCCGCTACGAATACCAGCAGATTGCCCCGGAAAGGCACGCCGAACACCACCGTGGCCACCAGCCACACCGGCAGCAAGCCAACCAACGCCGTAGAGACGTAGGCGACCAGTTTGCCACCCAGGTACTCAAGCGGACGCACGGGAGTGACGACGAGGGATTCCAACGTCTTGGTTTCTTTCTCCTTGGTCAGCGCCAGTGCGGCCGCCATCGCTGGAAGAGAAAAGACCAAGGGAATGAGGGCGGGGATCATGCTGTCGCGCTTGTCTGTATCACTTGAATAGGCGTGCTGTGAGTGGACTTGCAGCGGTGGTGGAGCGGACAGGGAAAACTGCTCGCTCAGCTTTAGGCCAAAGGTAGAAGCGTATCCCAACAGGCTGCCGGTTGCCTGTCCTGCGGCAAAAGTATCTATCCCATTGAGGATCACCTGCACGGGAGCGCCCGCCGGGTCGTGAACGGCGTCTCCGAACCCTGAGGGGATGACGACTGCTGCGTCGATGTCTTGGTCTATCAACAGGTCATCGATCTCCTCGTAGCCATCTACGTACGTCACGGAAAAATCGGCATTGCTGTCCAGGTTGGACGTGAACTCACGCGACATCGGAGTGCGGTCGTGATCCCACACAGCCAGTTCGACGTGGCCGCTTCCGCTGGCGAACAGGAAGGAGAGTGCGATGAGGACAAACGCCGGGGATAAAAAGATCATCCACAGCGTGCGTGGTTCGCGTAGGATATGACGATACTCTTTAACGAGTATACTGGTGAGTCTGCGAGGTTTGAAGCGCATGACGACACATCATAAAACATTAGACGTACATTGTCAATAGGTCAAAGGAGCTATGTGTAGGACAAATTGGCAATTTGTGCAATACCGCAAAAGTCACCCTGTCGAGCGTTTGAGAACGCCGATGCCCGCCGC
>CAZKDJ010000048.1:0-23503 GCA_964551295.1 uncultured Anaerolineales bacterium | reverse complement strand
GGGGGGGCGCGGGGGGGGGGGGGGGGCGGGGGGCGGGGGGGGGGGGGGGGCGCCCCCCCCCCCCCCCCCCATCCCCACGTCATCTACGAAGCCGACCTCCCCGCCGTCGTCACCGTGCATCCCGGCGCGCTCAAGCTCCGCTACCCCGACGGCGTGCGGCTGATCGACGTCTACCGGAACGAGGGGGCGGTGGAGGCGTGGGATGTAGCCGACCTGGTTGATGCAGACACCCTCAAGCCGCTTCTAGAAAAGCGCGGGCAGGACTTTCCGCCTGAGCGGGAGCGCGGGGTGCGGCTGGAGGGCGCGCTGCAGGAGATGGCAGGAGCACTGGCAGATGCGTTGAGGAAGCGTGTAGGGTAGGAGGACGCGATGGGCGATTCGTATCTCGACCTATTGATGGCGCAGCAGGAAGAAGCTCCCACTGAGGAGGTCGCCGCCGAGGGTGGTGGTGGTGTCTGGGTCGTCGCGGATGTGGTGAATGGTGAACTAGCCCCCGTGACCCTGGAGGCCATCGGCGCGGCGCGCACCCTGGCCGATGCGCTGGGCGCTTACGTCTACGGCGTGCTGCTGGGCGAGGGCGTGGCTGACCTGGCGCCGACCCTTTACCAGGCCGGTGCCGATTCGGCGCGCGTCGCTGATGATTCAGCGTTGGCCCAATTTGCGCCGGAGCCGTATCTGCGCGTGCTCTTCGATCTGTTCGAGGCCGAGCAGCCCGAGGTCGTCATCTTTGGCGCTACGCGCACGGGGGGACAGTTGGCAGCGCGATTGGCGCAGCGTATGAGCGGCGGGTTGATCGAGCGCGCCGTGGCCGTCAGCCTGGACGAGGCCACGCGCACGGTGCAGGCATCGGTGCCTGTCTACGGCGGTGAGTATTTCGAGATCGTGGCCTGCCCCGAGACGCGGCCGCAGTTCCTCACCGTTGAGCCGGGGGCGTTTCCCGCGCCGTTCCTCGATGCGTACCGCACGGGCGAGCCGGCGATGCTGGAGGTCGCGCCGGTGGAGCCGCGCGCGCGTCTCGTTGGTGAGGCCGAGGACTTCCAGCCGCCTACCGTACCCCTGGCCCGAGCGTCCGTGATCGTGGCCGCTGGACGGCAGGCGGGGGATTTCGAGTTGGTGCGGCAGCTCGCAGCAGCTTTGGGAGGGCGCGTAGCTGGCGACCGCGGCGCGCGGGACGCGGGCTGGATCGAGCCGGGGCAGGTGATTGACGTGCGCGGTGTCGAGGTCGCGCCGCATGTGTACGTGGCGGTGGGCGTCCGCGGCGACACGTTCCACAACGCCGCGATTGAGGGGGCCGGGTTCGTCGCCGCCATCCACCCCGACCCCGCCGCGCCCATCTTCCGGGTGGCCGATCTGTGCCTGGAGGCGAGGCCACAGGAGATATTGCCGCTGCTGTTGGAGGCGTTGGGAGAGTAGGTGCTTCGGAGCAAGCGCTAGGCTGTCACCCCTCTGGCTCGATAGAGTCGATCTGGATTTTTACCTCTTGCCTCTCCAAATTGCCGTCGAATAGCATCTGGTCGAAGGGAATGGTCTCCCCCGACCCAATCCTGCTCAAGCTCGCCTGGGTGACGCGAACGAGTTTGTTTTCGTCATACACGCCGATCAGAAGCATGATGTTACGATACCCTCTCTCATCGTGGTTGGCGATGTCGCACTGCACACTGGTTCTATCGATGTCGCTGCTGTAAGCCATCCTCAAATTCGAGAAGGTGATGTTTGGTGGACCCTGGGCTGGTTTAACCTCGACGATCGATTCCAAATAGACCCGGCCATCGGTGGCGTCGGTGTCCTCGCCCAGCACGCCGACGGCAAACGTGCGCGTCTCGCCCGGATACAGGTTCCTGATGGCGTGGGTATTGGCCTTCATCAATTCCCCGTTCTCGTCAAATACCGCGCCGAGGATGCCGATGGAGTATTGCGCGTCGTCCCGGTTGGTCACCTCGCCGAGGACACGTGTGCCGTGTTCGTGGTGGTACACCGAGATGTTGCCGAACTCGAAATCGGGCCTGATGGAGGTTTCTTCTGCCGAGACGATGTTGGTGACCTTTACGTCCGTACGCGCCGCGTGCGACCAGTCGTCCGCTGTCAAGACGAAAAACGCCTGCTCTGTGCCCGGGTAGAGGTCGCGCACGAGGCCTGAGTGGGTGCCGATCAGTCTGTTGCGGTCGTCATAGTACAGGATCTTGATGTGAAAGGTGTACAGCTTGTCAGAGTTGTTCTTGACCAGCCCGGCTGTGACGTATGAGCCGTCCATATCGTCGTTGACCAGCACCTCGATATCGACCTCGTCCTGCAATAGGCTGGGGTTTTCGTCGGTGATCTCGGTCTGCTGCTGGCAGCAGATGGAGAGTGCTGTGACCAGGCAGCACAGTAGGGCGATGTAGGAGGATTTTGTTCTGTGCGAACGATGTTTTTTCATCATCCTGTCCAATTGACGGGTCGGGCGTCAACTCGGCGTATACAAAACAGCGCACTCCCCCTTGCGGAGCGGTGCGCTGCGTAATGTGTACGGCTGTTGCTTTTGTCCGTGCACGATACCCTCGTCCTTTTGCTAAACCTTTTCCGCAAGCCGTACTATATTAGCACATTTTCCTATGCGGAGCAACTCGCGTCCGCCCACGAAAGTTGCGACGGCGCCATCTTGATGGCGCCGTCCTGGAACAGGTGATCGTGCGCGAGCTGGAGGCGGCGCATGCGAAACCGCCCACCTCCCCCGGCGGACTGCTGCCTGCCTGCTATTGAGCGCCGCGCACCGCCAACTCTTCAGTCCTTCAGGACAAGCGGTAGATAGATAGCATACGCCACTCCTTTTTCATATGCACCGATGTCACAAACAGCGGTCCCATCGCCGTCACCATCTATGGGGCGAGCTATGCCGCGCTGGTCCGTGGCCTGACAGGTGGCATTATCGCCCGCATCAATGGCGGGTGAGCCATTTTCCAGAGCCATGGTCTGGGTGGAACCACCGTTATCGGCCAGCGGGCTGAGCTGCGGGTCGCCGGTCACAGCCGGGCTGCAGGTGCCATCCTCGATCAGGTTGTTGATATTGGTCGCGATGGTGCCATCGTTGATACAATCTACACCACCGAGGCTGTCGGCCACGATGCTGTTCCACAAATGGAGTGTGCCGTCTGCACCATTGACGATCCCGCCACCAAAGGGGGAGCTGTTGCCGGATATGGTGCTGTTCCTGACCCACATGACGCCTTCACCGCCCGGATCGCCATAGTTGAAGGCCGCCGGCGACGGATGTGCCGTTGTTGCCATACCAGGTGCTGTTGGTGGCCGTAACATGGCCTGTATTGTTAAAGATCCCGCCGCCTGTGGGGGCAGTGTTGTTGTCAACAAAAGAACTGTCGATAACGTGTAGTGTGGCGTTATTATTGTTGATTGCGCCGCCATCGTCGGCGCTGTTGCCCGCGAAGGTGGTGTTGGAAACCATCAGCGTGCTGCTGAAAACGTCGATACCGCCGCCAATATCGGCATCGCCATTGCGGATATCGAGATGACCGATGGCGACCGTCACATTTTCGGTGACCCGGAAAACCCGTACGCTGCCGCCCCCGTTTATCTGGACATGCGGACTCAAGCCGGAGCCGTCGATGGTCAGGTCTTTGTCGAGGGTGATTTGAGATCCAAGGATGATGGTCCCCCTGGCCAGGGCAGGCTCGAAGGTGATGGTATCGCCGTTTGTGGCGACGGTGACTGCCTCGCGGAGGGTGCATTCGCTGGCGTCGCAGGTGCCGTCGCCGGGATCGTTGAGCGAGTTGACGGGCGGTAGTACCTGGCCCGGCAGGACGGTGACCACCACCTCGTCAGGCGTGGGATCGGGCAGGCCCAGGCTGTCGGTCACGACCAGGGTGAACGTGAGTACCTCGGGATCAGAGGGTGCTGTGAACGTGGTGACGCTCAGGTTGGGTGTAAAGGTCACCGCCGGGCCGCCGCTCTGAGTCCAGTGGTAGGCCAGTGGCAGATCGCCGTCGAGATCGCTGCTGCCGCTCCCGTCCAGGATGACGGTCGTATCCATATCCACACTCTGGTCCGGGCCGGCGTCGGCCACCGGCGCCTGGTTGCTGATGGTGACCAGCACCTCGTCCGGGGTTGGGTCGGGCAAGCCCAGGCTGTCGGTGACCGCTAAGGTGAAAGAAAGCGCCCCCGGCTCGGACGGCGCGGTGAAGGTAGTCACACTCAGGGTGGGTGCGAAGGTCACCGCCGCCGTCAGTCTGCGTCCAGTAGTAGGTCAGTGGTAGATCGCTGTCAGGGTCGGTGCTGCCACTTCCGTCCAGAGTGACCAGGTCAAGCGGCCTCACGCTCTGATCGCTGCCGCCGTCGGCCACTGGCGGCTCATTGATGGTTATCGTGATCTGAGCGATGCGCGGCGTCAGCGCCGGCGAGAGAGAGTGCAGCTCTGCCCGCCAGCGCAGATCGCTGCCCACGGTGGGAAAGACGAACATGGCACCCGGCTCGACGATGAACCATTGGTTGCCACCGTTGTTGGTCAGCCAGTAGGTCACCCAGGTATTAGGGGGCAGGCTTGCCGTGGGCGTCAGCCTGGCCCGGTCGATGTTGCCACTCTCGGTGTCGACCGTCAGCGAGGCCGCGCGTCCCTGCCCGGTGTCGTAGGGGTGGGGCCAGTACAGCCGGTTGGGCTGCCCGGAGTTCGCCGTCCCCGTCCACGTCGCCCAGCGCGACCGCATATGTATCGTGAGCATCGCCGGTAACGTTGCTGCCGCCCAGCGTATCGAATGGGTCGCCCGCGCCGTCGTTCAGGTACAGCCGGTTGACCTGATTGTAGTTCCCGGCCACCAGGTCCAAGTCCCCGTCGCCGTCCACGTCGCCCAGCGCGACCGACCGGGTATCGTGAGCATCGGCGCTGATATCGCTGCCGCTCTGCCACACCCCGAAGAAGGACCTGTTCTGGGCCCGCCGCCAGGCCAGGACGAGGGCCTGCTCCTCAGTCGACCAGTTCGCGTTCGTCAGGCTGGTATCGCGCAGGCTCGTGTCGGCAAAGGCTTCGGTGAATGGCAGTCCCGGCGTGGCCACCCGGGCCATCGGGCGCGGCATAGTGCCCACACTCAGCTCAAGCAGCAGCACACTGATCAACAAGAGACGGGATGTATTGGCTGTTCGTTTGATCGGGTGAGTCTTGTCCATGGTTCCTCCTCCCTGGTTTTTGTTTCTGTATTCTTGTGTACTCGCAGGTGCGAGAGGCAGGGCAAGCTGCCCAACGGAAAGTTTAGCGGCGGGCGGCTCTGGCTCTTGCCGTATAGCCAATCACTGCCTGTGCTGGCCTGAGGTGCGCTAACATGCAAAACAGCGCACCTATCCCTATGTAGGGCGGTGCGCTGCGACGTACCGTTTGGCGTTATTGAATTCGTCTGTGTGCGGTTTCCCCGAATCCCTTCACTGACCCGCGCCCTTTAGTCGGGGCCAAAAGCTGTCGGTTGTACGACTGCACCATCTTGGCATATTTCCCGTCGTAGGACAAGGCGGGCAGGATGGGTTTTGTGGGTATCCTGGATCTGACGACTGCGACAAACCGGTCAAGATGGCGCGATAGTTTCGCGTTATACTTGATGACCTGGTTGTACATTCCGCTGAAACGGGTACTACTGAGACAGGTATGCCACCTTGCCGGGCGCTAAACCGCCCGGCTGAAAGCCAAGGCCGCCGTCAGGGCTTGGGCGGCCCTTTACTGCCATACCGTGCGGATTGGCACCACGTTCGATTCTACGGCGACCCATTCCCCGTCGTCGAACTCGACGACGATCCTCTCTGCCGTCCAAACGGCCCCAACCTGGGGCTCCCCCAGTACACCGACGTTGCTGCTTTCCCTATCCACTTTGCCGCACCAGTAGTTTACGCGTTTGCCGTCAAAGACGAGCGACGTGCCGCCTGCCTTCATGGTACATAGCGTGCCGTCTTGGAGTTCGATCACCAAGCCGTGGGGCCACGGCGTGCCCTCGGGCGTCCAGTCATCAGCGGGAAGAGGTTCGGTCAGCTTGAACCTTACACCGGGCTCGTCTCTCGCCGGACTGGTTCCGCACACGAGGGTCTCTCCATCATCTGCTACGAGACAGGGATCAAAGATTGTGTGGGGCGCCTGATCTGTAGTGATGCTGATGCATCGCCAGCCATACGGCGTGGCCACCGAGCGTCCAAAACAGTGACCCTCGCGTTCCTCCGTAGGAACTGGGGGAACGTACCGGATGACGCGCGTCTCACTGGTCGGCTGCAGTGGCGATGTGGGAGGGTGGGATGTGGGAGTTAAAATGGGGCTGGGCGCGGGCGACGGTGTGGGCGCCTGGGTGGGGGCTGGTGTGGGAAGGGGTGATTTTGTCTCAGTAGTGATTTCGGGCTGCCGGCTTGGCGTTGGGTTTTCTGCCTCGCTGCAAGCGGCGAATGCCCATAGGCCAACGATGGCTACAGCGGCAAGTACGATGTGAGTGGATTTTCCTTTTCTCATGGTTTCTCCTGTCAGAGTTTAGATAAAAGCCGAGAAACCAGGTTTTTCGCCAGTCCTGGATTCGGCCTTTTCGCTTACCAAAGTAATTGACAACGCCTTTGAGGCTTGGTATCGACCTTCGAAGTATACTCAAGAATCGTACGGCAAGCTGGACGCTAGCCTGACGTTCATCCTACACTTGGTAAGCGTTCAAAAGCCGTAATGCGACAGATCTATCAAGATGGCGCGACAGTTTCGCGTTATACTTGGTGATGTGGTTGCACATTCTGCCGAAACGGGTACTTGAGTTATGGCAAAGATTCTCCTGGTCGAAGACGCCACCGACCTGGCACAGGTGATCGTGCGCGAGCTAGATGCGGCGGGGTACGAGGCGGTGCACGCTGCTGACGGGCTGGCCGCGTTGGAGCTGTACGCCGAGCAGTCGCCAGACCTCGTCATCCTCGACTGGATGCTGCCCAAGCTGGATGGCCTGGAGGTGCTGCGCCAGATTCGCCAGTCGGCTTCGGGCGCGGTGCCCGTGCTGATGCTCACCGCGCGCAACGAGGAGGTCGACCGTGTCATCGGGCTGGAGGTGGGCGCGGACGACTATCTGATCAAGCCCTTTGGTATGCGCGAGCTGATCGCGCGCGTGCGCCAGGTCCTGGAGGCGGATCGCGTCGAGGCGGATGCGTCGATCACCTACGGCCCGCTCGTGCTCGACCCCTAGGCCTACCGGGCGACCCTCGACGGCAGACTGCTGGATCTGACGCGGGCCGAGTTCGGGTTGTTGCACCTGCTGCTGCGCAACCCGGGCCGGGCCTTCAGCCGCGCGTACCTGCTCGACATGGTGTGGGGCGAGACGTTCGTGGCCGGGGATCGCTCGGTGGATAACGCGGTACTTCGGCTGCGCAAAAAGCTGGGCGACTGGGGGGAGGCTATCGAGACGGTGTGGGGCGTGGGCTACCGACTGAGGCACGACGCATGATCAAAAAGCTTTCGCCTTTCTGGCAGGTCGGGGTGCTGCAGGCACTCGTCGAGACGTTTGTTGTGGACGCGATCCTGATGACCGTGCTGCTGCTATCGGTGGGGCACGTCCCCTCGCAGGTCGTCCAGCAGGGGCTTTTTTCCCTCAGCCCCATCTGCGCGCTGCTGTGCGCGCTGCGCCTGCTGGTGCCTCGGGGGGGTGTGTGGCGGCACCTCCTGCGCGAGCTGATCGCTGCCGCCGTCCTGGGCACGGGGTTGGTCTTGATCGCGTGCATCATCATATTGATACTGGCGCTCGTCTCCCGGTGGGACGTGACGCTCGTCGATGGCAGAGTCTCCGATATCGCTCTGGCGGCCGTGCTGACGATGGGGGCCAGCGGGCCTGCCTTTCTGATCTTTCGCATCGGCGTGTGGCTGTGGCACGGTTGGGGTCACTTGCGGCGCAGGCGGCTGCTGTGGGCGTTGACGCACGCCCACTTGGTGTTGGTGGTGATCGTAGTCGCGTTGTTCGCCGCCTTTGTCGCCGTGGGGATGCTGAGCGAGAGCGATGTTGACATACGCGCCAAAGTGGATAACCCGGTGGGACAGATCGTCCATCGTGTGACGAACATGATTCTGCCGGGCGCCGGCCTTTTGGTGATCTTTACCGTCATGGCGCTGGCCGTGGTGCTGCCGCCATCCGCCCTCTTTTCGTACCTCGTCTCTCGCCGCACGACGCAGCGCTTGCAGCGGCTGGCGACGGCGGCGCGGGCGATGCGGCAGGGGGACCACGGCGCGCGGGTCACAGTGGAGGGGGAGGACGAGGTGGCTCGCTTGCAGTCTGATTTCAATGCCATGGCCGACGAACTGGAGCGCACGCTGCAGGACCTGGAGGCCCAGCGCGATACGGTGTCCGGCCTGCTGCAATCCCGGCGCGAGCTGGTGGTCGGTGTCTCCCACGAGCTGCACACGCCCGTGGCCACCGTGCGCGCGATGCTGGAATCGGCTCTCAAACAGAAAGGCGTGCGGCCCGCCTCTCTGCGGCGGGATCTGGAGGTGATGGAGGGGGAGGTACTGAGGCTACAGCGGCTGATCGACGACCTGTTCACCCTTTCGCGGCTGGAGGTGGAGCAGCTGACCATGACGTGCCGGCCCACCGACGTGGCGCCGATTGTGCGGCGCATCGTCGACGCGATGGCGCCGCTGGCCTGGAACGGTGGCCGCGTGGAGGTCGTCACCGAGCTTCCTGATGAGCTGCCACCGGCCTGCGTGGACGAGGCGCGCCTGGAGCAGATCCTGGCCAATCTGCTGCGCAACGGCGTGCGCCATACTCCGCCCGGAGGCATCGTCGCCGTGGTGGCTGCTGCAGAGGAGGACGTTGTGAAGGTCGAGGTGCGCGACACCGGCGAGGGCATCCCTGCCGAGGAGCTACCCCGCACCTGGGAGCGATTCTACCGCGGGGAAAACGCGCGCACCGACGACGTGCGCGGTGCGGGCCTGGGACTGGCGCTGGTCAAGGAATTGACCGAGGCAATGGGGGGCGGTGTTGGGGTAGAGAGCATTGTTGGGGAGGGAAGTCGGTTCGTGGTCAGGCTGCCAAAGAGCGATGTGTAAAGCGTAGTGCGTAAGTGGACTTTTACTCTTCAGAGCGCACCTCTAGCAAAACCCGCTGTGAGGAAAGGATAAAGTACGAAGGATATCTGCCTGCCTCGTCCGGCTGAACGATGGTTGAAATTGGGCGGTCGATGCTGTTGATGCGCACGAGTTGTAGCTCGTAGAACCCTTCCTCTTCAGGAGCGGTCAGGCTGCACCTGGCAGTAGCGTGCTCGCCGGACTGGACGAGGGTCGTCAGCGACGGTTTGGCCTGGCCCGGTTGGCAGGGTGTCTGGAAATAGTTCAGAAAGGCGACGATCTGTACGCCCGTAGATGCCTCTTGCTCCGATCCGCTGACGTGGACAAAGTAATCCAGCTTCTCCCCGGGCTTGATCGTCCAGTGTAGTTCTGATAGCACGTCGTGCCTGGATTCGGAGCGGTCTCGGCTGATCCAGATATCGGAAACGGTTGCAGATGATTCGCTTCCAAACGATGGGTTGGGAGAGACCGTAGGGACGGGAATCACATCTCCACTCCATACGATAGAGCGAGACGTTGGAATCAGCGATAGATAGCGGCTTTCAGAATCCACGCTGTGATCGTCATAGTCCACGAAAGCGATCAGTGCCAGGTTGTGGAACCCTTCGGGTATGGAGGGGGTCTCTAGTACAAAAGATGCTTCCTCTCCCGGTCCGAGGTGCGTGGGGAAGAGCGTGGTCCCTTGGCCGTCTGCCGTAAACGGGACCTGCGTTCCGTCTACGATCATCGTCCATAGCAGCCTCTCTTCGCGTTCCCGACTCAGGACGTGAAAGGTGACTGTGAGTGTTTTCCCCGGCGCGATCTGGTATCCTTCGTCGGTAAGGCCGGGCGTGTCGTTATCAAAGCCGACCACGATTCTTGCTTCGGGGGGGATAAGAGAGCGTGAGTCTTCCCAACTGAGCGCGTCTTCCATGGTGGGAAGCGGTGTTGACGTAGGGGGCAGGGGTTGACCTGGAGCGCAGCAGGACGTGCTCATCACGATGCTCAAGAGTAGGAATAGCAAGGTCCGCGCCGGAGACTGTACAGACATTGTCAGCGCGGACCTTTTCTCAGTTGTTCTCAGGGCGTGGAAGAACCTCAACGCTGCACAACGATTGTCACCAAGGAATCAAAGACCTCTTGGGTCGCTGGGTCGGGCAACCCGTCTACCATCAGAAGCATCAATGTATTGTCCTTGATGCCGAGAAACCAGTAGGTTGCCCAAGTTATGCCTTCGGATGGGTAGGTAAGCCGTGTTGCATGTCCATACATACCGTTAGCGGTGGCCAGGGACCTATCGTAATCCACCGATTCTACTTTGAAGTCCGTTGGCAGTTTCTGGTCAAAGAATGCGATCTGTTGCTCAAATGCTGCTTCTGCCTGCGACTTGTTCTGGTATTTATAGGCTACATTTAGGACAAAAGCTCCGCTCTGCCCATCCTTTACAAGTTCCTCGTTGACTTCTTCTTGCAACGTGTAGGGATGCCAGGCACTCGCTTCATACCCTTCTAGAAATCCCTCGGCCTGCAAAGGTGTGTTAACTGGGCTTGAGGGACCTGGAAAACGGTCTTCTGTTACCTCTTCGGCGTAGTACCCTTGGCTATTGGGCAAATCATCTCGCTGCAAGACTTGCTGCGCTAGTGGGGAAACCGGTTGTTCCTGGTTTCGGGCTAGGGCTATTGCTGAACCGGCGATGATGATGGACAAGATCAGAGACATAGCTAACATTGATGACAGAAATCGCTTTTTCATGTGTTATCTCCTTTTTGCTTGTTATTCCAGGATGGAAACTCTGAGCTTTAGTGAAAGACGGTTGCCTCGTAATTGCTGGCCACCGAAGCGCCTCGCCAGCTCTCTATGATAAGCCACGTTTTTGGTGTTAGCAGACGACTTTGCCACGTGGGGGGATACCAGTCCCAAGCCGCGATGCCTCCACTGTAGGGCGCGGTTGCTGCATCTCCACCTGTACCCAGGAAATGTTGGTTCTTCCCATAGTCGCCGTTGAAGAAGGCTGCATAGTGGGCTTCATACCATGGATCATAGTGGCTGACATCATGCTTGTAGGCAGTTGTCGTAAACCAGCCTAGCAATGGCTTGGCCTCGCTTACTACTGGCGTCAACACAGTTAAAAGAGCCAGCAACACGAGCGTCGAAACGATTTTCCAGTTGTTCGTCAAAAACCTCCTATGGTTAGTACTCGCCGGCTGACCGGCGGCGAACACTACTCTACCATATTTTTGGAGGTCTGTGATCAGCGAAACCCACCATCTTTATCTGGTTGATTTCCACCAGGCTCGGCGCTTGGGAATCACCCATGAGCATCTGGTTCCTCGACTAGGCCATGTCGCCAGACCCACGCGGCGGCCCTGGTCCGTGAAGCGACGCCCAGTTTGCCCAGCAGATTGCCGATGTGGGTCTCGACCGTGCATTCGCTGATGGTCAGCTCTTGGGCGATTTGTTGGTTCGTCTTTCCATCAGCGATCAACCTCAATATCTGGCGCTCGCGCTCCGTCAGGCTCTCCCATCGCTCGCCCACCTCTCTCCGCCAACGATCGGCCTGGGCGATTTGTCGCCCACTGATGAGGATTTCACCCCTCGCTGCGTGGCGTATTGTCTCCACGAGCTTGTGAGGCGCTTCTTTTTTGGTGAGAAAGCCGGCTGCGCCACCGTCTATGGCTTTCGTCAGGTATTCGTCTCGAGTGTGGCCGGTCAGTATCAGTGTGACGGTTGCCGGGCAATTGGCGCGCACCCAGGCGTCAACCTCGCGGGCCGGGAGTCCGGGCATCACCAGGTCGAGGAGCAGGACGTCTGGATTGAGTTCGGTCACCATCTTCTTGGCCTCCAGCCCATCTTTGGCTTCCCCGACTATCTCGATGTCGGGAGCACCCTCTAGAATGGCGCGAATGCCCTGGCGTGTCACGGGATGATCGTCCGCGATCAGCACGCGGATGGTTCTTTGGGAGGCATTCATCGTGTTCCCTTTCGCTCGTGTCGGGTCGGTCGTTCGCAGTGTGAGGTGGATGGTGCTGAAGTCAGTATGGACAGTATATAGTATTAGGGTCTGGCGTGCTGGACGCGAACCTGACGCTTGCCCTACGGTTGCCCAGGCGATGCGCTCACGTCGGGCAATCTTCCGAGCGCTCGGTTTTCCGGGCTCTCAACAGCAGGACCAGGCTGTAGATGCCGGTGCCCAACAGGATCGTATCCTCGTAGACGCCGTATCTGGCGATTTGCACGAACGGTGTGAACGGAATCGCGCAGATAAGCAGTAGAATGTAGATGACCTTGTCGACCTGCGGCAGCGCGGTGGTCAGCAGGAGCAGGCTCAGGGCCACCGTTGGGCACGGAAAGGTCCCGGGCACGATCAGTCTCGTGAAATCGTGCCCAAACGCGATGCCGAACAGCGGGTAGCAGAACACCAACCCCAGTAGAGCCAGCGTGGTGGCCCTGCGCCATGCGACCGTCGGGAGAGAAAAGCGCATCCTTTGCCTGAACGCGTCGACCGCGAACAGTGCCGATACGACGAGGAACGCGGCGCCAAAGACATAGTTGGTGTGGCTATCGCCGGCCATGCCCCGGGCCAGTATCATGTAGAACGCGATGCCGGTCCAGGCAAAGGCCAGCGAGAGAACCAGTTTTGCGCAGAGATTCTGGACCCTGCCGGGTTTGAGGAAAAGCCATCCGACGGACAGGAGCGCCGCCACGTAGAAGATGACCTGGGCGGGCCTGATCCCAGCGCCGTAGGCCGCCATCACGCGCCAGAATTCTTCTTTGGGTATCATTCTCTGTATCCTACCTGGGATGGCACGATTCGGCGGCGCTGCGACGGCAGTGGCGAAACAGGCGTCATAGCACAGCCAGCCTTTGTGTGGATCGGATGGCCTGAATCCAGGTCATTCGGGCATCTGCCTGATGATGCTCGTCGTCTCGACACTCACCGTGCAGACCCGGCGTAGCAGATCAATGACGTGCTCTTTGTAATCTGCGAAGCGATAGGTGTCGAATCGCTCGCGGATGGTGGGGTCTCGGGGTTTACGCTCTTTGTAACGATCGAGCACCCATTCGAGAGCCAAATACGTTCCCAGGCGGTATTCCCACGCTTCAGGCGGGATGCCGCGTAGGGTGGTCATGGCGTCTACTTCGATGACGCCGGCCTCTTCGCGGGCGATGAGGCGCGGCTTTGGGGCTAGACCTGGCAGGTCTTTATCCTCGCGCACCAGCGGGTATGGCTCGACCTGCTCATAGTTCAGGTGCAGGTCCATCAACTGCCGCCCCCACTCGGCCCACTGCCAAAAGTCGTCGTAGAAAGGGATGCGCGGGAACTCGCGCTTGAGGTTCAGCTGTATCTTCTCAAAAAGTAGGGGCAAGAGTAAGTCGGATTGGCAATCCGACCTACATTCCAAGATATTGAGATGATACGTTCAGCTTGTATTTCTGCCGGTAGGCGGGGTGATGCCTCGTCTATTCGTACTCCTCCAGTTTCTTTCCTGTTCTTGCTTCTACCTCCCTTGCGACCTTTCTCAGTTCCACCAGATTCAGATAGGCATCACTTCTGAACCTCTCAGTTGAAATCTCCCCGGATACCCAATACAGAGCGTCGGACACATTGCAGCAGAATTTTACGTCATCGCCTTGGGACTCTTCTTCTGTGCCGAATTCCCCAATGAAGCCGGTCAGTCTCGACAATTCCTCTACCAGCTTCTTGATCTCCTGCTCGCTTCTCATCATGCTCGTACCTCCTTAAGCCTCAGCCGCTGTCCCTGAGCTGCCGTATTGTTGGCGAGCGGCGCCGCACGCCGCTCGCCGTTTTCGCCCTCGTCCGTTCACGGTCTCCTGCCCTTTCGCCCAACAACCACCGCAAACCGCTATTGCAGAAAGCATTGTCCTGGCGCAACTCTGCCATACCGTGACATATTCTACGATGTTTGCGATACAGCACGGAACGATTGCCCCATGGGGTGAAACTCTGACACATCCTGGCGAGCCAGCTTGGCGCGGATTTGCTCAAAAAGACTGATGGTCTCCTTGGAGTACAGACGTTCTCCACAGTGCAAGCAGACTTCGGCTTGCACCATCACCACCGCCGTGTTCACGCCGCCGCGCAACAGCTTTTCCACCTCTTTGCTTACAACTTCACCACCGCATACGGGACACTGCTTAAATGGTAGCATCTTCTGATCTCCTTCTCCGCCACTCAATCCACCGCTCAGGGTCTGGACGATACACCGTGACTAGAACAGCCCACCGGTTTCCCTGATTGTAGGCCCAGACAGTATGCACTGGCTCTTTGAAAGTCTCCCCGTAAACCAAACAACTCGGATATGGTGTATCGTCCGGATACTCCTCGATGATTTCGCCTTGAAAAACGCTGACAAAAACCTCGTCAAATGACAATTGGTCTGCTTGTGCCTCTTCATCAGCGTGATCTGTGATCCGTACCCGGTCGTGGCGGATCGCGTCGATAATATCTTCAAGATTCATCTGGCATTGTACCTGATTCCATCTTCGTCGGATCATCACCGAAATCTGCTATTGCGAAGCAATGCTATCTTAACACGTTTCTCCACGCTGAGCAAGCGGTTGCACAAGTCGCCCGTTGGCTTTTGGCCCTATCCGTGTATAATGCGGGACATTATGGCCTACAAGTTCATCCTCTTTGACCTGGACGATACGCTCTATCCCCGCGACGACGGTCTGATGGGCGAGGTGGGCTGCCGCATCCAGACGTGGCTGTGCGACCACCTGGAACTCTCGTGGGAGGAGGCGGTCGTTCTGCGGCGCAAGTACTATCACCAATACGGCACCACGCTGGGCGGTCTGATCGAGGAGCACGACGTGGACGCCCACGACTACCTGGTCTACGTGCACGATATCCCGCTGGAGGAATACATCGGCCCCAAACCGGCGCTGCGGGCGATGCTGGAATCCATCCCCCTGCGGCGCGTGATCTATACCAACGCCACGGCAGAGTACGCCCGACGAGTATTGGGGGTCTTGGGTGTGAGTGATCACTTTGAGGACGTGATAGGCATCGAGGACGTGGGCTTGCTCAACAAGCCCTACCAGGAGGCGTACGAGCGGGTGCTGGTGCGGCTGGGTGCCTGGGGGCGGGAGTGCATCATGGTTGAGGACAGTGTACGCAACCTCAACCCGGCCAAGGCCCTGGGAATGACGACGGTGCTGGTGGACTCGCTGCCCGACTGGAGCGTGGATTACGTCGTGGGCGACGTGCTGCAAGTTGGGCAGGTGGTGAACAAGCTGCTTGAAGAGGAGTAGGACACGGAGAAACACGGATGGACGCGGAGGGGACGGCGCGTGAGGCGTCGATCTGAACTGCTGATCGTCGCCATCGCCTACGCGGGCTTTGCCGCCTCTGGCGTGCCGACCGGCATGCTGGGAGTGGCGTGGCCCTCCGTCCGCGAGACGTTTGCGCTTTCTCTCGATGCGCTGGGCCTGCTGCTCCTCACCGAGATGGTGGGCAATCTGCTCGTTAGCTTCTGCGGCGGCCCTCTGATCTCCAGGATTGGCGTCGGGCGGGTGCTGTTGCTCAGCGCCCTTGCCCGAGGCTTGGGAGCATTGGGCTACGGCCTGGCTCCCAGTTGGTGGCTGATGGTGGTGATTGGAGTGATTGCCGGGGCCGGCGGGGGCGGGCTCGGCGTGGGGTTGAACACCTACTTTGCCGCCAACCATAGCCCGGCGCGAATGAACTGGCTGCACGCCAGCTACGGCCTGGGCGCTGCGCTGGGACCGGTCGTGATGCGCGGCGTGCTTGGTGCGGGAGGCCCCTGGCGCTGGGGTTATGCCATCGCCGGGCTGGTGCTCGGGCTGCTGGCGGTTTGCTTTGTGCTGACGCTGGATCAGTGGCGGCTGGTGGTGCGTCCTTCTGATGATCTAACCCGTTCGTCGGTCAGTGGTGCGCGCGGTATCGACACCTTGAAGCTGCCCGTGGTTTGGGCGGGCATCGCCCTGATCTTTTGTTTTGCCGGCACCGAGGTGACGGCCGGGCAGTGGGCGTACAGCCTGTTCACCGAGGCGCGGTCGATAGATGCGGACCGGGCCGGGTTCTGGATCAGCGTCTACTGGATGGGCTCGACGGTGGGGCGCGTTTTCTTCGGCTTTGTTGCGGCCCGGTTCGAGGTCAAGCGCTTGCTGCGCGTGGCCATATTGGGCGCGATGTGCAGCGCTGCCCTCGTTTGGGTCAACGTGATAGACCTGCTCGGTTTCCTGGGGCTGACGATGCTGGCCTTTATGCTGGCACCCGTGTTCCCGCTGGTTACCTCGACCACGCCACAGCGGGTGGGTGCCGCGCACGCGGCCAACGCCATCGGATTCCAGGTGGCCGCGGCGAGCCTGGGAGCCACGTTCCTGCCGGCGCTGGCCGGCGTTCTGGCAGAGAGGGCGGGGTTGGAGGTGATCGGCCCGTTCTTGCTCGTCACCTCGATTGTACTGCTCCTGCTGCACGAGGTGCTCGTGCGGCGCAGGACGTGACAACTTGTCCGCCTTGCGTTATAATCGGGGCCACTATTTTGGCGGAGGATGAATGATGGCAGAGGTAGATGCTGAACGACTCGAAGAGGGAAACGAGTTGCTGATTGATTTCGATAAGCTGGGCCAAGTGGCGCAGTGCGGCGAGGCCATCGTCCCCGTGGCGGTGCAAGATGTCGACAGCCAGGAGGTGCTGTTCGTGGCCTACGTCAACGAGACGGCGCTGCGATATGCGCTGGAGCACGGTGTCGCCACATTCTGGTCCACATCGCGGGACGAGCTGTGGGTCAAGGGCGCGACCTCCGGCGATACGCTGCAACTCGTGGATGTGCGCGTCAACTGCGAGCAGAACTCGCTGCTGTACCTGGTCAGGCTGCTGGGGCAGGGGGCCTGTCACACCAAGGGCGCTGACGGCACGTCGCGCCACAGTTGCTACTACCGCCGGATCAGGGACGGGAAACTGGAATTTGTGGAGTAGATATGGAAAAGATACTCAAGCTGGGCATACCCAAGGGCAGTTTACAAGAGTCGACGGTCAGCCTCTTTGACAAGGCCGGATATCAGATCTTTGTGCGCAACCGTTCCTATCGGCCCTACATCGACGACGAGGAGATCGAGTGCCTGATGTTCCGCGCGCAGGAGATGGCACGCTACGTCGAGCGCGGTGTACTCGACGTCGGTCTCACCGGCAAGGATTGGATACTGGAGAACGACGCCGACGTGGTCGAGGTGGTGGATCTGGTCTACAGCAAGACCACGGCCAAGGCGTACCGCTGGGTGCTGGCGGTGCCGGAGGATTCGGACGTGCAGAGCGTCAAGGACCTGGAGGGTAAATGCATCGCCACCGAGTTGGTCCAGGCGACCCGCCGTTACCTGGAGGCGCACGGTGTGGACGCCGAGGTGGAGTACTCCTGGGGCGCGACGGAGGTCAAGACGCCCTTGTTGGTGGATGCCATCGTCGAGGGGACAGAGACCGGCTCCACCCTGCGGGCCAACCGGCTGCGTATCGTCGATACGGTGGCCGAATCGACGACCAAGCTGATCGCCAATCATCAATCGTGGGCCGATCCCTGGAGGCGGGAAAAGATCGAAACGCTGGCGATGTTGCTCAAAGGGGCGCTGGAGGCCGGAGGACAGGTGGGCCTGAAGATGAACGTGCCCAAGGACAAGCTGGAGCATGTCTCGCGCCAGCTTCCCTCGCTGCACACGCCTACCATCTCCAACCAGGTCGATCAGGATTGGGTGGCGCTGGAGGTCGTCATCGACGAGCACACCGTCCGCGACCTGATCCCTGAGTTGAAGCGGGCGGGGGCCGAGGGCATCATTGAGTATCCGTTGAACAAGGTGATTTATTAGCAGTCTACCCGGAAACTTATAGTCCCTTGTGGGCGTTGCGGGCGGGCACAAGGCCCTATGCTACGGGATTTTTCCCAGGTGTAGGGCGAATTGGCAATTCGCCCATTTTGGCTATAATGTGACCATCTCATAAGGAGAAACGACAAGGTGACTCGCTTCAGGAACTGCAATAGTCGTGCAACCCAACCCCGCGATGGCGGTGCGGTGCACGCTGCTTTTTTGCAGTGTCCCTGTCGCTAGATAGCAAAAATACCATCGCAGGCCGTGGGTGCACGATTTGCCCCACGGCCTTTTTTCTTTCCGCTCTTTGCAGGCCGTGGGTACCATACATCCGCGGCCTGGTTGCTTTGTGCCGGGCGTCTGAAGTGGAGGAGATTGTTGCGATGGCCAGAAGAAACAAACGATCGAGAAAGCGCACGGCGCGCACCAGTTGGGATCCGGTGGCTGACTGGTACGATGGTTGGATGGGCAAGGACGGTAGCGAGCACCATCGCCGTCTCGCCATCCCGGTAGTGTTGGAACTGTTGGATCCTCAACCGGGGGAGGAGATCCTGGATGTAGGGGCTGGTCAGGGCGTGCTGGCCGCGCCCATCGCGGAGGCGCGGGCCAGGTATACCGGCGTGGACCTCAGCGAGAGGCTGCTTTGGCGCGCGCGAAAGTATCACGGCCGCCGAGGGCGCTTCATCCGGGGGGATGCCCGTCATCTGGCTCGTCTGCCCGAATTGCGCAGGGGCGGGTTCGACGCGGTCGTATTTCTGCTCAGCATTCAGAACATGGACCCGCTGCAGCCTGTTTTGGCGTCGGCGGCCTGGGCGCTCAAGGCTGGTGGTCGGTTGGTGATGCTGGTGACGCATCCCTGCTTCCGCGTGCCCCGCCAGAGCGGGTGGGGATGGGACGTGAATCGCAAACTGCAGTACCGACGCGTCGACCGCTACCTGACGCCGCTCTCGGTGCCCAAGAAGCCCTATCCTGGCCAGCGGAGGGGGGTGACGCTGGACTTTCACCGGCCCTTGCAGGACTATGTCAACGGGCTGGCGGACTGCGGCTTGGTGGTCGATTGCATCAAAGAGGTCCCCACGTACAAGATCTGCACGTCCGGCCCGCGGACCAAGGCCAGGAACGTGGCCAACCGGGAGGTGCCCCTTTTTCTGGGGTTGCGCGCACTCAAGACTGGATGAGTAGTCTGTTCAGCTCTTCCTTCATCGTCTCGGCAGTGGTAAAGAGGATGGCGTGCAGCCCCAGTGAGCGAGCCGCGTTCACGTGCCGCGTCGTGTCGTCGATGAAAACCGTCTCCTCGGGCGCTACGCTCAGTCGCTCCAGCGTGATCTGGAAGGCGGCCGGATCGGGCTTTTTCACGCCCTCGTCGCCAGAGCAAAAGACGGTGTCGAACAGGTCGAGGATGCCCCAATCATCCAGCCAATGGACCAGGCCGGGTGGCGAGTTGGAGAGCACCGCCAGCTTGTGGCCCTCCGCGTGCAGCTTTCGGATCAGCTCGGCGATGTCCGCGTTGAGCGCCTCGTCGGCGTGGTAGCGCTGGCGGAAGGCGTCGATGGTCTCCGGTGTGTGCAGGTTGAGCCGGGGGGCGATGGTTTCCCAGAACTCTTGGCTCGTCTTCCGTCCCACCAGTGCGTCCTCCCAGGCCTGGCTGCCGAACATGATCGGGTTGAGCGTGCCGGGCGCGATGCCCAACTCTTCCTCGTAGCCTCGAAACAGGGACGTCGGTTTTTGAGTCGATATGACTCTTCCGAAGTCAAAGATAATGGCTTTGATCATGGCGCTCCTTTGAGGAATGCGTATTTCGTAATGCGTAAAACGTAATGAGTTCGTTCTTTACGTTTTACGCATTACTGCTTTCGCCAGTTTCGGTCATTTGTTCCGTATTTGCCCTTGTCCATTCCCCCAGCGCTAACACCTCGCGCAGCGCCTCTGATGCTTCGGGCGGGCGAGGGCTTTTCTCGCCTAGCCGTTGCAGCGCGACTTGCAGCCAGATGCAGCGGACGTAATCCGGCAGGGCCTGGAGTTCGCTCTTGGCTATTGAAGCGACGCTGGCGTAGTGGCGCAGAAAGCGCTCGAACGGCTCCCACTCGAGAAAACCGGGATAGATCAAGTGGCGCAGGTGGCCTGATCGCGGCGACGCAAAATAGATCAGCGTCTCGGCCAATTCGACGACGCGCGGTTGCCAACGGGCCTTGTCGTAATCGACCACGCCCACGATGAGGGTGCTGTCGCGTCCATACTCAAAAAGCAGGTTGTCGGCATAATAGTCGCCGTGGATGATTAAGTGGGGTAATGCGCCGTGCGTCGCAAAGCGGGCAACAAGGTCGTCGGTGTGGGCTTCCAGTTGGCGTACGACCTGGGCCATCTCGGGACCGCGGTCGAGTCCCCAGGCCTTGGCCAGGTTGGTCAAGTTGGCGCGCAGGATCGCCGGACCATAGAGTGTGCCGAGGTCGTGCAGCGCCTGGGGCGCAAAGCCCGCCACTTTGGTGTGGTATTGCCCCAGCATCCGTGCTGCCTCCCGAAAATGTTCTGGTCGGTCGTGGTCGTAGAACGTGCCGCCGATGTATTCCTGGATCTCGTAGAATCCCCCCTCGCATATCAGGAGCGTGCCGCCACCGGTGGTGGGCATCAGCGCTGGGGCCGGAAAGCTCCCTCGCCGTAGGTGTGCCACGAGGGTGTGTTGTGCCCGGATGATGTCGGGATGGCATAGGTCTGGATGATAGTGCTTCAGGAAATAGTTTCCCGAGGTAGTCTCGATTTTTCGACTTTCGTTGATAAAGCCGCGTTCGACCGGCCAGGCGCCGCACGGTTTCCCTATGTCGTAGTGGGATAGCACTTGGTTCAGATGGATGGTCATGGGCGCATCTAGTTGCAGTTTTCGAGTATGGGACCGCCCATCACGGCGTCCCGGCAGCGCCGGCACTTTGCGTCACCACAGTGAGTCAGCCTGGGGTTCGCTCGAATTTCTCTCGCAGAGATCGTCAGCGTCTCTTTCACCGGATAGACTCGCCAGATGCTTTCTCCGACTTTTTCCTCGGTCATAACCGG
This sequence comes from uncultured Anaerolineales bacterium, assembly GCA_964551295.1. Taxonomy (GTDB): domain Bacteria; phylum Chloroflexota; class Anaerolineae; order B4-G1; family B4-G1; genus JAFGED01. The sequence goes on along the minus strand of CAZKDJ010000048.1, from coordinate 2,601 downwards.
AGAAAGGATCGATCGTAAGTTCACAAAGCCCTCCGAGCAACTGCCAACCTCGACTTCCATCGGTTTCCCGTCCGGCCCGTTGGCCCAGCGCCGGAAGAGGTTTCGGCCCGCCATTTGTTCTGCCAGATGCAGCAGTGTCATTCGATTCAATCCCACGCCCATCATCACGACCGATCCGCCGGTTTCTGCCAGCACCTTGAGCGGTCCATAGACGTCCATCGGCCCCTGGCTGGAGATTACTCTGCGCGCCAGCGGACCCACGGCGGCGAACGAGTTAAGCGGGTGGTTTCCGCGCACGTGTCTCGGCATCGCCAGGACGGCGGCGGGAATGGCTCCCATATTCTCCCCGGAGAAAGCGGTGCTCTTTGGTGTATAGATGCGCTTGCTCCCTGGCATTGGTTCCTCGATGGCAGCATAGTCGTATCCGTTTTGCCGCGGTCGCATATCGACGGGAGGCGGTACGGCCAGGTCGTACGAAAACGTGGGAACGACGATGGTGCATCCCTCGGAAAGGAATCCATCAACCACTGCCAGCGGCCCGCCTTTGATCCATCCGAATGAGCGCAGGGAGGCGTGGATGCACACCGGCTTGTTGGAGAGGCTCAGGTTCTGGATGGCTTTGCGGATATCTTTGATGGTGACCATGGCTGCGTTGATTTCCTCCGGTTCTCGCGGTGCGCTCATTATAGGCGTTCCACCCGACTTGACAACCTGTCGGACTAGGGTATAATCCGGCCCATCTTACAAGGAGGCAAGACATGCGCACTGTATTTTTCAGCAATGAATCGGCAGTGGTTCGCCTGAAGGTGTCTAACGGCGTGCCTTTTTCGCCTTGTCGCAGTGCGCTTGCCTTCCGTTGAGATAGCGTAACGGAAAAGCCAGAGGCCGGGGGCATTGCGAAGCCCACGGCCTTTTTTGTTTGTTCCCGTCTGTGTGAGGTCGTGGGCATAGAGCCCGCGGCCTCGTTTTGTTGGGAGAGGGAGAGCAATGGATTTTCGGATCGCCACTGAGTCTGACTTGGACGCGCTTGCTCAAATGCGCTGGGATTTTCGTCTCGAAGAATCTCCGGGCACGCCGGCCCACGACCGGCAGTCATTCTTGGAAGCCTGCTCCGCGTTCCTGCGGCAGGGACTGGCGAGCCAGCGGTGGGTCTATTGGGTGGCCGTGTGTGAGGGCACGATCGTCTCCCACATCTTTGTGCAGCGGATTGACAAGGTGCCCAAGCCCAACCGGCTCAACGATGGGTTTGGCTACGTGACCAATGTCTACACCACGCCGGCCTATCGCGGCCGTGGGATTGGGTCAGAGTTGATGGCCCGCGTTATTCAATGGGCCAAAGCGCAGGATTTGGAGTGCCTGCTCGTGGGGCCCAGCGACGCAAGCGTGCGCTTCTACGAAAGAGCAGGCTTCCGTTGGAACGAGGACTTGATGCAATATACGATCCGCCCCTATGTTCTATAGCAGAGGAGTAAGGAAATGTCAGCATCGTTGTCAGAAGAATTCACAGTGCGTCCGGCAGAGGTGGACGATTTACATGCAGCAGTAGCTTTATTCAATGCCTGCTCAATGGTACAGATAGGCAAAGCCGTGATCGAGGAAACAGAGTTCGGGACGGAATGGAAGATGCCCAATCTCGATCTAGAGACCGACACGCGTGTGGTCTTGGACTCGGATGGCAAAATGGTAGGATACGCGGCCGTGAGGGATGGCGCGCCGTACGTGCGCATCTTTGTCCAGGTGCGCGTACATTCCGAGTACGAGGGACGATCCATCGGCACTTATCTTGGCCAGTGGGCAGAGGAGCGCGCGCTACAGGCCGTTCCAAAGGCACCGGAGGGAGTCCGCGTGGCGTTGCGACAGTTCGTGCCCGAGGCTGACATAAGGGCTGGCGCGCTGCTGGATCAACTGGGATACCAGGTCGTGCGACACTTTTTCGAGATGGTCATTGAGATGGACGCGCCGCCGCCGGAGCCCTGTGTGCCAGAGGTGATCGTCATCCGGCCCTTTGTCTGCGAGACGGAGGATCGTGCCCTTGTCCACACGATACGCGATGCGTTCAAGGATCACTGGGGGCACGTCGAGTCGCCGTTCGAAGAAGATTACGCGGAGTGGGTGCACTGGATGGACGACCCATCGTTCGACCAGTCGCTGTGGTTCGTGGTGGTCGCGAGCGATGAAATCGTCGGCTGCTCGATCTGCTACGACGTGACCGGCGAGGGGCCGAACGTGGGCACGGTCGAGACGTTGGGCGTGCGGCGGCCATGGCGACGGCGGGGAATCGCGCTCGCTCTGCTACATCACAGCTTTGGCGAGCTCTACCGCCGGGGCAGGAACACGGTGACCCTGGGTGTCGACGCCAAGAGCCTCACCGGCGCGCTGCATCTCTATGAGAAAGCGGGGATGCACGTACGACATCAATACGACTGTTACGAGAAGGAGTTGCGCCCTGGGGAGAATGTTGCTACGCGAGGGTTGGAGGATTAGGAAGTATGCAAGTTGGCAAGTGTGCAAGTGAGCTGGCGCACGTTCTCTGGATGGGAGGCTCCCCCTGTTCGGGCAAGAGCTCCATCACCGAGATGCTGGCCGAAAAGCACGGCTTGC
>CAZKDJ010000047.1:0-24088 GCA_964551295.1 uncultured Anaerolineales bacterium | reverse complement strand
CGCTGGTCACCACCTTTGCGGACATTCTGCAGATCGGCGCGCGCAACATGCAGAACTATGCCTTGCTGCACGCCGTGGGCGAGGCGCAGCGGCCGGTGTTGCTCAAGCGGGGGATGATGTCCACCATCGAGGAGTTGCTGATGGCGGCCGAGTACATCCTATCGCACGGCAACAACCGCATCATGCTGTGCGAGCGCGGCATCCGTACCTTCGAGCCCTACACCCGCAACACGCTCGATATCAGCGCCGTGCCCATGCTCAAACAGCTCACGCACCTGCCCGTCATCGTCGATCCCAGCCACGGGACGGGCAAGTGGGAGTTGGTCGAACCGATGGCACGGGCGGCGGTGGCGGCCGGGGCGGATGGATTGATGATCGAGGTGCACCCCCATCCAGAGGAGGCGCTTTCCGATGGCGCCCAGTCGCTCAAACCGGAGCGCTTTGCCGCACTGATGGAGAGCTTGAAGCCCATCGCCGAAGCGGTTGGAAGGACTCTATAATCTGAAACGCTATGAGCCTGGATATTATGATCTGTGAAAAGACCAACAAGGAGATGGTGCGCGTCCCAGCCGGAAAGTTTCTCTTTGGTCAAGCGATGGAAGAGCTTGAACAGCAAGGGTTTTGGCTAGACAAAACCCTTGTGACCAACGCCGAGTACAAACGATTTCTGGACGTCAATCCAGAGCATCCGGTTCCTTTCGCCAAGGAGGATTGGGCGCAACCGTACAACTGGGACGAGCAAGCACGCTCTTTTTCGTCAGGCAGAGGTGATCATCCAGTAGTATTGGTGACTCATCAAGACGCAATGGCCTACGCAGAGTGGGCTGGCGCGCGATTGCCTACTGAGGCGGAGTGGGAAAAGGCCGCACGCGGTACCGATGGACGAACATATCCTTGGGGAAAATGGGACCAGGATCGCTGCAATACGGCGGAGGCCCGCATTTTTGCCACAACCCCAGTGGGGCGGTATTCACCCGAGGGCGATAGCCCTTATGGTTGCGCGGATATGGCGGGCAATGTTTGGGAGTGGACCGCGACTGAGGATGACGTCGGCTGGATTGTGCGTGGCGGGTCGTTCATCAACGATCGATTCTGCGCTCGCTGTGCGTTCCGCGATTGGGCTCTTCCGGACTCGGGCCTGAGGCTCTACGGGTTTCGAGTGGCCATTTCCATACCATGATGCCATAGCTTGAGGAGATGTCGCAATATGGAACTGTCAAATGCACAGGTTACCGTCGTCGGCCTGGGCTTGATGGGTGCATCGCTGGCCGGGGCGCTGCGGAACAAGTGCCGCCGCGTCGTCGGCGTGGCCCGGCGCGCCGAATCGATCGAGATCGCGCTGGCACGCGGCTTTATCGATTCGGGTACCACGGATGTGGCCGAGGGTGTGTGTGAGGCGGGCGTGGTCGTCCTGGCGACGCCCGTGCGCGTCATCCTGGGGCAACTGCCCGAGATCGCGCCGCTGCTGCCGGAGGGGTGCCTGCTGATGGACCTGGGCAGCACTAAGGGGCGCATCGCTGCAGAGATGGAGCGGCTGCCTGGTCACATCCAGCCCCTGGGCGGGCACCCGATGTGCGGTAAGGAAAAGTCAGGTATCGAGGTAGCAGACCCGGCACTCTACAGGGGCTGTACGTTCATCCTATCGCCGCTGAAGCGCACGTCTCCGGAGGCTCTGGCGTTGGGGCGCGCAGTGGCTGAGGCCGTCGACGCAAACCCCCTGGTGCTCGAACCGGAGCGGCAGGACTTTTTGGTGGCCACACTCAGCCATTTGCCCTACCTGCTGGCCTGCGCTCTCGTCGCTACGGCGGATGCGACCACCTCCCAGGATCCGGCAGCTTGGGAGGTGGTCGCCACCGGCTTTCGCAGTACGTCGCGCTTGGCCGGCAGTGACGTGACAATGATGATCGACATCCTGCTGACCAACCGCGAGGAGGTGCTCAAGGTGCTGGATGCCTACCAGGCTCATCTGGGAGAACTGCTCCATTGGCTAGAGACTGCCGATGAGGAAAAGATGCGCAAGGTGTTGAGCGCCGTCCGCCGGACGCGGCGCGAGATGTATCCTGCCAGCCAGCAGGTGATCGAGTAGACGTGGAGCGAAGGGGAATGAGCCGATTGACTGTGCGTCCCGGTGCAGCGCTTCAGGGGCGTGTGCGTGTCCCGGGCGACAAGTCCATCTCCCACCGGGCGCTGATGTTTGGTGCCCTGGCCAGCGGTGAAAGTCGGATTGAGGGATTTCTCCCCTCAGGCGACTGCCTGGCGACGCTGAGCTGCCTGCGAGTGCTGGGCGTAGAGATTGACCGGCACGAAGCGACTACGCTGACCGTTCACGGGCGTGGGCTGCGTGGTTTGCAAAAGCCCGCCGGGCCGCTGAACTGCGCCCGCTCCGGTACGACCATGCGGCTGCTGGTCGGTATCCTGGCGGGACAGCCGTTCGATTGTACCCTCACCGGCGACCCGCAGCTCCTGCGCCGTCCCATGCGGCGCGTCATCGAGCCCCTACGGGCGATGGGCGCGGAGATCGACGATGTAGACGGATACGCGCCACTTACCATTCGGGGGCGAGGGCTCCAGGGTCACGATCATACCCTGACCGTTGCCAGCGCCCAGGTTAAAAGCGCCTTACTGCTGGCCGGCCTCTACGCTGATGGTCCGACGGTCGTCCGCCAGCCCGGCCCTGCGCGCGATCACACCGAGCGCATGCTGGCGGCGATGGGGGCCGAGATCAGCGTGAATGGGCTCGACGTCACGCTGGCCCCGGAGGACGTCCTCAGGCCCAACTCGCTCACCGTGCCCGGCGACGTTTCCTCTGCCGCCTTCTTGCTGGTGGCGGCGGTGTTGATAGAAGGCTCACAGGTGACGATAGAGGGCGTGGGCGTCAATTCCACCCGCACCGGGCTCCTCAATGTGCTGGGTAAGATGGGGGGCAGGATCGATATCGAGAACGCGCGGGTGCAAGGCGGCGAGCCTGTGGCTGACCTGACGGTGCGCTTTTCCGATTTGCGCGGCGTGGAGGTCGGCGGCCAAACGGTCGTGCGCATGATCGACGAGTTCCCGATCCTGGCCGTCGCCGCGACACAAGGCTCCGGTACCACCGTCGTACGTGATGCGGCCGAACTGCGGGTCAAAGAGACCGATCGTATCGCCGTCATCGCCGCAGGGTTGCAGGCGATGGGCGCGCGCATCGAAGCTCAGCCCGATGGGTTTATTGTAGAGGGGCCGACGCCGCTGCGGGGTGCCGCGGTCGATAGCTGCGGCGATCACCGGCTGGCGATGGCGCTGGCCGTGGCCGGGATGATCGCGGAAGGGGAGACGGTGGTTGAGAATGCGGAGTGCATCGCCGATTCATTTCCTGGTTTTATGGCGTTGATGCGAAGCTTGGAGAGTACTTGATAATGCTTTTGTCGGTCCACGGTATTGATGCTTTGCACGCGGCTTTGGATGAAATCGGGTTGGGGAGCATGATCGAGGAAGGCGGGTCAGCTCTCGTAAAGATCAACCTTGCCCATCCGCCGAGACCGGGTCACCCGCGCACGGACCCGGAGTTGCTCGCCGAGATGATTCGTTACGCCTCGCGTCTTGGGGCGCGCTGCGCTATCGCTGAAGGGGCAGACGGGTTCTTGATGCAGAACCTGGAACATATCGGCCTGGGAGGCGTGGTAGAAGAATATGGTGTCCAAGTTGTGGACCTCGATCTAGAGGACGTTGACTGTGTTGACGTCAACGGCGAGGAGCACTACCTACCGAGATGCTTGAAGGATTATGCAGTACGCATAGGGATGCCAGCGACATCCAAGCGGTCGGGAGCAACGTTCTCCAACAATATCAAGCTATTTGTAGGCGCCGTCCCGCGACGGATGTACCAGGAGGGCGAGCCGGTGCACGGACGCCCACGCGTGCATGTCGACCTTCAAAAGTCCGTGGTCAACATCTACCGGGCGGTGATGGCTTATGCACCGTTTGTTTTTTTGTAAACGGCGGCAGGGCGATGTTAGAGGGGCGGGGGGAAATCGAACTGCCCCAAATTCTTGTCGGTGATGATGCGCTGGAGCTTGATCGTTTTGTGCTCAAGCAGTTCGGTATCGATCCACCGGAATACGTCGAAAGGGCTTGCTTTGATCAAGGTAGTCATCTTTGATATCGATGGCACGTTGGTGGATCACCTGGGCGCGCAGCAGGCTGCGCTGGCCGGGCTCTACGAGATGCTGGAGGAAGCCAAGCGTGTCTCGTTCGACGAGTTTGCGGCCACCTGGCAGCGAGAAGCCGAGCGATATATGGAACGGTATCTGGCCGGAAACATCACGTTCGTCCAACAGCGGCTCTTGCGCGTCAAGGCGGTGTACGAATCTCTGGGGGAGTGGGCGACGGACGAACGGGCCATGATCGTCTTTCGGAACTATCTGGCAACCTACGAGGGAAGCTGGCAGCTATACGACGATGTGCTGCCCTGCTTGGACTCACTGGACGGATACCGGCTGGCCGTCGTCTCCAATGGCGACTCGGGCCAGCAACGGCGCAAGTTGGAGAGGACGGGGATCGCATCTCGCTTTGAATCGGTTGTCATCTCAGGTGACTTGGATGTCTCCAAGCCCCATCCCGACATTTTTGGGACGAGTCTTCGGGAGTTGGGCGTGCCCGCTGAGGAGGCTGTCTACGTCGGTGACGATCTCGAATCGGACGCGTTGGGAGCGACGGGGGTTGGCATGCGGGCCGTCTGGCTGGCGCGGGAGGGGTGCGCGGGCGACCCGGCGGATCTCTCTGTGCCTGTCGTCGCGTCCTTGTCGCAGGTGGAGAAGGTCTTGACTACGTTTCGATGATGGAAGAGCACGACGACTATTTCGCTCGACTCGACGGCGCTGCTGGGGTCCTATGGGAGCCGCTGTGGCGAATCCGCACCGAGTTGCGCCCCGTCGAACGGGCCTTGCTGGCCTGCCGGCCGCTGCGCCGGCTGCACTTTGTGTCTCACAGCGGCGGCTCTGCGCTGACGACCCATCACGTGCACAGCCGCTTGCAGCACACGCTGGGCGTCTTTTCGCTGGTGGCGCACTTTTGCCCAGACGACGACGTTCTGCGTGCTGCTGCGTTGCTGCACGACGTGGGCCACGCGCCCTTCAGCCACGCGCTGGAACAGTTGGATGGCGTCGACCATCACCGCTGGACTGTCGAGCGCATCCTCTCGCCGCCGATAGCCGATATCCTGGTTCGGCACGGACTGGAGCCCCGGTCGGTCGTGGCTTGCGTCGATGGCGATCCGGCGAGTGTCTTGAAAAACCGCGACGGCATCCTGCACGCCGATCACCTCGATTCCTGGGTGCGCAGCGCGCAGGCCGGTGGCATCCTGCCGCAACCGGCGCCCGAGATACTCACTCGCCTGCACCGGGTGGGGCCGCACTTGGAGACCGATGTCGAGACGGCGGAACTGCTAGTCGATCTGATCGTGGCCGAGGCGCGCTTTCACTGCTCGGCGGCCAACCTAGGGCCGAACATGATGCTCGCCCGCCTTGCGCAGCGACTGTCCGATGCGGGCGCGGTGGCGCCGGACGATCTGATTACGATGACGGATGCCGAGGTCGAACGGCGGCTGTTCGAGACACCGGCCACGCGGGAGGAGGCGAAGCGGCTGTGGTACCAGCCACACGCTATCGCCGCGCGGCGACTCGTGGGAGACGACGCGCCGCCGGATGCCTACATCGTTCGAATGGACCATCTCTATCTGGCGATGCCGTTGGTGGATGGACAGGGCGTCACGCAGGTTTCGTCGCGAGCTGCCAATTTGCTAGATGAGGCGCAGCAATTGCGCGGGACGTATGCTGTATACTGGATCGATCGCGCCGAGGAGTCGGGAGAGTGATCTGGGGCGTATGAGGAGGTTGAAATGCTCGATGGACACACGAAACTGGTCGGCCTGATGGCCTGGCCCATCGGCCACACGCTTTCGCCGGCGATGCACAACGCCGCTTTTGATGCGCTGGAGCTCAACTGGCGCTACGTCCCGTTGCCGGTGCGGCCCGAGCGGGTCGAGGAGGCGGTGCGCGGCCTGGTCGCGCTGGGCTTCCAGGGGTGCAACGTGACCGTGCCGCACAAACAGGCGGTGATTCCTTTCTTGGATGCCGTCGCTCCAGATGCGGCGGCTTTTGGCGCGGTCAACACGATCATCGTGGAACGCGATGAGGAAGGAACGGTCACCATCAAAGGCGACAATACCGACTACCAGGGCTTTGTCGGTTCGCTGCGCAGCGCGGGATTCGATCCCGAGGGGAAGCGGGCCGTGGTCGTCGGCGCGGGCGGTGGAGCGCGGGCGGTGGTCTTTGGCCTGCTCCGAGCGGGCGCGGAGGAGGTGCTCGTATCCGACCTCGTCCCAGAGCGGGTTCAGGCGCTCGTCGCCGGGCTGGCGGACGTCCGGCTGCGAACGCTGCCAGCCACGACCGAGGCGCTGGTCGAGGCGGCTCGCGCTGCCGACCTGCTGGTCAACGCGACGCCGGTAGGCATGTTGCCCAAGACGGATGCATCCATCTGGCCGGATGGCGTGCCCGTGCCCGCTCACCTGACGGTGTTCGACCTGGTGTACAATCCACTGGAGACCGAGTTGCTCAAACAGGTCAAGCAGGCAGGGGCGTGTGCCGTCGCCGGGCTGGACATGCTCGTGCGGCAGGGGGCGCTATCGTTCGAGATGTGGACGGGGGTAGCGCCGCCCATCGACGTGATGCGCGCGGCTTGCGAGGCGGGGTTGGGAAATTGATAGGAGTACAGTAGAAAGATGAGTGTTTTCGAAGCCGGTATGTTGATATGTTTTGGCATCAGTTGGCCCGTATCCATCGTCAAGGCGTTGCGCACAAAGGAGGTGGTGGGCAAGAGCCCGCTCTTCATGGTGATCGTCAGCCTTGGCTATCTGAGCGGGATCGTTCACAAGGCGCTGTACGCGTTCGATTGGATCATCCTGCTCTACGTGCTCAATATGTCCATGGTCCTGATTGACCTGTTTCTCTACTATCGCTACCTGCCCATGAAGAGAAACATCTGGACCACGCTGGCCAACAGGCTGCGAAGACGATCGTGAGGTAAAGATGCTGCGATTCCTGACTGCCGGTGAATCCCACGGCCCGTGTCTGACGGCCATCGTCGACGGTCTGCCCGCGGGCTTGGTTGTGGACGTGGAAGCTATCAACCACGAATTGGCTCGTCGCCAAGGAGGTTACGGCCGCGGCGGGCGGATGAAGATCGAGCGAGACAAGGTCGAGATTCTCGGCGGTGTGCTCTACGGCAAGACGACGGGCGCGCCCCTCAGCCTGCGCATCGAGAACCGCGACTGGGCCAATTGGCGCGATCGTTGGGCCGCGGGTGATTTGCCCAAATTGACCGTGCCCCGACCTGGTCACGCCGACTATGCCGGGATGGTCAAGTACGGCCTGGACGACGCCCGGCCCATTTTGGAGCGAGCCAGCGCCCGGGAGACGGCGGCGCGGGTGGCGGTGGGGGCGGTGGCCAAGCTGCTCCTCGCCGAGTTTGACGTCGTCGTGGGTAGCTATGTGGCCGAGATTGGCGGCGTGGTGGGTCAGATCCCCGACCTGGGGTGGCCCGAGCTGTGGGCGCTGACCGAGGGGAACGACGTACGCTGCCCCGACACGGAGGCAGCAAACAGGATGCGCGTGGCCATCGACGCGGCGCGCGAGGCGGGCGATTCCCTGGGCGGCGTGTTCGCCGTCGTGGCGACCGGCGTGCCGGTGGGGTTGGGCAGCCACGTTCAGTGGGACCGCCGGCTCGACGCGCGGCTGGCCCAAGCGGTGATGTCCATCCCGGCAATCAAGGGGGTCGAGATCGGCCCGGCGTTCGAGAACGCGCGGCGGCCCGGCACGCAGGTCCACGACGAACTAGGAATCTCCAATCTCCAGTCTCCAAAGGTGATCCGTACTTCCAACCGTGCCGGCGGCATCGAGGGAGGGATGACCAACGGCGAGCCCGTCGTGGTCCGCGCGGCGATGAAGCCCATCCCGACCACCGTCACGCCGCTGCGCTCGGTCGATCTGACCACGGGTGAGGAGGCTGCTACGCAGTACCAGCGCTCCGACGTGTGCGCTGTGCCCGCCGCATCCGTCGTCGGTGAGGCGATGGTGGCCTGGGTGCTGGCCGATGCACTGATCGAGAAATTGGGTGGGGATAGCATGGGTGAGATGAAGGGACATCAATCGTAGAGTAATAAGGAGAGTGCCATGTTCAAGAAACTTTTCGGAGCGGTCACTGGCGGTCGTTATGGGGGAAGGCTCCCTATCCTTCCTGGGGCTTTGATGCAGGAACAGATTGCCTTTCAATTTGGCATCTACTATCTTCCCGTACCAGTAGGCGATCCTATTGCGGCTTTGCATGCGCTTCTCCGGGATAGGTTCATGAGATTCCGGAGGGTTGACGCGATAGAACTCGTGGAAAAGGAAATGTCAGTCGCGCCTCAAATGATGGCAGATGTCAAGACGCATTATACGCCACCTGACACGAGCTTCCTTCAGCATTTCGGGCGTGGGCTAACCAGGGCTCAAGCGCTTGCTTTGCAGGATTCGCAGCAAGCCCTGGTGTTAGACTTTGGTTATTCCAAGTATTATGTAAGTGATGGGTTGCGTGCCGCGATTGAGTTGACCGGCGCTCTTGCCCGTGAGACCGGCGGGTTGGTTTGGGATGATGAAACCAACGAGGTGTTCACTCCAGACGCATGGGAAGAACAGCGTCTCGATGCCTGGACAGAGGGAGTTCCTAATATTTTGAGGCACAAGGTGGTCCATGCGTACAACAAAGGCAAGCATGTGAGGGCGATCACTCTGGGTATGATCAAGTTTGGTCTCCCCGATATAGTCGTAGATGGTTTCTCACGGGCACGCAGCCAGGATATGGGGTATTTGATCAACCTGTTTGCTCAGGCCATCGCCGAGGGTGCCATCATCGAGAGAGCGGGCGAGTTTGATCTCGATCTCAACGCGATCAAGCATCCCAAAGTGCGAGACTCCCAAGTGGAGTCGTTAAAGTCGAATGCGGCGGCCGTCGCATTGCTCTCGCTGTATGAGGGTACATGGGAGCGGGGTGATCCGAACAACCGGTTAGTTGAGATAGCCTTCGACAGATACCCAGGAGTCGACATCTACGCGCAGCAAGAGAAAATGTTGTCTAGCTTCTTTGGTTGGGAAGATTCATTGAAGCTCGTCAAGTACGACGAGGAACTGCTGGCAGCAAGTCAGCAGGCAAAGGAGAAACTCCCCTCTCTACGAGTGGCGTTCAACGCAGGGTTGACGCCTAGTGAGTTTATCCAGGTGAAAGCTCCATTTGCTACCCCAGATGGGGGCAACGAGTGGATGTGGGTTGAGGTCATCTCGTGGGAGGGAGAGAGGATCACAGGCCTGTTGAGAAACAAACCTTTCAATATTCCTGACTTGCACGCCGGACAGATCGTCGAGGTGTCTGAGGGTACCGTGTTTGATTACATCCGCAAATTTTCCGACGGGACTCAAGAGGGGAACGAGACCAGCAAGATAATCGAGCGACCGTGAAAACATCTGTCATCCTGAGCCATCCCCGCCAGGGCAGCTTTAACCACGCGATTGCGGAAACGGTCGTCCAGATGCTACAATGCAACGGCCACAGCAATTCCCGTTTTGTAGCCGCGATTTCCAAATCGCGCGCATCTTGCCACGAAAAACACCCTGCGCGATTGCGAAATCGCGGCTACAGCCCGGCGTTTTTTCCCATAACGGGAATTGCTGCAACGGCCATACGGTCAGGTATCACGATCTCTACGCCGAGGGGTTTGATCCCATCACCACGCACGAGGAGATTCCCAGGGGCGCGCCGCTCGACCCCGTCATCCAACACCACTGCGACGAGATCGCCGAGGCGGACGGCATTGTCGTCGTGCATCCCACCTGGTGGGGACAGCCACCGGCAATTCTCAAGGGGTGGATTGACCGCGTCCTTCGTCCCGGCGTGGCTTATGAGTTTGCGGAGGGGGATAGCGGTGAAGGGATACCCATCGGGCTGCTGAAGGCGAAAGTGGCGCTGGTTTTCAACACGTCCAACACGCCGGAACGGCGGGAGGTGGAGGTCTTTGGCGATCCGTTGGAGGCGCTGTGGAGGACGTGCATCTTTGACCTATGTGGCGTCGAGGATTTTTTCCGCCGGATGTACCGTGTGATTGTTACCAGCACGCCGGGACAGCGACAGGCGTGGCTTGAAGATGTCCGTCAGATCGTCGCCCGGCACTTTTGATTTGCTATTGGGAGATTTGGGCAATGACCAACATTGTTCTCAACGGGTTTATGGGCACGGGCAAGTCTGCCGTGGGGCGGGAAGTGGCGCGGCGACTGGGCTGGCAGTTCGTGGATATGGACGACGCGATCGTGTTGCGGGTGGGCAAGCCGATCCCCCGCATCTTTGCCGAGTACGGCGAGCCAGCGTTTCGTGCGATGGAGTCGGACGTGTGCGCTGATCTGAGCGTGCAGGAGGATCTAGTGATCGCCACTGGCGGCGGCGCGTTGGTCAACCCCGATAACCGCCGGGTGATGATGGACGGCGGCACCGTCGTTTGCCTCACCGCCGACCCAGACGAGATCCTGCGTCGGGTGGGCGACGACGACAACCGCCCGCTGCTCAACGTGCCCGATCCGCGCGCGCGAATCGCAGAGTTGCTTGCGGCGCGCCGTGCGGCCTACCAGGCCATTCCCTGGCAGATCGATACCACCGGCCTCTCGGTCGAGGAGGTCGCCGAGCGGGTGATCGCGCTGGCGGACGTCATCACGTTGCCCGTTCGATATCCGGGCGGTGAGTATCCGATCCACATTGGTGCTGGCATTCTCTCGCGCATGGGCGACGCGTTGCGGGCGGCGAGTGCGCCATCGGGCACCCCCGTCGCCGTTGTCTCCAACACCGTCGTCGCGCCGCTCTACGCGGAGCAGGTCGTGACGTCGCTGCAGGCGGCGGGGTTCGCGCCCTTTACCTGCGTCATCCCCGATGGCGAGCAGCACAAGACGCTGGACACGATCCGCGCGCTTTACGACCAGTTCCTGGCGAGCGACCTCGACCGTAGTGGGGCGGTGCTGGCACTGGGCGGCGGCGTCACCGGCGACATTGCCGGATTTGCGGCGGCTTCCTTCATGCGCGGCGTGCGCTTCGCCCAGGTGCCCACCACGCTTCTGGCGATGACGGATGCCAGCGTGGGGGGCAAGACGGGGGTCGATCTACCCCAGGGCAAGAACCTGATCGGCGCGTTCAAGCAGCCGGAGCTGGTGTTCATCGATCTGGCCGTGCTGGACACGCTGCCTGCAGAAGAGGTACGTGCCGGGATGGCGGAGGTGATCAAGCACGGCGTCATCGGCGCGCCCGATTTGTTCGCTGAACTGGAAATGCCCAATCTCCAATCTCCAATCTCCATTTCCCAACTCGCGCGCTCCATCCGGGTCAAGATCGACGTGGTGGAGGAGGACCCCTTCGAGGGCGGCCGCCGGGTGGTGCTCAACCTGGGCCACACCACGGCCCATGGCCTAGAGCGGCTAAGTGGATTTGGAATGCGCCACGGTGACGCGGTCAGCATCGGCATGGTTGCGGCGGCGCGAATTGCGACTAAAATAGGGCTGGCGCAGCCCGCTCTCGCGGATCGCATCGAGGCGGCGCTGGCGGCGTGGGGGCTGCCTACGGCGTGTCCGCCACACGATGCGGATGCGATCTACAAAGCGATGGCCCACGACAAGAAAAAGCGCGGCAACACGCTGCGCTGGGTGCTGCCGCGCCAGATCGGCGCGGTGGACATTGTCGAGGACATGCCGCGAGGGATCGTCTTGACCACCCTGCGAGACTTGGGAGCAAGCTAAGGAGTTTTTCGAAACCAACCTTGGTTTGCTCTACTACTGATCCGAGCACAGATCGCTAAAGTGCCAGGTTAATCTTGAACGAGTACCAACCAAACAAAGGGAGGAATCCATCATGCGTGTATTAGTTTCCGATCCACTGGCCCAGGATGGGATCGACGTCCTGAGTAAAGAACTGGAGGTAGACGTCAAGCCCAAGTTGAGCGAGGACGAACTGGTCGACATCATCGGCGATTACGACGCCCTGGTCGTGCGCAGCGGCACAAAAGTGACTGCCCGCGTGATCAAGGCGGCGGAGCGCCTGCAGATCATCGGGCGGGCCGGCGTGGGCGTGGATAACATCGACGTGGAAAAGGCCACCGAGCGGGGCATCCTGGTGGTCAATGCACCCGATGGCAACAGCATCGCCGCTGCCGAGCACGCCATTGCCCTGATGTTTGCCATGGCCCGTAACATTCCCCAGGCCAACGCGTCCCTATCCAGCGGCAAGTGGGAGCGGAAAAAGTTCATGGGGGTCGAGACGACGGGCAAGACGTTGGGTGTGGTGGGGATGGGGCGCATTGGCCAGCACGTAGCCCGCCGGGCGCGCGGGCTGGAGATGTGCGTCATCGCGTATGACCCCTACGTCGCCACCGACCTGGCCGAGCAGATAGGAGTGGAGATGTGCGACCTGGACGATCTCTTGGCCCAGGCCGATTTCGTCACCGTCCACGTCCCCAAGGCGCCGTCCACCATCGGCCTGATCGGCGAACGGGAGCTGGCGCTGATGAAGCCCACCGCCCGGCTGATCAACTGCGCCCGCGGCGGTATTGTTGATGAAGAAGCGTTGCTCGAGGCCTTGGACGCCGGGCAGTTGGCCGAGGCGGCCCTGGACGTCTTTTCGGCTGAACCACTGCCGTCCGATAGCCCCCTGCTCGGGCATCCCAAGCTGGTGGTCACGCCCCATCTGGGCGCATCCACCCAAGAGGCGCAGGTGGCCGTGGCCTCCGACGTGGCCCGGCAGGTGGTCGACGTCCTGGCCGGGCGTCCGGCGGCACACCCCGTCAATGCCCCCATGATCCCGCCAGAGACCCAGGCGCAGTTGCTGCCGTTCTGCGATCTGGCAGAAAAGCTCGGCCGCGCCGCCAGGCAGTTGACGGAGGCGCACATCGACCAAGTGCACTTTACCTACGCCGGCCACCTGGCCGACATGGATACCGGCTTGCTGCGCGCGCTGCTGATCAAGGGGCTGTTTGGCGTCACCGACCCACCGATCACGCTGGTCAACGCCAACCTAGTCGCCCGCGAGCACGGGCTGCGCGTGGTGGAGGAAAAGACCGAGGATTCTGGCCCCTTTGCCGACCTGATAACCGTCTCCTTCGAGGAGAACGACGAGGAGCGCGCATTGTCTGGAACGATCATGCGCGGCGAGCCCTTCATCGTGCGCGTCGATCGGTATTGGATGGACGTCGTCATGGAGGGGTACCAGTTACTGGCCTTCCACCGCGACCGGCCCGGTCTCATTGGCGAAGTGGGGCAGGTGACGGGGCGGCACGACATCAACATCGCCTTCATGGGCGTGGGACGCTTGGAGCCTCGTGGCGAAGCCCTGATGGCGCTCACGCTGGATGAACCCGCTTCACCCGAGGTACAGGCCGAAATCGAAGCGCTCAAGGACATCCACAGCGTGCGGCTGTTGGAACTCTAGTAGTCCTTACCCAGCGATGAATTCGACAGGATTAACAGGATGAAATAGAAATCCTGTAAATCTTGTTAATCCTGTCTACAAGCGGATTGTAGATCATGCCCAATCTCCAATCTCCAATCTCCAATCTCAAAATCCTCGTCCTCCACGGCCCCAACCTAAACCTACTGGGCCAGCGGGAGCCGGAGGTCTATGGCCGTGTGACGCTGGACGAGATCGACGCGGCGCTGCAAGAGTCCGCCGCCGCGCACGGTGCAGATCTGCGCATCCTGCAATCGAACCACGAGGGCGCGCTGGTCGACGCCATCCAGGAGGCGTTGGGTTGGGCCGATGGCGTGCTGATCAACCCCGCCGCCTACACCCACACCAGCGTCGCTATCCGCGACGCCATTGCCGCGACCGGGCTGCCGGCAGTCGAGGTGCATCTCTCCAACATCCACGCCCGCGAGGAGTTCCGCCGCAGGTCGCTCGTCGCCCCGGTGTGCGTGGGGCAGATCAGCGGGTTCGGCTGGCGGAGCTATGTGCTGGGGCTGGAGGCGCTGTTGGATTATCTTGAGTCAGCGAGCCAGCGAATGAGTAAGTAGGCGAATCAGCGAGTCAGCGAATAAGCGAGAGGAGGGAAGTATGACCTATGAGGAGTGGGAGAAGGACCTCCACGAGCGAGTTAGGGCGGAGCCGATTTGGCAGTTCTTGGGCTATCGCAAAGCATTGTTTTTCTACGAGCTGGCTTGGCAAGATTGTGAGAAACTCGTGCGCGATAGGCGCGGGCGCGCGCGCGATAGCGGAGCAGTTGGTTCGCAGTGCTGGCTCGGTCAGTGCCAACGTCGAAGAGGGGCACGGACGTGGTTATGGCAAACAGCGAAATTTGTTCTTTATGGTGTCCATTGGCTCCGCGCGCGAGAGTAAGGGCTGGTATTGGCGTGCCAGACATCTTGTATCATCGGAGGTATTGGACCACCGCCTGGCCCTAGCCGATGAGGTCATTGCCTTACTGGTCACCGAACTCCGTCGCCAAAAGTCTCGCTGACTCGCTCTGTCGCTGATTCATTTGGTGCTCTTTTCAGGAGATGCTTGAGAGATGAAACGTGCTGAGCGATTGCAGACACTTCCCCCTTACCCGTTCGCCCGCTGGGCCGCGCGGGTGAACGCAGCGCGGAATCAAGGACTGGACGTGGTCAGCATGGATATCGGCAGTCCAGATCTGCCACCGGAGGAAGACGTCGTTGAGGCGCTGTACCAGTCGGCGCGCCGGCCCGATAGCCATGGCTATCCCGGCTATCGCGGCATCCCCGAACTGCGGCGGGCCGTGGCCGACTATTACGGGCGGCGGTTCGGCGTGGAGCTAGACGCCGACACACAGGTTGTGCCCCTCATCGGCTCCAAGGAGGGCATCGTCAACCTGGCGCTGGCCTGCCTCGATCCCGGCGATCTGGTCCTGGTGCCCGATCCCGGCTACGCGCCTTATACGATGGGCACGCTCCTGGCGGGTGGGGAGGTGGCCGCCTTCCCCCTGCTGGCGGAGAACGACTTTTTGCCTGACCTTGACGCTATCCCCGCCGAAGCGGCTGACCGGGCGGTGCTGATGTGGCTCAACTATCCCAACAATCCCACCGGTGCGGTCGCCGGTCTCGATTTCTTTGCGCGCACTGTCAGCTTTGCGCGTGAGCACTCGATTCTCCTCTGTCACGACGCGCCCTACTGCGACGTGACCTACGGCGGCTACGTGGCGCCCAGCCTGCTGCAGGTCCCTGGCGCCGAGGATGTGGCGGTCGAGTTCAACTCGCTCTCCAAGACGGCCAACATGGCCGGGTGGCGCATCGGGATGGCGGTGGGTAACGCTGAGGCATTAGCCGCGCTGGCCCGCGTCAAGTCGAACGTCGATTCGGGTATCTTTCGCCCGCTGCAGGAAGCCGCCATCCGTGCCCTGGCCGCCGACCCGGAGTGGCTGGCCGTGCGCAACGCGACGTATGCGGAGCGAATAGACGTCATCTTGGAGACGCTCGTGGAGGTGGGGATGGAGACGGTTCGCCCGCACGCCACGCTGTACGTTTGGGCGCGGGTTCCGACGGGGTGGGCATCGGAGGAGTTCGCACGGGAATTGCTGGAGCAGACGGGCGTCGCCGTCGCGCCGGGGCCGTTCTTTGGCCCGGCAGGCGAGGGGTACGTGCGGCTCTCTGTCACCGCGCCGACGGAACGGGTGCGCGAGGCGATGGCGCGGCTGCGCGAGTTTGTAGGTTCGACCGGTTAGTGGGAGGGACGATGTCAATCAGGGCCGCGATCTTTGATGCTGACGGTGTCACGATATTCCCCTGGCGGGCCGTTCAGCTCTTTGAGCAGGAGTACGGTATCACGCGCGAGATGGCGAGCGAGTTTTTCGGTGGTGTCTTTGCGGACTGCTTGATTGGCAAGGCGGATCTGAAGGAAGCGTTGCCGCCGTACCTGGAGCGGTGGGGGTGGCAGGCGTCGGTGGACGATTTCATCTGCGTCTGGTTCGAGGCGGAGAACGCCCCTGATGAAAGGGTAATTGATGTGGTTCGCGCGCTCCAGGAATCAGGGTACATCTGCTGCCTGGCCTCGAATCAGGAAAAGTATCGCGCCGAGTATATCCGAACCCAGATGGGGTTTGGCGAGATTTTCGATCAGTTGTTCTTTTCCGGCGAGCTGGGCTGCAAAAAGCCCAATCGCGCCTACTACGAGCGCATTACAGAGACCCTGGGGCTGGAAGGCTTGGGCATCCTCTTCTGGGACGATTCTCCATCGGCGGTGGAGGGGGCGCGAGCGTGTGGCTGGAACGCCGAGGTATATAGCGATTTCGAGGAATTCGAGGTCAAACTCGTTTCGTATTTGGGCCACGGGTGGCGATGATGAAACCTCACATGCTGGTCACCGGCGGCAGCGGCTACCTGGGCGGCTGGATCGTGCGGCTGGCCCGCGACGAGTGGGACGTGACCGCCACGTATCTTTCCCGCGCCGTGGACGAGCCCGGTGCCGACTGGCGCCAACTCGACGTGCGGGACGCGGTGGCGGTGGAAGCACTGGTGGACGAGGTGCGCCCGCAGGTGATCGTCCACACCGCCTCGCTCAACCCCGGCCGGGGGAGCGACTTTGACGCCGTGAACGCCGGCGGCAGCGGAAACATCGCCCGCGCTGCGGCGGGCATCGGCGCGCAGTTGGTCCACATCTCCACCGATGTAGTCTTTGATGGCCAAAAGGGCAGCTACGTCGAGGACGATCCCCCCAATCCGATCACGCCCTACGGGCGCAGCAAGGCGCTGGCCGAGGAAGCTGTGCTTGCGTCCGGCGCGGAAGCCGTCATCGTGCGCACGTCCCTTATCTACGGCTGGCGACCGACCGTGGCCCGCGCCGTGCAGTGGATGATAGACGACCTACAGGCGGGAAAATCGGTGCGCTTGTGGACCGACGAGTTGCGCTGTCCCATCTGGGTGGAGAGCCTGGCGGCGGCGGTGGTCGAGTTGGCCGAGTCTGATTATGTGGGTATATTGCACATCGCCGGGGCACAACCGCTCTCCCGCTACGAGTTTGGCGTGCGAATGCTGCGCTTTCACGGTGTTGATCCCAGTCCAGTGCTGCCTACGCCTAGCCCCAAGGACAAGCTCCGTCCGCTTGACTGTACCCTCGATTGCTCCCGTGCCCGCGCGCTCCTGCGCACGCGGACTCGTGGAGTCCGCCCGCTGCTGGGCGTGGACGAGGTGCTCGATCAGGCAAGGAATGCCGTGCGATGAGGTGCCGCAAGTGCAATCACATCTATAAACCAACCAGGAAGGACCGCTCCTGCCCTCAGTGCGGGTATGAGCTTCCTTCGGATGAAGCTCGACGCTATGCCCTGGCTTCTGTTCGTCGAGTCAAGATCGAGAACCGCGTCGCTATCGCTTTTTTGATCGCGTGCCCCGTCATCGGCATCGCCGCTATGGTCACCGGCCAGTTGCTGATTTTCGGTGGCCTGCTGGCGGTGATCGCGGGGCTATACCTGACGCTTTTCGGCATCTTTGGCTATTTCGGCAACCTACCCAACGGCTGGCTGACCCGCGGTCTGTGCATCTGTTTCGGGCTCCCGATACTGGCAGGAGGCATCGGCAGTTGGATCTGGGCCCTCAACGGCGGGCCGGTGCCGCCTTTTCCCCCTCGGATCGAGTTCAAGAGGATTGACATCGGCGACCTCTCGCCGTTCATCACGATTGGCATTGTCGTGCTGGCTTCGGGAGTAGGTTACCTAATCAACCGCTGGTTGGCCCGTCTCGAAGACCGCCGCCGCCGGAGGAGCGCGGAGGAAGGCTCCGTCTTTGCGATTCCTCCCATGGCACACGGACCTATAATGATGGTGTTGGTGCTGCTTGTACCGACGATGCTGTTCCTCATGCTCTCTGCGTTGAATGGGGCCAACACGGGCGTCACACCGGCGATGGGGTTTGGCGTGCCCCTCGTTCTCTCGCCGATCCTGATTTTCGCCCTCTGCATGCTGCAACACAACAGCGGTCACGTCGTGCTGACACAAGATGCCGTTTCGCTGCGCCGCCTGGGGTGGGAGCGGCGCATGCGGTACAAGGAAATTCTGGCGGTCAAGGATTTCGCGTTTGCGCTGCCGCCGGACCTGGTGCTGAGAGGGCGTGGCAAGCGCCTGCGTATTCCCCGCTCGGTGGAGAATTTTCCCCGGCTGTACCAGATCATCCGCCAAAGGAGGGATGCGCAGCGCCATGCCGAACCTCCACGTTTTCCATACAAGCTGACTGTGACAAAAAGCGCGTGGGTGTTCGCCATTTCCGCCCTCGTGATGTCTATGGCGCTGTATCTGGGCATTGGCCTGCTGCCCGCTTGGGACGCGCTTCTGAAGGGGTACGGACTGCCTCTTGCCCCCGAGGTCGTCAGAAGTACGATCATCTTGTTCTCTATCGTGAGCCTGGTGTTCGTCCCGGCGATGGCGCTCTTTATCGTCGGATCGTTCAAGCTGAAGCAGCCGAGCGCGCTCGTGTTTACAGAAGAAGAGATTCGCTTCCGATTCCCCTTCCAGGGCTGGCGGACGCGGGAGGCGGGCGAGTTGAAGAGCGTCTATCTGGACCCGGTCCACAGGACCGTCAGCGCGCGCCACGAGGGCGTCGCCGTGTCTGTGGAAACGACGCATTACACTGTGGTGCTGCGCTTTGAGGACGGGTTGGAGCTGTGGATCGACATGGACCGCGCCCTGCAATTCGGCTCCTCGCCGGAGCGGCTGCACGGGGTGCTCAGCCAGCTTTACGGGCTCTAGTTTCGGTGATCGTTCTCCTCGGGCGCGCTGTTCCGGCGCTCAGCTCTATGGACTGGGCCGTCTGGATAGAGCTTGGTCGGCTCGGCGTCGTGTAGACCGGGCACCACCAGCCAGAACCACTGGCGGCACTTGAA
The DNA here is from genome assembly GCA_964551295.1 of uncultured Anaerolineales bacterium. Taxonomy (GTDB): domain Bacteria; phylum Chloroflexota; class Anaerolineae; order B4-G1; family B4-G1; genus JAFGED01. The sequence continues at coordinate 5,176 of CAZKDJ010000047.1, read as the reverse complement.
CAGCCGCAGCGGGAGCAGTTCTTTGGGGATCCGCGCACCGTTCCGCAGCCAGTGGCCCAGGTGGGCCAGTTGCTGCTTGGCGCAAGGGGGGCACAGGTCGCCGGGTTGGCCTTTATCGACGGTATAGGCCGGATCATCGGGGGAGAGAGGTACCGGCTCGGGCATGCGGCCCGCTTGGGCGTAGGGGCAGGGCCTGCCGCCCAGTTCGGCGGGGAGCACGCCCGAGCAGATCAGATCGTCGGGGTAGATGCCGCCATCGCGAGAGATAAAAAGCGCCCTGGCGCTGTTGGTGTGGTCCCCCATCTTGACACTCCCTCCTTGCGCGTCTATACACGTCCATCCTATAGCGTGTATTTCGTAAACATTATACACGATAAAGAGTGGTTTGTCAAGGAGTTGGATCCGCAGGTCTATGCATTCTCCCCGTAGGTGAACCCGGCATCCTCGGCCACCCGCGAAAGGTACTTGCACATCGCCCGCCGCGGCTCGTAGGCGCCCGTCTCCCACTCGCTGATGGTCTGCTGGCGCACGCCCAGCTCCTCCGCCAGCTCGGCCTGGCTCAGGTTCAAGTGGCGCCGCAGCGCCTTGACCAGGTCGCCGTCCCACAGCACCGTGTCCCCGTCGCGCCGCACCTCGTACAGGCCGGGCTTGCGGAAGGTGACCCGATCCCTTGCCAGGTCCACGTCCTCCACGCGGTACCCGGCCTCCGTCCAGGCGGCGGACTGGGGGGAGCCGGCGGCGCGGTTGCTCCACCAGCCGCGCCGCGCGCGGGCCGAAGCGGGCAGGGGAACCCCCATCAGCGCCTCGACCTGGGCAAAGGTCAAGGTGAGCGTGTCCTCGTCACCTTCGCGCAGGTGGGCGTACAGTGGATGGTATTTGCTGCTGCGTTTCACGCGGCCTCCTTCTCTCCTAGGATCATGCGCTCCACGCGGGCCTTGGCCTCGGCGCGGCGGCGCTGGACTTCTTCCCCGATTCCGGTTTGTTTTCCCAGGTCCTTTGGGATTGGCAGTTTGACGCTTAGCACATCTGAGGCTGAAACCCGAGGAAGCGATGTGCCGGTTTGGAGTGGAACGACTTGATAGAGGGTGATTCGGCTCAACAGCAATGCATGGAGGAATCGGGCGGCGACTCTCTTTGTATCCGGTCGGAATACGAGTGCTTCACCAGAACAACTTCCGTCAAATTCGGCGATCCATACTTTGTTCAGATAGGGCCGCATGCGTCCAAACAGAATGTCACCACGCTTGAAGGTTGGCGACGAGCTCAGGATGGATGAGCCCTTGACTGGCGCAAATTCGGCCAATTCTCCTGTGTTTGCGGCAATATTGCCTAGCCCGATATAATTCACGTCTTCGTCAGGCGAGTCGGCAGCAGGAGTTATGCGATCGTTAATTCGTTGCACGACTTGCCGCAACAAGGTTGGTTGGATATCGTCAAAGTGAATTTCCGGCACGGTTACCACAGCCTCGAAATCAAAGCGTCCCCCTGCAATGGAGTTAATGGGTTTTAGTGCTATGCGGTGGCTTTCTAGTTCTAAAAAATCTATTCCGAGTTCTTTGAGTACATACTCGTCAATTCCACCCAGCAACTCCTCCGCCTGCGCCAACATCTCCCGCCGGGCAGCGTAGGCCGCCTGCATCACCCCTGCGATGCGGTCCTGCACGGGGCGGGGGGGAAGGGGAACCTCGATTCGCCCCACCTCACCCAGGTTCAGCTCCGGCCTCGTCGTCCGGTGTCCCCATCGCTCGACCTGGAATTCCCCGAAGCAGGAGTTGATGAACGTGGCGACGTAGTGCGGATTCGCGCCCTTTGGAAGTTCTATGCCCACGATGTGGCCGGTGATGTTGCCTTCTTTCAAGTGTTTGGGGAACACGGCTGCCGTTCCGAGCCTGCCGGCGATGGTCATCAGCACGTTGCCGGGTACCACGCGGCTTCGCCCGAGCTTCTCGTGCTTTTCCTCAGAGATGTAGGTCAGGCCATCCGTGATTATTCCCTCGGGCAAAACGTCCTTGACACGGATGTAGGGGATGCCGTGATCCCGGTACATATCGACGGTTCGATTGCTCCCAAAGGGGCCGTCAAACATGCGCGGGCTCAACTTGGCCAGAGGTTTCAGTGGATAGGGACCGCTGCGCAGTTTGTGGAGAAGGGCCTGATACTTGGGAAGATAGAACTCGACAAAGAGCTTGAGCGTCGTTAGCTCGCTGCGGTTGATGAGAAAGCTTTTTTCGTCTGTTTGCTGTGTGGTTAGCTCCATCCCAGCTTCCTCGTGAACTCGGCGACCGATTCAGCCACGTCCGGCGGAAACGGCGCGTCTTCCTCGGATACGTTGAGCCGTCCCGTCGCGTCGTGCCCAATATCGTCGATGCGCGCCATATAGACCGGATAATCCTTCTCCTCCTCTACCTCCTCGGCCACCTCCTGCCCCAGCGCGAGCTGCTGCCCCTCGGCGGCCAGCGGCCGCTCCCGCTTTTCCAGGAACACCACGCTGGTCTTGACCCCCGCCCCGTAGGGGGCAAAGGTCTCCTGCGGCAGGCTGACCACCGCCTTGAGCCGCGCCCGGCGCAGGATCCAATCGCGCACGTACTGCATGGAGCTGTTGGCCAGCACGCCGTCGGGCAGCACGATACCCAGCCTCCCCTTTGGCGCCAGGAACTCCAGGCAGCGGTTGACAAAGGCCACCTCCTGGGGGATGCTGCGCACCACCTTGCCATTCCTGCGCGTCACCCCGCCGCGGGCGGCGAAATCCTCCAGCACCCGCTTGCTGGTCACCTTGGAGCCAAAGGGCGGGTTGGTCAGGATCATGGTCAGGCCGCCGGGGTAAAAGCCGGGGCGCTGCGGCAACCCCTCGGCGACCCCCCCGGTGATGCTGGCCAGGCGGGCCAAGCTGTCCAGCACCTTCAGGTCGGCGTACTGGGCGCCGTTCATCAGCGTGTTCACCCGCGCCACGTGCATCACGTTGCGCGAGATCTCGGCCCCAAAGAGGTGGTTGTCGCGAAATTCGACGAAGCGTTCCGTCGGCTCCTCGGGGTCGATTCCATCCCCGTTGGCCGCCGCCGCTGCCTCGTACTCCCGTTGCCGCACGTACTCCAGCGCGTGGGTCAGCATGCGGGCCGAGCCGCAGGCCGGGTCGCCGATGGAATCGTCCGCCGTGGGCTGCAGGATGCCCACCATCAGGTTGATCACCGGCGTGGGGGTGAAATACTGCCCCAGGTCGTCGCGGAAGGTCTTACCCAGGAAGTCCTCGAACACGCCCCCCTTGACGTCGGCGGTGGAGCGGCGCAGGCTCCACGGCTGCAAGCGCTGCGCGATCTCGCGGGTGGTGTGGGGCTTGAACTGCAGCACGTCCGCCTCGCCAAAGGCCAGCCGCACCCCCAGGTCCTCCCCGAACTTGACCGCCAGCGTCTCCCGCTCCCACTGCTTGGCCTTTTCGAAGGTGGCGCGCACCTGCACCATCAGCCGCTCGGGATCGGTGTCGTTTGTCACGCTAAAGACGTAGGCCCGTTTCTCCCCCGTTTTCTTGACCAGGTCTATCGTCGCCTGCTCGTCGTACCACTTGGCGAACAGGAACTTGACCATGGCGTCCACCGCCTCCTGGGGCTGGAGGCCCTCGTTATCCCGCAGGATGGCGTGGCAGCCGGAGCGGGTGTCGCCCAGCACCTCGCGAAACTTGTCGCGGCTCAGGGGCTGCAGGCCGGTTTCGACGCCGTCCGGCTCGCTAGGGTTGAGCACCACGACGTAGGCGCTGCGCTCGGCGGCCTCGCGGGCGCTCTCGTAGCGGGGCAACCGGCCGATGGGCTCCAACTGGCGCGGGTACTCCAGGTCGCGGCGGTAGAGGGCCGTGTGCTCGCCGCTGGTGAGCACGGCGTAGCGGATGGAGGGCGAGTTGCTGCAATAGGCGTTGAGGCGCTGGAGGTGATCCATCCAACCCTCCGGCTCGGTGCCCTCGAACTTTTTGCCCGGCTCCATCGCCTCCACGGCGATAAAGGCCACGTCCAGGCCGCCGCCCGCGTCGATGTAGCGGTCGTCGTAGATCACCATGTCCGCATACCCCAGCCAGCGCCGGCCCTGCCGGTGCGTGCCCTCGGAGGCATCCACCGCCAGCTCGAGCTCCATCGCCTCCAGCGGCACGTTGTACTCCCGGTGCAGCACGTCGATGACCCACAGCGTCACCGGGTCCTCGGCCGGGCGGACGTAGCTGCCGTCGGTCTTGAAGAGCTTGGCCAGGTTGGGGTGTCGGCGGTATTTCTCCTCCACTTGGGTGGGGTCTTGGAAGGGGTTGGTGAACTGGTCAAAGGGCATACGTTTCTGCTCCTGAATGTGTTGACGAATCACACGGTAGCGGTATTGTACACCATGGCGCGCATGTTTTCAACTCTTGACGCCTGATTGGAATGCTGTAGAATGTAGGTAGAGGGTACCATGAAAATCACGGGATTCATCTGGCTCGAGGAGTTTGAAGACAAAATCCTGCGCAAGCACGGGGGTGACGCCAGAAGAGGCGGAGCAGGTCTTTTTTAACGAGCCATACTTTCGATTTATGGAACGTGGAAACAGAGCAGGGGAAGATGTATACGCGGCTTTCGGGCAGACCGGAGTTGGACGATATTTATCCGTGTTTTTTATCCACAAGCAAGGTGGAGAAGCGTTGATTGTCAGCGCTCGTCCGATGACTGAGCGGGAGCGTAGAGCGTATGGAAGACGATAAATTGACATCTATTTCAAAAGCACGCACGTTGCGAGAAATCGGCGACTTCTGGGACAGCCATGACGCGACAGACTTTGAGGGTGAGACTTACCCGGTGGAGTTTGATGTGGATGTTCAAACTCGGCGGCATTACGTGGCCGTGGATCCCGATCTCTTGGAACGCCTGCGCCAAGAGGCACACGCTCGTGGTGTCAGTGCAGAGAGCCTGATTAACCTCTGGTTACAGGAGCACTTGACCCTTCGGCATGCCTGAACCTCTCCCTCCCTCTCGATCGTGAAGCCTCTGTGAAATACTACCTCTCTACTATTGGCTGTCAGATGAACGAAGCCGACTCGCGACGGCTGGCCTCAGCATTGGAGCGGTTGGGCTATGCGCCTGCGGAGCGCGCCGAAGAAGCTGACGTGGTCGTGCTCAACACCTGCGTCGTGCGCCAGTCGGCGGAGGACAAGGCCGTCGGGCGGCTGGGC
>CAZKDJ010000046.1:0-24473 GCA_964551295.1 uncultured Anaerolineales bacterium | reverse complement strand
ACCAGATCGGACGGAGTCGAATTGCCCGTGCCGGTGTAGATATCGCGGACCATCGATGTGCCCTCTGCCGTGCCATCACTCTTCCACAGTTCCTCGCCGTGGATGCCATCACGAGCGCTGAAGAACAAGGTGCTGCTCACGACGGTCAGGTATTCTGGGCGCGAGCTCTCGGTCCCAGTGACAGTGTCCTTGATCAGCACAGTGCCAACCTGGGAACCATTGCTCTTCCACAGCTCATAGCCGTGGGCCCCGTCGTAGGCGCTGAAGAACAGCGTGCCGTTCATGGCGATCAGGTACTCTGGATACGAGTCCCCGGTTCCAGTGACGATGTCCTTGACCAGCACAGTGCCGGCTTCGGTGCCGTCGCTCTTCCACAGCTCTTGGCCGTGGGCCCCGTCGTAGGCGTTGAAGAACAGCGTGCCGTTCACGGCGGTTAGGTACTCTGGGTCCGAGTCCACAGTTCCAGTGGCGATGTCCTTGACCAGCACGGTGCCGGCTTCTGTGCCATCACTCTTCCACAGCTCCTGACCGTGGACCCAATCGTCGGCACTGACGAAGAGGGTGCCGCTCACGGGGGTCAGGTACTCTGGTTCCGAGCCCGCGGTTCCAGTGACGATGTCCTTGACCAGCACAGTGCCTGCCTTGGTACCGTCGCTCTTCCACAGTTCGTGACCGTGGATCCCGTCGTGGGCGCTGAGGAACAGAGTGCCGTCCACATTGGTCATATACTCCAAGTCTGCCCCGTTAGTTCCCGTAAAGATATCTTTGACCAGCACAGTGCCGGTTTTGGAGCCGTCGCTTTTCCACAGCTCTTGGCCGTGGAAACTGTCGCGGGCGCTGAAGAAGAGGGTGTTTCCCACGCCGGTCAGGTTCTCGGGGTCTGATTGGTCGCCGACTGCGCTCACGTCCTTGACCAGCATGGTGCCTGCCTCGGTGCCGTCGCTCTTCCACAGCTCGTGACCGTGGGCCCCGTCGTCGGCGGAGAAGAACAGCGTCCCGTTCGCATTGAACAATGAGCATGGGAACGAATCACCGCTCCCCGGGAAGATATTCTTGACCAGCACGGTGCCTGCCTCGCTGCCGTCGCTCTTCCACAGCTCTTGGCCGAAGGTGCCATCGTCTGCGTTGAAGAACAGCGTGCCATCTATGTCGGTCAGATAACGCGGATCCGAGTCACCGCTTCCCGAAAAGATGTCCTTGACCTGTACGGTGCCGGCCTCACTGCCGTCGCTCTTCCACAGCTCCCATCCGTCACCATCGTGGGCGCTAAAGAACAGCGTGCCGTCCACGTTGGTGAGATAGCGTGGGCTCAGGCCGTCTTTGACCAGCACGGTGCTCGCCTCGCTGCCGTCGCTCTTCCACAATCCGCCGCCCCCGCTGAAGAACAGCGTGCCGTCTACAGCGGTCAGGTACTCGGGGCCGAGACCAGAGGTACCGGTGGTGATGTCTTTGACCATGACGGTGGTTGCCTTGGTGCCGCCGCTTTTCCACAGTTCCATGCCGTGGACGCCGTCGTTGGCCCGGAAGAACAACGTCCCGTTCACGCTGGTCAGGTTGTACGGCCACGAGTCGGCGGTGCCGGTGTAGATATCTTTGACCAGCACGGTGCCGGCCTCGGTGCCGTCGCTCTTCCACAGTTCCTTGCCGTGGACGCCATTGTCAGCGTTGAAGAACAGCGTGCTGCTCACGTTGGTCAGGTATTGTATTCGTGAGTGGCTGGTTCCGGTAAAGATGTCCTTGACCCTGACGGTGCCGGCCTCGGTGCCGTCACTCTTCCATAGCTCTCTGCCATAGTCGGTCTCGTAGGCGTGGAAGAAAAGTGTGCCGTTTACGTCGATCAGATCACTGGGGCCGATGACGTTCTTGACCATCACCGTTCCCGAGACGGTGCCGTCGCTTTTCCACAACCCGCCCCCGTTAAAGAACAGCGTGTTGCTCATCACGGCCGATTGTTCCCCAGAGGTCTCCTTCAGCAGGAACGTGCCCCCTGCGGTGCCATCGCTGCGCCACAAGCCGTAACCGCCGCCATTGTAGGCGCGGAAAAACAGGGTGTTGCCCACACTGGCCATCCAACTCGGATTCGAGCCCACTGTAGCGGTGTTGATATCCTTGACCAGGTAGGGATCCGAAGGTTGGGGCTGGGTGACGCTGGCGTCCGGCGATTGGACTCGCGAGGCGCTCGTGCCCGAGAGCACAGCCAGGATCAACACGGCGCTCAGTATGACTGTGGTGGCCAAACGAACGGATTTGACGTTCATCTGTTGTATACTCCTCTTAAGAAGTCTGCATTCACCGGCTCACCAATCTGGCGGCGCCTCTCCCTGACCAATAGAACATCGGCAGGAACCCGATCACAGTGATCATGAGCATCATCATCACAAAGAATTTGATAAAGTGGCCCGCGGTTCCTATCTTGTACTGAGAGTACCAATCCCACCCCTTCATCGCCAGGGCAAACACGAGTATGAGCGGTATCAACGTCAAGACCATCGTGATCTCGCTAGGCGAATCTGATCGGGTGCTGGCGTAAAAGATCGCTCCTGCAATGGACCACAGGGCGGCGCCAAGCAGGAATAGCGATGCGTGCGCCAGGAAGCCAGCCCCTCCTGTAGTCGCGCGGGATGCCTTTTGAGCTGGGCGGGCGTCGTTGGTGTGGGTAGAATTCTTGGGAGATATCTCCACATCGTGTTGGCTGTGTGTCTTTTGTTGAGTGGGATGGGCGTTGTTGGCTCGGGCGGAAACGTCTGCCTGCAATATGGCTGCCAGGCCTGCCAGGCGCACGGTCTCTTTGGAGTCGATGGTCTTGCGGATGTTTTCCTGTAGCTCTGCATCTAATCCGTCATAGTACGTCATTGACGCATCGAGGGCCCTGGCGACGTCTTTGCGGGCTTTTTTGGCCAGGCCTGGATCTTGATTCTGTTCTCCCAGGACGAGCGAGCTTTGGGCACGCAGGCAGTACATGGGCACCAAAGCCTGACCGAAGGTGTTGCGGGTCTGTTCGTCGTTGGTCTCGATCGCCTGGATGAGATTCGTCGCGGTGTCTATGGCCTTGGCATAGTTTCCCGTTTCGAATTCTTCTCGGGCAATTTGCACCATGGACTCGATCATAACCTGAGCTGTTGTATTAGCGCTCATTTTGCTCTCTCCTTTCTCGGATTTCGTAGTGATTATTTCCCCAGTTCAATGGGTGAGTCATCCAACCACGTAAGTGCAAAGCCCTGGGCGGTTTCTGGCACGCCAAAGACCAATGCAAAACGGTTATTGTCGTCATCGACGTGGGTGATAGCCAGGTTAAATTCGGAGCCTTGGTCGTCGGCCACGTGTATCCCTCCGCTGCCCGTCAGGTGAGGGAGAGTGTCGCCGAAAAGCTCGTCATCGGCCTCGCGGATACTGCCGCCGTCTGCCCTTTCCAACCAAACGATGAGGATTTGGTATCCTTCTTTCGCGTGATTGCACGTCGGGCCAGAGGAACACCCGGGGGGAAAGCTGCCTGTCAGTTCGACCGCTGCGATTGTCATGGGGCCCGCCGAGGTTTCGATCTGGGGAGGGGTAGGCGTGGGAGTAAAAGTTGCAGTGGGGGTGGGTGTGGGCGCGAATGTAGGTGTGGAGGTCGGCATAAGGATAGAGGTCACTGGCGTGCAAGCGAACGAGGCGGCCATTAATAGGGCTATGACCAGTGATGGTCCTAGCACACGTTGAATCGAATCGGAGACACCCATTGTCTTCATTTTGCTTCTCTCCTCTTTTCTAGTTCCTCAAGCGCCTGGGCTGCTGCGGATTCTACATCAGCGTCTTGATCTTTACGGGCCTCTTCGAGGGGCTTTGCCGCTCGAGGGTCCCCTATCTTTCCTAGGGCGGTGGCCGCCGCCGTTCGGACGCCGCTGTCCTTGTCCTGCAAGGCGCGGATGAGCGGATTCACCGCCCGCGCGTCCCCTATCTCGCCGAGCGCGGTGGCGACCGTTTCCCGGATAGTGCCGTCCCTGTCTTTCAGGGTGCGGATGAGGGGCGGGACTGCCGTCGGATTCCTTACCCTGGCCAGGGCTCTTGACGCTTCGGTGTAAGCCAGGATCTCGGTCTGCGACGCCCGGCCTCTGTTGATCAGGTTCAGATTGCTCCTCGTCGTGTTTATCAAACCTACGACACGATGTCTCAAGATGGCGAGGATGGGCAGGGTCAGCGGCGGGGCTATTAGGGCCAGGGCGGCCACTGCGTATGCGCCTTTTGTCAGGCCCAGGCACCGTGACAGCTCAAACGCCACCAGCGCTCCGCCCATGTGGGTCACACCCAGGACAATGTAGCCTCTGGTTATCCCCCAGATCGCCTCGGAAAATCCCTGGATCCACACGGCGGCGATGATGACGGCGAGCAAGCGCAGCAGGGCCTGGTACTTCCAACTCAGGTACCTGTTGCCGACGGTGATGGATGCGGCCTCTTTTTCCGCCGCCTTGCCCCAGACCGGCGGCTCTTGGGTGCGTGTGTAGGTTTGTGATTCCCGAACCATGCGGCCCAAGCGGATCGTGAGCAGCAAGGGGTAAAGGAGCGGACCCACACCGATGAGGAGCATGCCCCACCCGGTGGATTCGAGGTTCAACAAGGCCATCGGTATGTACAGGGGTATCGGCGCGACCGCACACAAGAAAAGCTGCGCCATCATGCCAACGATGAACCCTGTGAAACCCGACACACCCATCCAGGAAGGAAACACGATCTCGCTGGCTGCCACAAGCACTTTACGTGCGGTGGACAGGTCGGCCCACTCGGTGAGATTCGTCTGCAGGATCGCGCCGCATCGGCCGCAGCGCGCTTGCGCGGGACCGAACCGACGGGGTCTCGACAATTTGTTGTTGCACTGGGGACAAAAGGTAATGTGAACGGTATACTTGATTCTGGCGCCTGAAAATCCCATGATTGATCTCCTTTTGATGCTCTAACTCGACTTTGGCCATTTCTGAGCGCTCGTCACCGCGGGGCTAGGCATAGCGCAGATAATTAGCGCATGTCGTGGTAAACCCACGACATACTCCTATTTCCGGCCTGATTCGCCGCTGAGCGTAATGGTGAACCGAAAAATGGCCAAAGTCCAGTCTAAAAGATGTGTGCAATTTACCGCATGATGAGCGGCACAAAGATCTGCCGGTAGGGCCTGAACAGGGTGACGACATTGTCCGCCGGCCGCCCGACGACGAGCTGAAGGTTGACGGGGTCGTCGGCAAAGACCAGCGATCCGCCGCCGCCCGTCGCTGTGCCGTGCACACTGTTCTCGGAAGTGATCGGGCCGATGCAGCCCGTTGGCCCAATACACCAGGTCACCGCCCCAACGTCTGTCGTGCCGCCGTTGTCCCAGTAAGGGCTGCGCAACGCGTAGTGGCCGTTGCTCAGTGCCGCCACGGAGGAAGAGCCGACACGATCATCGACCGTGGAGCCGACGAGGCTGTTGGCGGCCGAGACAGTGCCAGTGATGCCCGTCGTGCCGCTTCCCCAGGTCACCGCCCCGGCATTCGCCACCGCGCCATTGTCCCAGCTGTAGCTGCGCACCACATAGTCGCCATCGCTCAACTCTTCCACATCGGATCCGATCCAATCGTCGGCCGTGGAGCCGACCAAGCTGTTGGCGGGGGTGACCGGACCGGTGCAGCCTGCCGCGCCATTGCACCAAGTCACCGCCCCGGCATTCGCCACCGCGCCATTGTCCCAACTGGTGCTGACCACTACATAGTCGCCATCGCTCAATATGCGCATTTGATAATAATCGCCGATACGATCGCTGGCCGTGGAACCGACCAGGCTGTTGGCAGGGGTGACCGAGCCGGTGCAGCCTGCCGTGCCGCTGCACCAAGTCACCGCCCCGGTGTCCATCACTGCACCGTTGTCCCAGGAGGAGCTGGTTACCACATAGTTACCGTTGCCCAACGGGAATACGTAGTCGCCGATTCGGTCATTGACCGCGGAGCCGACCAGGCTGTTAGCGGCCGAGATAATGCCGGTGATGCCGGTCGCGCCGCTCCCCCAGGTCACCGCCCCGACGTCCGCCACGCCGCCATTGTCCCAGTAGGAGCTGCGCACCACGTAGTTGCCGTTGGTCAACGCCGCCACACCGTTACCGACCATGTCGTCAGCTGTGGAGCCGACCAGGCTGTTGGCAGGGGTAACCGGGCCGGTGCAACCCGACACGCCGCTGCACCAGGTGACCGCCCCGGCGTCTGTCGTGCCGCCGTTATCCCAGTCGCGGCTGTGCACCACATAGTTGCCGTTGGTCAGCGCGGTCACGCGACCTACCTCGTCGCTGGCCGTGGAGCCCACCAAGCTATTGGCGGCCGAGACAGTGCCGGTGATGCCGGTCGTGCCATCCCCCCAGGTCACCGCCCCAGCGTCCGTTGCCCCCCCATTGTGCCAGTATCGGCTGCTCACCACGTAATGGCCGTTGGTCAACGCCACCACGTTGGATCCGATCCGATCGCCGGCCGTTGAGCCGACCAGGCTGTTAGCAGCCGAGATGGTGCCGGTGTAGCCTGTCGCGCCGTTGCACCAGGTCGCCGCCCCGGCGTCTATCGTGCCGCCGTTGTCCCAGTCGCGGCTGCTCACCACGTAGTTGCCGTTGGTCAACGCCACCACGCCGGACCCGACCTGATCGTCGGCCGTGGAGCCGACGAGGCTGTTAGCGGCCGAAACGGTGCCAGTGCAGCCCGCCGTGCCGTTGCACCAGGTGACCGCCCCGGCGTCTGTCGCGCCGCCGTTGTCCCAACGGTAGCTGCGCACTACGTAGTGGCCGTTGGTCAACTCCACCACATCGGATCCGACCTGATCACTGGCTGTGGAGCCGATCAAGCTGTTGGTGGCAGAGACAGTACCGGTGCAGCCGGCCGTGCTGCTACACCATGTGACCGCCCCGGCGTCCGCCACCGTGCCGTTGTCCCAGTCGCAGTTGCGCACCACGTAGTTGCCGTTGCTCAACTCCGTCACACCACAATCACCGACCTGATCGCCGGCCGTTGAGCCGACCAGGCTGTTAGCGACCGAGACGGTGCCGCCGCAGCCCACTGCGCTGCTGCACCAGGTCACCGCCCCGGCGTTCGCCATGCCGCCGTTGTCCCAGTAGGGGCTGTGCACCACGTAGTTGCCGTTGGTCAACATCGTCACGTAGTAGCCCACCTGGTCATTGGCGGTGGAGCCGGTAAGAGTGCTGATTGGTGTGCCGCTGGCGCCGTCGTACAGGTATACGGCGCCCACATCGACCGTGGTTCCCGCGTCGTAGTAAGGATCGGTGACGACGATGTTGCCGTTAGGAAGCACTGTCACACTTTTTCCAAACTGTCCGCTGCCGGGCGGGCCGACGATGTCAATCTGGGTGCTGAGGGGGCTCGCCGGACCGGCGGACACCCGCGGCTGCGCACCCGGCGAGACGGCGGCCGCCAGCACCAAGCTGATAGATAGAGTGATCCAAAAAAGGTGTTTCATGGGTTTCCTCCTCGAGCTAACTGCCCGACAGTTTCGAAATAGAGCCGGGCGCTCACGGAGGCTCATTCGACAGGGGCTTGGTTCAGTCGAAGCCCTCAGGATGCCTCCGTAAGCCGGTTTTGCCAGTGTCGGGAAGATGCTTCTAATAAGAAATTCCGTCCTCTGTTATTTCTGCCAAAAGGATGTATTCCGGTTCGGCTTTTTCCGAGATGGCGATCATCATGCCGCCTTTGAGGCCACCTATATCGTAACCATAGTCCTTCTTGGCAAAATCAAAGCTGATGGTGCCTTTGTCGCCTTCGGCCTCGATTTCGTATGGCTGAGTGCTCAGGAGAACTTGGCCATTGGCGTTTATCAGGATCAACCTCGTGTCGGAATCCACATTCAGGGTAAGAATAGGGTTGTCCTCCTCAGACAGCACCTCTGCGTATATAAAGAGATTGCTCTCCTCTATATCCTTTGCCGTCTCGTATGACAATGTAACATAGACATAACCGCCGCTGGTGTCTATGTCGCATTCGGTTATTGTCATCGAACTATCCCCCGATTCTTCCCGGGCGACGGCAGTAGCCGTGGGCTCGGTCGTAGGTGTCGGAGCGGTCGTGGGAGTGGCAGTGGCAGTAGCCGTGGGCTCGATCGTAGGTGCCAAAGTAGCCGTGGGGGCGACTGTAGCCGTCGGCTCGATCTTTGCCGCAGTTGCAGGAGCGGCTGTATTGACCGGTTCCGGTGTGGCAATAATGCCGCAGCCAAAAGAGGCCGCAAGTAAGGGCATCAATACCAGCAGAGCAAAAACGTTTCGTGTAGAGCATAGCTTATTCATCGCAAGTCCATCCTTTCATTTTCTTGGCTCAGGCGCGTTGCGGCTTGCCCGTTGTGCCTTTCATCTCATTGTGTCATCTCTGTTTCCTTCTATGGTTCTGGTGTCGTGCGAAAGGCGTGCCCGTTCGCGCCTCAACGCGACACGGTGCCGCCGGGTCCAGGATCTATCTCTGGAGGTGCACGGCCCGCTGAGGGGCCAGCGCCCTGCTCACCAGCGGTAGGTAGACGTACGTTTGCTCCGTGGTGGTAAAGCGCCACATGTCTCCAACGGTGGTGCTGACACCATCGCTGGCAGTGATGCGCCAGTAGTAGGTCTTGTTCTTCTCCAGCGTGGGCGTGTAGCTGGTCTCCGTGGTCGTGGCGATAGGTGGTGGCGGGTCGCTTGCGCCAAAGGCGACGGTGTAGGTCACCGGATCGCCGTCAGGGTCGCCTCCCTGCCAACTGAGCGCCTGATCCAGCGCAACGCCGTTCGCGCCATCGGCAGGGACCAAGGCCACGGGGAGGTCAGGGGCCTGATTGGCGACGGTCTCGAAGGACCACACCGCGCCCACGCTCTCACTTATCCCATCGCTGGCAGTGATACGCCAGTAGCAGGTCTTGTCCTTCTCCAGCGTGGGCGTGTAGCTGGTCTCCTTGGTCGTGGCGACAGGTGGTGGCGGGTCGCTTGCGCCAAAGGCGACGGTGTAGGTCACCGGATCGCCATCCGGGTCGCCGCCTTGCCAGCCGAGTACCTGATTGGTGGGAACGTCGCCAGTACCGTCAGCGGGAACAGGGGTGGAAGGCGTGTTGGGAGGCAGGTTTTCCAGAGGATGAATCCAATACAGCCCCGATCCATAGCTACCGGTGACCAGCAACGGTGGGTCCTCCTGGGTAATGGACAGGGAATAGAGTACGGGGTAAAAGATCCCGTTGTTGTAATCATGCCACGATTCGCCGCCATCGCGTGAGCGCAACACGCCATAGCCCTCGGTTGCGGCATAGATCCAGTTGGAATTTCTGGGGTCGTATGCTATTTTATAGACCCAACCAATATCTGTTATCTTTTGCTCCCATGTTGCGCCACCGTTGGTGGTTCGATAAATGCTGCCAGGGCCAGAGGTACCAGTGCCCGCAAAAATGACATCGCTATTATCCGGATTAATGGCAATGGAAAGTATTTTATGGGCATCAAAATCATTGTCAAGCCCTTTTAGCACCCAGCTTTCTCCGCCATTTTCCGATTTATAAATTCCTTCTCGGACGTTCATACCCGCCCAGATAACCGAACTGTTGTTGGGATCAACAGCAACGGAGTCGACCCAGATGCTGCCATCATAGGGATCGGTTGGCAACCCATTATTTTTCTGCGTCCATGTCGATCCGGAATCGGTGCTTTTGTAAATTCCATCGTCTATGGTGCCGACGTAGATTGTATTCGGGTTTTCGGGATCGAAGGTAATGCCTGTCGGATTTCTAATTTCGTTAATGGTGTGAAAAGTCTGTCCATCGTCATTAGAAAAATAAAAGTCGCCACTCCAGCCTCCCGCATATAGTTGGCCTGGATTCTGCGGATCTATGGTGATAAAATCTATAGTAGTAGGACTAAAATGATAATATCCTGTTTGCCATGTTTGGCCTCCGTCCTGGCTTTTAAGCAACACCTGGTCAAAGATTTGTGTGACAATCACGTAAATAAAATCGCTATTTTGGGGATCGATGCCAACGCTCGAAATTACCCTGGCAGTGATCCCTTGGGTCATTTCATTCCACGTTGTTGCGCCGTCGGTGGTTTTATATACTCCTCCTGATCTATAACCATCCCATTCATCTCCGTACCAATCTGTCGCCGCATAGATGGTATCCGGAAAGTCGTTATGAAATACGATATCATTAACATTATCTATATTGTCCTCAGCATAACCCCAGGTGACCCCTCCATCTGAGCTGATATGGAAGAAACCACCATATGAATACATGATAGTATCGTCGGTTGGATGAAACTTGATGTGATGATCAACACGGTTATCTGTGCTGATTTTCTCCCAACAATTATCTGCGTTAAAAATATAGTACTCATCGTCAAGGATACTACACAGGCGATTGGCGTGATGAGGATCAAAGGCAAAACTATGCACATATGCATATTTATATCCCAAATCATCCGGTATACCACAATTAATTGCCTGCCAGGATTCTCCCCCATCTGTAGTTCTAAAAGCGCCATCTCCCCAGGTTCCAGCATAAAGCGTTAGATGATTATTCGGATCAATAGCTAGTGAATATATCATATCTGCATCCCCATCTCCATCTTTTGGCAGACCACTATCTTTATATTCCCAACTGGCGCCTCCATTTACGGTTTTCAGTATATGGCCGCCATAATATGGCTCATAATAGCCAACGTAAATTATCTGTGTGTTTTGATGGTCAATAGCAATATCCCTAACGACCCAAGAGTAACCCTTAAGAACACCATTATGTACTTGGAGCCATGAATCTCCTCCATCACTTGATTTCCAGATACCGGCATATTCAGTCCCGGCATAAAGCACGTTCTCATTAGCCGGATCAACGGTCAGAACATTGATTGGCCAAAATGTCAGGCCATTGCGCTTTGGCTGCCAGGATATTCCTCCGTTCGTCGTTTTAAAAACTCCGGCGTCTCTCGTACCTACATAAACGATATCTTTATTGGTAGGGCTCATCGCCATTGACATCATTTCGCCGCCGTAAAACGGGTAAAGTTGCCACTCGTCCGCAGCCGTGGCGACCTTGTTCAACGGAGCGGATAAAGCATTCTGCTCTATCTGCAAAGGACGAGTCTGGTCCTGGTAAAGGGATGACGGCGAACGCAAAGGTCCGAAATTCTCTCTCGCAGGCCCTGCCTGGGAGAAAACCAACGGGGCAGTGAACAGCAAGAAGGCCAGTCCTATGGAAAGAACAATTGTAACCAACCGGTGTAGCTGTTGTGTTTTCATCAGAAATCTCCTCGTATAAAAGATATTCGGCAGGGAGGCTGAAAATCATTTGTGATTCACGGCGCCAGACCCCACAGCCAAATCGTGCTCTCGTTAGCCCCCGAACCTAACCTTCTGCTGCACCTGTGTCATTTCTATCCTTCAGCCGCCCAGGCGATCAGTGCCAGAACGAGTAGATGCAGTGACTGATCCACGCCGATCCGTACGCTCTCGAGACGGCTCTGGCGATATAACCGTGCCCACCACCCGGCACCGTTCCCACTGTCGATCAGCCAGTGAGAGACGAGGATGGCCATACCGGCACCGAGATACCACGTCAGGCTCTTTGGTACGCCGGAGAGCCACAGTGCGCCCATCGTGGTCACCGTACAGATCGCGACGTGCACGGCGCCGGGTAACGTCAGCAGGCCTGCGCGCTTGCCTCTGGCCATCCAGTCGTTTTGCAGTATCCAATCGCCCACGAGATGTCCGATGAGTAACCAGGTAAAGGTGTTCATATCAAGTCCCAGTCCTGTACAGGTTCCAGTACATCAAGTCCAGAGGACAAAACTGGAGTGGCTTATCTTATTGTACCACTGCCATTCTGGATTATCTATATCTTTCGTCACCGGGGGCTGTGTTCTGGCGCACACGGACGTGTGTCGTACACCAATGCAAGTTTGCGGGTTTTGCAGTATAATACGCTAGCTCTTGGGTCTCTTCTAGGCTGAAATGCTCCCGATTGTGTCTTGAATCTGGACGTGGAAACAGAGAGACGTGATGATTCGACCATCTGATTCTGACAAGGACCCGATTCCCCATAGGATCGTCTTCCTCAGGCAGGTTCCCCTCTTCGTCGAGCTTCCTGAGGCGAGCATGGCCACTCTGGCCGGGGATTTTCGCCTGCGCGAATACGACCTTGGCGAGACGATCTTTCACCAAGGAGACCGCGGGCGTGAGCTCTACGTCGTCATGCAGGGCAAGGTTCGCATCTTTAAGATCAGTCCCGCGGGTGAAGAGACATCCATCAACATATTCTCCACCGGCGACATCATCGGCGAGTTCTCGACCATCGACGATCAGCCCCGCTCGGCCACGGCCAAGGCGATCGAGCGCTGCGCCCTGTTGGAGATGACGCGTGAGCGTTTCCTGTCTCGCATGCGCGAGATGCCCGACCTGGCGTTGAGCATGGCCCGGTTGCTGGTGGCCAAGGCGCGTTGGACTGCTGCCTATGCGGAGACGATTGCCCAGTTCGATGCCGCCGGCCGGCTGCTCCATATTCTGCTGCTCTATAACGAGCAGTTCGGAGAAGAGATTGAGCCGGGAAAGCGATACGAACTGGACTTGGCCTTGAATCAGACCGACCTGGCGTCGCTGGTCGGTGCCCGACGTGAGTGGATCAACCGCATCCTGCAAGCCTGGCGTAAGCGGGGCTTGATCGTGTACGACGCTGGCCGGATCACGATCCTCGATTTACCCGCTGTCGAGAGGGAGCGCGATAGCAGGATGGAGGCGAATCGCGGTGGGACTGATTGGTGAGCGCCGTGTCAAGCGCAAAGCGGGGGAAGGAGGAGCAACTATGTGCCGCAGACTTGCCTGTTGGGTCCGTATAACTGCGCCCGGTCGGCACGTGCCCCGTTCTGGCCTGGTTGGCATCGCGGGTGTCCTGCTGTTTCTAGTCGTGGGCCTGCTCGGCCTCGGGCTGCTGGTCGCACAGGCCTATGACCCCGTCTTTGGCACGGTTCATCCCTTCGGCAACAACGAGCAAGTCCTGGACGTGGTTGTGGGCGACCTGGACGGCGACGGGGCGCTTGATCTGGTGGCGGGAAACGAAGGCCAGAACTATGTGTTTCTGAACAATGGATCGGGCAACTTTGCCTCGGTTCATCCCTTCGGTGATACAGCCCGCACCGAAGGCGTCGCTGTGGGTGATCTGAACGGCGATGGCGCGCTCGATCTGGTGGTGAGCAACAACACGGACCAGGACTATGTGTATTTGAACGACGGATCGGGCGCCTTCTATTCCGGCCCGGTCGACTGCGCCGCGCCGCCCGACAGCGTCCGCTGTTTTGGTGGGACCTCGGACGACACCTGGAGTGCGGCCGTGGGGGACCTCGACGGCGACGGCTCGCTGGATGTGGTCGTCGGCACCTACAGTTCCCTCCTACCCAATCGCGTATACCTCAACGATGGGATGGGAGGGCTCAGCCTGGCGAGCTCCTTGGACAACCCGGGTCGAACCGAGAGTGTGGCGCTAGGAGACCTCAATGGCGACGGGGCGCTCGATCTGGTCGTGGGCAATGCCGGTCAGCAGAATCTGGTCTACCTGAACGACGGATCCGGCGGCCTGGGCTCAGGGACGCCGTTCGGCACTGCGGACTGGACCACGAGCGTGGCGCTGGGAGACCTCGATGGCGATGGCGCGCGCGATCTGGTTGTGGCCAACTACCATCAGCAGAACGTCGTCTATTTGAATGACGGATCAGGCGGCTTTGGCGCTGGCAGCCTCTTTGGCCAATCGCAGTACAATGTCGACGTCGCACTGGGGGATCTCGACAACGATGGAGATCTTGACTTGGCTGTCGGTCTCTACTATGGCGAGCAGAACTGGTTTTATCTGAACGACGGGGCGGGCGTCCTTGACTCGGGCACGCCGTTCAGTGGAAGATCGGCGGCCCAGGCGGTCGCGGTTGCGGATTTCAACGGCGACGGGGCCTTTGACTTGGTCGTGGGAAACTACGGGGAACGCAGTCAGGTATATCTGAACGATGGAGCAGATCTGTTTGTCTCGGACACTCCCCTGGCCGGCGTCGACGCGAGCCGGAGCACGGCGGTGGGGGATATGGATGGCGATGGCGCGCTCGATGTGGTCGTGGGCAACCTTGGCCAACAGAATGTGCTCTACCTGAACGATAGCTCGGGCAGTTTTTCCTCGGGCGTTCCCTTCGGCGCGATAGATCAGACATTGAGTATCGCATTGGGGGACCTCGATGGCGATGGCTCGCTTGACGTAGTGGTGGGTAACGTGGGGGAAAACTATGTTTACCTGAACGATGGGGCAGGTACATTTGGTGCGGGCATTCCCTTCAGTGACTCTGCTGATACCAACGGAGTGGCGGTGGGTGACCTCGACGGCGATAGTGACCTGGACCTGGTCACGGGCAACTGGTCGGGCCAGAACTTTGTCCACTTGAACAACGGAGCGGGTAGCTTTTCCCCCGGAATCCCCATCGATGATCCAGACTATACTGGAAGTGTGGCCCTGGGCGATCTTGACAGGGACGGGGATATCGATCTGGTCGAAGGGATATGGGGCGGGTTTGGTCGGGTCTACCTAAATGCCGGTACCGGGGCTTTTGCCCTGGGTCAGACCTTTAGCGACTGGTTGTACACCGTTGACGTAGCTCTGGGGGACCTCGACGGCGATGGCTGGCTCGACATCATCATGGCGAATTGGGGGGAGCACAACCGCGTCTACATGAACGATGGTCTGGGTGCATTCGGCTCGGGTAGTTCATTCGGCGACTGGAACGACACCTACGATGTGTCGGTAGGGGACCTCGATGGTGACGGGGCGCTTGATCTGGTATCGGGAAACGACGGCCAGAACTATGTCTACTATAACGATGGGGCGGGTAGCTTTGCCACGAGTACTCCCAGTGGGGGGGAGGATAACACTCGGAGCGTGGCGCTGGGGGATCTCGATCGGGATGGGGCACTCGATCTGGTGGTGGCCAACGACGGCCAGCAGAACCGGATCCACGTGAACGGTGCTCGGTTGACGGCCCAGCCGGGCAATCGTGGTCCCTACGTGAGCCTGGCGCGTCCTGTCACCACCGGGAATGCTGACCTCTATTCTACCCCGGTAATTCTGGATGGCGGCATCGTATCCATGCCGTACACCCTCTTTGATCCGGAGAACGATTCGGTGGGTCGTGTTACCGCTTTCTACTCCCTTGACGGCGGTGGACACTGGCTGCCAGCCGTGCCGACCACTGACACGATCACGACGAATCTGGCCGCCTCGTCGTGGCCGACGGGGACGTCTCACGTCTTTACTTGGGATGTTCTTGCTTCGGGAGTGTTCGGTCAGTCTGACAACGTCGTGGTGCGCCTGGAGGCCTATCCACAACCTGTCTGTACCGGAATCACCGGCACCTACAGCTACACCAATGGCGTGCCCGGCCCCTACCAGTGGGTCTATGGGAGTGCTGCGACCTTTCCCTTCCGTGCGCGTGGCACCCAGGTGCGGGTGATGCAAGGCACGACGCCGGCGACCGATGCCTTGGTCTACCGTCTGCTCGCCGAGCAGGCGGCCGGCGGCGCGCCGCTGGCCGATGGTGCCGGCGTCCCCTTCCGCACTGACGGCCTGGGCTACCTCCAGGGTCGCGGCGAGATCCAGAGTAGCGATCACCTCCTGGCCCTGGCGCCGGTGACGGTCACCGAGAGCTACACGCTGTATCACACCAATGGCATACCCACAGAGGCCGGGCTGGATGGCTATACCGTCACCCAGGCCGGTGTGCAGACCATCACCGTCTCGGCCGATCACCCGCTCCTGCTCTTTAACCTCGACGTGTCGCTGGAGTGGGACGCCCACAACGACCCCACGTATCTCCAGCAACTGGAATTCGATCTGCACAAGGCCTCTCAGCACCTGTACGACTTTACCGATGGCCAGGTTGCCTTGGGGCAGGTGACCGTCCACCAGAACGCCGACTATTGGATCCCCTCCCACGTGGTGATCCAGGCTACCAACCGTCTGCGTCCCCTGGCTATCCAGGGTGGGGTGGTGCTCACGTCGACCGTTGACCCGCAGCACTCTGATATCGTCTATGACATTGGACAGGTGCGCATGGGGGCCATCTGGAACCGCTACGGCGCACCGGGCTACACGCCTAGTGGCGACTGGCCACTGGCCTTGGCTCACGAGTTGAGTCACTATTTGCTCTTCCAGGATGACGTCTACCTGGGCCTGGACGACGATGGACTGCTGATCCCGGTCGATACGTGCAGCGGCAGTGCCATGGGCGACATGTACGATCCGGATAACACCGAGTTTATCTACGATGAAGGTCACTGGACTACTGCCTGCGTTGACACCCTGGCCAACCGCACGCTGGGTCGAACCGAGTGGGAGACGATCCGGCTATGGTATCCTCAGCTCATCACGCCCACCACCCCTAATCCTGGTCCTTCCCTGATGCCGTTCGACCTGACCACGGTAGCCATCCGTGACCCGGTCACGCCGACGCAATCGCTGGCCGATCCGATGTTCTACATTGACTATGAAGATGGGGAGGCCAGTTCGTCGGAGGCACGGGCTTTTATTCTGCGTGACGGGTATGATCATCTTGCCGGTTACGACTATGTGATCGACCTGGGCAGCCCCTTGGGGGGCCAGCACCGGGTGTTGGCCCGCGGCACCCAGCCCGGCGACCGGCTGTGTGTGTTCGACCCGCCGCTTCGCCAGTATGGCTGTGAGGTCGTGGCCAGCGGCGATGACCGGGTCGCGCTGGAGAGGGATGTGACCTGGACGCCCGTGATCCAGATCCGCCCGGTCAGCTCGCGCACCGTCCGCATCGGCGTGAGCGCTTTGACTTCCACCCTGACGCTGCAGGCCCGGCTCTACCCCGAGTATGGATTTGGCAGCGAGACGCTCCCCTTGATCTACGAGGGCGGTGTCTATAGCGGGACGTTCGCGCTTCCATACCCGGTGATGGCCGGGCACGTCCAGATATGGGTAGATGAAGGAGCGACGGAGACCAATCCCCGCCGCGAGGCCATCGTGGCGTATGCCATGGGCGGGAATCCAGGGGGCGACCGGGGCGCGTGGCCCGCCTCGCGTGGTTCCTGGCCTGCCTCCCGCGGCTCCTGGCCTGCTTCCCGCGGCTCCTGGCCTGCCTCCCGTGGCTCCTGGGCACCCCTGGCGTCACCGGATGGGCAGATGATCTTTTTCACCGAGAATCCGGCGGCGTTTGAGGAGGGGGAGCTGTACACAATCCAGAGCATGGCCGGCCTGCCGCCCTTGCCTGTGGGAAAGGTCGCCATCGGCCAGGCATATGCCCTGATCGGATCGCCCTCTGTCACGCAGACGATCGCCGGCTCAATTAGCTTCCAGTACCTGAGCATGGACGTGCTGCTCGAGGGCGCCGACGAAGAGGAGCTGGCGATACACTTCTGGGATGGAGGGGACTGGCGTGTGCTCGATACGGTACGCGCGCCCTATTACAACTTGGCCTCGGCGCCGAGCCAGGGAGACGGCGTGTACGCCTTGCTGGCGGGGACAACCGTGCCGCAAGTAACGAGTGTGGCCCCCTCGGCGGCGACCAACGACGTGACGACGACGCTCACAATCTTGGGCAGCGATTTCCTGCTCCCGGTCGAGGTGGCTTTGATCGGCCCCACGACTACGTTCACGCTGCCGCTGACCTCCGTCGGTCCATCTTCTATCACGGCTGTGGTCACCCAAGGGCTGCCGGCCCACCAGTACCAGGTGGTGGCGGTCAACCTGAACCAGCCTGCCGGGGCGGCCGCGTCGCCGGTCCCGGGCATATTTGCCCTGTACGATCCAGCCCAAGCCTGCTTTTACGACTTTTTCCAAAGTGGGCTCGGCAAATGGCAGCGGGACGGCAGTTGGGACGTCGTGACGTTGCCCGGGGGCGAGTGGGCGCTGACGGACAGCCCGGCTGGTCCATATTGGAGCGCGGGTGACTATGGCGGCGGGTTTGTCACGTACACCACCTTTATTACCTCGCAGTCGTTCAGCCTGGATGCGTGTCCCAGTCCCGTGCTGCACTTCCGGCACGACTATGTGATCGCGGCGGGGGACGGGCACCGTGACGTGGGGAGCGTCGAGATCTCTGCCGACGGTGGCGTGACGTGGGAACCGCTAGTGAGCTACAGTGGGGGTGGCGTTTTTGGCGATTGGCAGTGGGGAACGGCACGGGACGCTGTATCGTCTGGGTGGGTGGACGTCGATTGGCATGACGTGGCCGTCGACCTGAGCCCATACAGCGGTACCGTGCGCCTGCGCTTTGGCCTGGAGGTGGATAGGGCTGTGTCGGACAAGGGGTGGATCATCGACGACGTCAGGGTGAAGTCTGGATACTGCGTCTTTCTGCCGCTGATCCTGAGGTCTGACTGATCATCCGAAGCACTGGTTGCCGATCTCGTCCTGGTATGCCTCGACGATCGCCCGGTTTTGGGGCACTCGCTCGAGATACGATTGGCGCAGGTCTCTATCAGCGATCCGCTCAGACTGTGCCAGGAGCAGATCGTGCGCCGACTGAAGGGCCTGGCGGGCTGCGGCCTCCTCGCCGGCCGCGGCGAGCACTCGGTAGCAGGCCAGGTAATCGTGCTGCGGGTACTCGGGACCCTGCCCCTCACATTCGTGCAGGATGCTCAGAGCCTGGTGGGCACAGTCGAGGGCTGTCGCCGCGTCGCCCAGGGCCAGATGGGCCCGGGCCAGAGTCGCCAGGTCGGCGGTTGTCCACAACCTCAAGTCGAGCTTTTGCCGCGTCTCCAGCGCCTGGGCCGCCTGTGTCCGGGCCTGATCGAGCAGGCCCGTCTGCAGGCTGACGCTGGCCAGGTGGCTGAGGAACAGCGAGACCAGGTACCTGTCGTTCTGATCCTGGGCTAGGGTCATGCCGTCTGTCAACATCTGTTTGGCCGATCCGAGGTCTCCTGCATCACGCAGAACCTGTCCCAGGTTGCAGAGGACGTAAGCTTCCCCCGATCGGTCTCCGATCTCTCGACTCAGTGATAGGCCCTGCTGCAGGCAGGATCGGGCGGCTGTCAGGTCGCCCGTCAGCAGGTGGAGCCCCCCCAGGTCGTTCCAGACGCTGCCCTCCACCCAGCGATCGCCGGTTGCCTGCATGATCTCTAGCGCCTGCGCGAGGTGCTCGCGAGCCTGGCCATAGTTACCTGCGTCTCGGGTCGCCTGGGCCAGATTGTGAAGGCTGGCACCTTCGCCCGTTCGATCGCCGATGGTGCGCCGTATCTCCAGAGCTTGTTGATGGTGAGCGACTGCCTCGGCAAAGCCGCGTTCGTAAAAGGCCATGATCCCCAGATTGTTGAGCGCCTGTGCCTCCTCCAGTAGGTTACCGCCGGCCCTGCTCAGGGATAGCGCCCGCTCGAGCTGCTCTCTGGCCTTTTGATAATCCCCCTGCATACCGTAGGTGACCCCCAGGCCGTTCAAAGTGTGTGCCTCGTCGCCTACACACGCATCCTTGCCTTGGAATAGCTCCAGAGCGCGCCCATACCAGGCCTGTGCTCCCTCGTAATCTCCCCGCCGCGCGGCAATCCGGCCTAGCTGGGTAAGGCAGTTGGCTTCTCTCACCGGGGCGCCGACCTCTTGGAAGGCCCGGAGCGCTTGCTCGACGTAGGTTTGCGCCTGCTCATATTCACCGATGGCCTCGTGAAACTGTCCCCACAGATAGGCCGTATCGGCGGCCGGCGCGCCGTCCGCGTTCTTGAGCGCGCGCAGCGTGTCCCGCTCCTCGTCGCGCTGGCCCAGGGTGTGCAGGACGTTGGCCTTTCCCTGGAGCCATTGCCAGCGAATCTCCTTTGCCAGGGCCTGGTCATAGTAGCGGCGGGCGGTCTCGTTGGCGAACTCGCGCTGTGCCTTGCGCGCGGCCCGATCGAGGTAGAGCAGGCTCTTGGATACGACGCCGCTGCAGGTGTAGTGATGGGCCAGCCGCTCGACCGCCGTGGGGTCTGCTGCTTCCAGGGCCTGGCCCACGGCCCGGTGCAACTCACGGCGTTGGTCTTCCACCAGGGCCCGATACGTGACCTCCTGTGTGATGTTGTGCTTGAAGGCGTAGGCGGGCAGCGGTTCCATGCTCACCGGCTGCACAAAGTCTCCCGTCTCAAGCGCCGCCAGATGGTTGAGCAGCGTCCGCCGGTCGACGTGGGCGGGGTGAGAGTTCGCCAGTAGGTCCAAGCTGAAATTGTGTCCGATGACGCTGGCGACCTTTAGTGTCATTTTGTGCGTCTCCGGCAACCGGTCGATGCGCGAGAGCACGACGCCGTGGATCGACTCGGGAATACCCAGCGCCGCATCCGACAGCCGGGCGCCCTCGGCGATGGTCCAGTCCTCGCCTCTTCTTGCTAAACAACCTGCCTCCCGCAGAATGTGGCGTAAGCGCTCCGACAGAGCCCAGACCCCATCCTGTTTCCAAAAGAGGTCTCCAGATTCGCGCAGCGCGCTCGCCAGTTCCTCGGCCAGGAAGGGATTGCCTTGAGCCAGAGTCACGATTAACGACAGCGCCAGAGGAGTTGGGCGACCTTGCAGGCGATCGGTCAGCAACGCTGCCATCGCCCAGGGTGGCGGTTCGCGCAACAGCAGGCGGCTGTGATGGGGCAGGCGTTCCAGTTCGGACAGCAGTTGTTGGTCAGTGTGATTGGCAGGACGGTGAACGAGAACGAGCAGCAGAGGCACATCGCCTATGGCTCGACCGAGAGCCGTTGTCGTCTCTCGTGAAGCCTCGTCCATCCAGTGGGCATCCTCGATTATCACCAGGAGCGGCTGGGATTGGGCCCAGGTTCGCATGATCTGCACGGCTAGCGCGAGGAGCGATTCGCGCCGCAGCGGAGGATCAAAGCTCGCCGTGGTCTCGTTGTCGGGAATGGGCAGGTTGAGGAGATCGCCCAGCAGTGGCAGGCGCACGAGCCAGCCGGGGTTGGCCTCGGTGATGATTGCCTCGACGCGGGCGATCTGTTGTGTAACTGAACCCGCTGCCGTCTCCTTGTCCCGAACGTCGCCGGCAATCCCAAACAGTGTGCACAAGACCTGGCGCCAGGGGTGATGGGGGATGTCCTGGCTGATGCTTTGGCAAGCGCCCGTCGCGACTCGGAATCCTCGCTCGAGCGCATGTGCCACGAACGTGGTCGCCAGGTGGCTCTTTCCAATGCCGGCTGCTCCCTCCAGGCGTAGCGCGCGCCCTTTTCCGGTCACGACCGTTTCCAACATCTGTTGCAAGAACCCCAGCTCCTGGTCGCGCCCGACCAGGGAGTATGCGAAGAGCTGAGGCTGCTGGGACCCAGGCCGCCTGCCAATCAGTGCGTAGGTGGACACGGTGTCCCGCTTGCCCTTGAGTGCCAACGGTCCGACCGGCTCGAGTGCATAGTCTCTGGAAACCATGTTGGCCGCGCGCTCACTTAGCAGGATTTGCCCACGTTTGGCCTGCCCCATCAGACGGGCTGCTACATTTACCTCATCACCCAGCACGCCATACGTGCGACGTTTCGGCCCTCCGTAGGCACCGGTCCACGTCAGTCCCCAGCTAATGCCGATGCCCACATCGGTGACAAAGTTTATTTCCTTGGGTGGCGAGCGCAGGGTGAGGGCGGAGGCCACGGCGCGGGTGGCATCGTCGTCGTGAGCCAGCAGCGCCCCAAAGGTTGCATAGAGGTAATTGTGTTTATCTCCGCAGGTCAGCTGAATCAGGTGCCCTCCGTGGTGCGCCAGCACACTCTGTACCCACTGCACGTACTCGTCCAGCTTATCGTCAGCGTCGTCGTCCTCGTCGTATGCCAGCCCGCCAAAGCTTAGGAACAGGGCGACTGTCGGGCGTAGCTCGGCCAAGAATTGACCTGATCCGGCGTTCAGCTTCTCCCACACCTGCGGTAGAATCCAGGGCCGCACCAGGGACTCTGGCAGCGGATTGGGCTCGCTCAACCTGAGGGCTGAGAGCGGTGTCGTATCCTTCTCTCCGGAGCTTCTGGCGACGACGGCGATATCGCCGCGTTGGCTGATTATGTCGAAAAGGTCATATAGCCGAGTGCCCGATCTCGATCCTGCAACCACGACCTCGCCCCGCGCGGCTTGCTTTTCCGCCCTGTTCACCCGCTCGACGGTCGCGCCGGCCAGCACGTCGATGGTCTGGATCGCCGGGTCTCCAACGAGAAAACGGCGCACAGAGCCGGCAGTAACCGCCACCTTGATGGACAATCGGGGGGCGTGGGGTGAGTGCCTGTCGCTCTCGCCCAGCCGGTTCACGATTTGCTGCAGGGCCAACGCGCAGGCGGTCGCTCGGAGACCGTCGTCACCCTCGAACCAGCAAGTGATGGCGTCGCCGCTAAACCCGATCACACTGCCCCCGTAAAGGCGCACGCCGTCGACCAGCGCCCCATAGGCGAGGTTCAGTTCGACACTTAGCACATCGGCGCCTCGCCTGGGGCCGAGTTCTCGCACCAATACCTCGGTCAGCGGCGTGAAGCCCGAGATGTCGGCGCACAGGATTGCGCCGCTGGCCCGGCTCGGCAGGTCGCGGCCTGCCAGCAAGGCTTGGCGGCGACCGATGGGGATATATGCGTCTAGCAGCCTCATCGTGAATAACCTCCCTCGCTCAAAGTACAGGAACTCTTTGGTGAGAGAACAGCGAACGACCCAGGTTGAACGAGCCCGTATGTCGGTTATTGTACTCGGTTTGGGGGTTCAGGGCAAAGGAGATTAGGGGGCGGGCATTGGGGGCCGAAGAAATGGTCAATCCGAACACGGCCCAGATTGCACAGGCAATCCGGGCCGTGCCTTTCGCCGGAAGATGCCATCTCTTCCAGATTTTGCCGAATGCTCTTTTGCTAGTCGCGCACGACGAGAGGGAGATAGATGCTCCGCTGGCTGAATTCGTCGGCGCCCAGGTCGGGACGAGTGCCGCTCGGGGCGGGTCGAGGGTCACCATCTATGTCGCTCGTCACCCCGGCGTCCACACCTCGGTTGATCGCCGCGCCGGCGCTGATGTGATAATCTCCGGCGTCGGGTGCTACAAAGGCCGGCAAGCCCCAATAGTTGAGCGCCGCCGGACCGGTGTAAACGGTCCCCTGGCCGCCCCAGTCGTCCACGTCGATGCCGTTGGCCCAATCGCCACTGCCCCACAGGGTGGCCTCTAGGGTTGCCGTATTATGCTCTCGCACTTCGAGACCGACGGCGTGACCGACCAGGATGGTGTTCGTCATGGTGATGGCGCTGGGATTGCATATGCCGCCGGTCCAAAGGCAGACGACGGATACCCCACTGTTGTTGCCGGCACCGCTGTTGCGCGCGAGGGTTGTGTGCAATAAACGTGCATCGGAGTTTACCAATTGGATGCCGGTTCCATTGCCACTGCTGCTTGTGATCTGGTTTTCCACCACCATGTTGTTCACCAGTGTGGCATTGTGGCTTTCCCGAAACGTGATCCCTCCACCATCCCAGGCGGCCGTGTTGTGATGGATCTCGTTGCCCGTCAGGGTGGCGTTGTTGCTGTCCCACCAGAGAGAAACCCCACCGCCATCCTGGCCGGCCTCATTGCCAAGGATTTTGTTTCCCGTCAGAACGACGTTGGCGCTGCTATCGAGGTGTACCCCCCCGCCGCTTCCGTCGGTCGTGTTGCTAAAGATGTCATTGTTTATCAGCATGGCGCCGGCGCTGTTGGAGAGGGCGATCCCCCCGCCTTCCCACTGGCTCGTGTTGCTGAAAATCTGGCAGCCGCTGATGACGGGGTGAGCGAACGTAGCACCGATGCCTCCACCATCGAAATCGGTCGCGCCTCTGGTCAGACGCAGCCCCTCCAGCGTGGGGGTGATCTCGTCGATTCCAAATATAGTAACGACCTGTCTTTGCTCCTCCCCGTCGAGCGTGGTAGGGTAGGTGTCCGGATCCCAGGTGGAAAAGTCACTGTTGTAGCCCCCGCGGATGGTGACGGTTTTGCGAATGTCTACAACCCAGGGCTCCGCGGCGTTGTAGACTCCCGTGGCGACGAGGATTTCGTCGCCAGGATCAGCCGAATCCACAGCGTACTGTATTGTCAGACAGCGATCAAGGTGACTGCTGCAATCACCGGTATCATTGCCATCTGGCGCAACGTAGCGCATGCCTGGGTCGGCCCGGGCCATCGGGCTCAGTCCGTGCAGGCAGAATAGCACGCCGACTATTCCTATCAGAACGGCAGAAGTGATTGAAATGTGCTTGTGGCTTGCCATCTTGTTACCTCCTCGATGTATCTATGCTTTTCCCATATTAGCATCTTTCTGGTGATCTGTCTGTGCGTGTGGGCATAGATTACCTGTGTCCTACTTCACATTTTCTCGGAGGGTGAGCGAGGGGTGTTGCAGCCATTGACCTCGGAGTATGGCAGTACACACATCGTCACCCTGAGTAGAGCGAAGAGTCTCCTTGCCACGGCCGAGATTCCTCGCTGCGCTTGGAATGACGTGAGGAGCGGTCAACTAGGTGTTCAATAGGATTCGATCTATCGCTGCTATAACCTCTTCGGTTGACGT
>CAZKDJ010000045.1:0-24923 GCA_964551295.1 uncultured Anaerolineales bacterium | reverse complement strand
TCGATCTCGCCAGACTTGACGCGGCCGATCAGCGCATCCCAATCCTCGTTCTTGGCGCCGCCGTGCAAGCGGAAGGTGGCGCCGCTGAAATCCGCCTCGGGAGCGAAAAGCAGCTCCAACATCTCTTTGCGTCCCAGGAACTTTTTCTTGTCCTGCGCCTTGACCTCCTCGATCTGGCCGACGGGAACCTCAAGCAGGAGCTCGTGCACGGTCTCTTTCTCGGTGGTGATAAAGAGCACCTTCTTGGTAGCGACCTGCTCCTTGCGCTCAAAGACCAACCGCTCGTCGGTCAGGTACAGGATGCCCTTCAGCCCCTCCTTCTCGGTCTCCATGTACTCGGCCTCGCAAGCCATCACGGGATCCTCGGCCGGATGAAGCTCAAAGCAGGCCTCGTCGATCTGATCGAGCAGCCACTCGACCTCGTCCACCTGCGCGCTGGTCTGGTTCACGTTCTGCTCCAAGGTGTTGTACATGGCCTCGATTGCCGACTCGGCCGCCCGCACCTTGCTCTCCAGCGTGTTAAGGGCGCTTTCGGCGCGGGAGACGGAGGCCTCCCTGGCGCTGGTCGCCGCCTGCCGTAGTACGCCTTCAACCTCATCCGATTCTTGTTCCAGCTCCCGCGTGCGCTTGTCGATCTCCCGCGATACCTTGGCCCGCGCCTGCTCCCACTTTTCGGCCAGCACCTCGATCTTGTTCTCCAAAAAGCTGCGGAATGCATAGCCGCGGGTGCGGAGTTGCTCGATCTTGCTCGGTAATAGAGAAAGTTTGGTTCCGACCTCCTCCATGTTGTTGCGCACACGGGTCATCAACAGCGATTCCTGCAAATCGTCGAACGAGTCCTGGAGATCCTCCAGCTTGGCCCGCGCCTCTTCACTTGCGCTGGCGGCGATCTTGACAGCAGCGCGGGCCTTTCGCTTCGCGGCCCTGGCCGCACGCTCGGCTGCGAGCTTTTTCCTCTCGTCCATATCAGACTTTCTCATTTTTGCCTCCCCTTTGACTGATGCCTGCTAGCTGCCTAATCCGATCCCATCGTGAAACGCAAATAGGCCTCAATAAAGTCATCCAGCCGCCCGTCGAGAACAGCCTGCACGTTTCCTGTCTCATGATTGGTGCGGTGGTCCTTCACCATCTGGTAAGGATGCAGCACGTAAGAGCGAATCTGATTGCCCCAACCGGCATCGACGTGCTCCCCCTTCAGTTCGGCAATCTCTGCCTGGAGCTTTTCCTCCTCCAACTGGATCAAGCGCGCCCGCAGCACACGCATCGCCGCCTCGCGGTTCTGAGTCTGTGAGCGCTCGTTCTGACACGAGACGACGATGCCGGTGGGCACGTGTGTCAGGCGCACCGCGGTATCGTTCTTTTGCATGTGCTGGCCGCCGGCCGACGAAGCGCGGAAGGTATCGATCTGTACGTCGTCTGGGCTGATGGTCACCGAGATATCGTCGTCGAGATCGGGCCACGCCTCGACCAGGGCAAAGGAGGTGTGACGGCGGTGAGCGGCGTCGAAGGGAGATAGGCGCACCAGGCGATGCACGCCCCGCTCGGCGCGCGCGTAACCGTAAGCATAGGAACCCGAGATGGAGATCATGGCGCGCTTGATGCCCGCCTCCTCGCCGGGCAGGCGATCCACCAACTCGCCTTTGTATCCGCGTGCCTCGGTCCAGCGCAGGTACATGCGCAGCAGCATCTCGGTCCAGTCCTGAGCGTCGGTGCCACCGGCCCCGGCGTGGATGGCCAGGATGGCGTCGCCCCGGTCGTGGGGACCGGAGAGGAGCAGGTGAAACTCCAGACGATCGACCTCTTCCTCCAGTGTCTCCGCCTCGGCGGTCAACTCCTCCGCCAAACTCTCGTCACCCAGCGTAGCGAGCTCGAGCGCGTCGTGCACCCGCTGCGCCAGCAGATTCCACCGCTCTACCTCCTCTTGCAAGCTGGAGAGCCTGCGCATCGCGCCCTGTGCTGTCTCGGGATCGCCCCAAAAGTCCGGGGCGCTGGCGCGCTTCTCCAGCTCGGCGATTTCCTTCTCTTTGGCAGCTAGGTCAAAGACGCCCCCGGATGTAGTCGAGCTTTTCCTTCAGGGTCGTCAGACGATTGACGAGTTCTTCCACAAATGCCTCCAGTTTGGGGCTAATCCCTCACGATCATTCCACGAAGGATATCATTCTGAACGAGCAACCGTAAGCGTCTACGTTCGGCGCGCGATAGCAGTGGTAACGAACCAAGGTTAAGGTTGCCGAGAGCCGCCTCATACGACTCCTGCACAAACTCACGAATATTCTCTTCAACACCTTGACGCCTCATCTCACCAAGTATTCTGGTTTTTAAATCAGGAGAATCATCAAATGAAGACTCGGTCGGTTTCCCAATCATGTGTATCCCCCCACTATATCCAAACTCGATGATAATGGTGGCACTGACGAGGGGCACCTTCAATCCAAACCAAGCTGCCCAACTACCAATTTACTAGCCTACCAATCTCCCACTATTCGAACAGCCCATCCACGAACACATCGGCGTCGAACGGCATCAGGTCCTCCATGCGCTCCCCTGTGCCGACAAAGCGCACCGGCAGGCCCAGCTCGCGGGCGATGGCAAAGACCATGCCGCCCTTGGCAGTGCCATCAAGCTTGGCCAGGACCACGCCGGTCACCTCGACCGCCTCTTGGAAGTGACGCGCCTGGGCCAGCGCGTTCTGACCGGTGGTGGCGTCGATCACCAGCAGCGTCTCGTGAGGCGCACCCGCGGCGCCCTTTCCCGCCACCTTGCGCACCTTGCGCAGCTCGGCCATCAGGTTGTACTGCGTGTGCAGCCGCCCGGCGGTATCGACGATCACCATGTCCACCCCGCGCGCCCGAGCCGCCTGTAGCGCGTCAAAAACGACCGCGCCTGGATCGCCCCCCTCCGGCCCCTTGACGATCACTACCCCCACGCGCCCGGCCCACACCTCCAACTGATCCATCGCCGCGGCGCGGAAGGTATCGGCCGCCGCCAGCAGCACCTGGCGGCCCTCCCGCTCGTAGTGATAGGCCAGCTTGGCGATGCTCGTCGTCTTGCCGGAGCCGTTGACGCCGACGATGAGCACCACGTCCAGCGGACGACCGCCCAGATCGAGCGGCAGCGGATCGGGCAGCAGCGCGCGCAGTTCTTCCTTCAGCGCCGTGCGGAACGCGTCGGCCTTTAATATCGCCTCGTCGCGCGCGCGCTGGCGCAGGCGATCGACCAGGTAAAGGGTCGTCTCGACACCCACGTCGGCCTGGATGAGCAACTCCTCTAGCTCATCCCAGGTATCCGCCATCACCTCGCTGGCGCCAAACAACCCCGCCACACGGCCAAAGACCGCGTTGCGCGTGCGGGTCAAACTATCCTTAATCGACTGAGCCGCTGAAACAGCCATAAGTCAAATCCGTGCAAATTATACCGCAGCGACTGGCTATTGGCAATCAGGCAAGGCAATCACTTTGCAACTGCCCTCTGCAAAACAGGGAATTGTGGGGGTGTGTGGGCGCGAAGCGCCCACACAACCCCACCATAACACAGTCCCCCCCCCAGCAAATATACACAAGCGAATGCGAATTTGGATAGATTGGTGTAACATTGAGACACTCTGAACCCAAGGAGAGAATATGTCCGGTTTGTCCATCGTCCTTCCTGCCTATAACGAAGAGGACAACGTCGCCAGCGCTGTAGAGGAAGTGTCCACCGTAGCACAGCAACTGGAAATGGATTATGAGATCATCCTGGTCAACGACGGTAGCACCGACCGCACGGGTGAGATCACCCGCGAACTGGAGCAGCGCACCCCCAATTTTCGGCTGGTGGAACATTACCCCAATCGAGGTTACGGAGGATCACTCAAGGCCGGATTTGCAGCCGCGACCAAGGATCTGATCGCATTCACACCTGCGGACAAGCAGTTCGATTTTGACGAAATCACTCGCTTCCTGCAAAAGATCGACCAGGCTGACATCGTCTCCGGCTACCGAGCCGACCGGCAGGATCCCCTCATCCGCAAGTTCAACGCACTGGGCTGGAACACACTCGTGCGGCTGCTGTTTGGCTACCTGTGCCGCGACATCGACTGCGGTTTCAAGCTGTTCCGGCGCGAGATACTGGACCACGTGACCCTCATCTCCAGCGGCGCGATGATCGACACCGAGTTCCTGGCCGGGGCCAAGGCGCGCGGCTTTCGCATCGCCGAGGTGGAGGTGACGCACCTGCCACGCGTGGCGGGCCATCCCACCGGCGCGAATATCCGCGTCATCGTCAAGGCGTTCCGCGACCTGGCCCGCTTCCGGCTGCGGCTGAGCCGAGAGTTGCGCGAGGAAAGACAAAGATAAGAGACAAGATGCAGGATGCAAGACTCCTGCCTCCTGTATCTTGCATCCTAAGCCAGTGCTATGAGCCAAGAGACGACCATCATCACCAGCACGCGCAACCGCCGCATCGTCGATGCCCGCAAGCTCGATCAGCGCAAGCACCGAGAGCGCCAGGGCCGCTTCCTGATCGAGGGGCTTCAAATCCTGCACATGGCACTGGATGCAGCGCAGGAAGCGGAGGCCCGCCCTCTCGAGGTCTTTTACTGCCAAGAGCTATTCACAGGCACCGAGGCACCGGCGCTTCTGGAGCGCTTTCGCCAAACCAAAGCCGGGCTGGTGCCCGTATCAGAACACGTGATACAGGCGCTATCGGAGCGGGACACGCCCCAAGGCATCGCGGCCACCTTTGCCCTGTTCGAGACGTCGCTCAAGACGATTCACCCGGCGGGCGACGAACTGGTCATCGTGCTCGACCGGCTGCAGGACCCCGGCAACGTGGGCACGCTCATCCGCACCGCCGACGCCGTTGGAGCGGCTGCCGTGGTATTGATCGAGCCCTGCGTCGACCCCTTTGACCCCAAGACGGTGCGTGGCAGCATGGGCTCGCTGTTCAACGTGCCGCTCGTGCGCACCGAGGACGTGCCCGCGTTCTTTGACTGGCTGCACAATCAAAGCCTGCGACCGGTGGGAGCGGACGCCCACCAGGGAGAAACCTGGGGACAGGGATTGTGGAAAGGCGGCGTGGCCTTGATCCTGGGCAACGAGGCCCGCGGGCTCTCCAAAGACGTACGCGCGCAAGTTAAGCATTGGGTCCGGCTGCCCATCGTTGGAAAAGCCGAGTCGCTTAACGTGGCCGTGGCCGGGGGCGTGCTGATGTACGCCTGGCTGCGGGAAAATCAGGAGCAAACGAGTGTGTAAGTATGGAAGAAAACGAACAAAACGAGAGAACGGACAGTCTAGAAGCCCTTCAACAGGCATTGGGGCATCGCTTCAGAAAGCAGATTCACCTCCGACGTGCTATCACCCACCCTTCTTACATCAACGAACATCCCGAGGAAAAGATCTGCGACAACCAGCGGCTCGAGTTTTTGGGCGACGCGACGCTCGATTTCGTCATCGGGGCGTGGGTGTTCCGCACGTACCCCGACTTTGACGAGGGACGCATGACGCGCCTGCGGGCAGCGCTGGTGCGCACCGAGACACTGGCCCAGTTCGCCAGGCAGGTGGGGATCGGCGAGGCGCTGCGCCTGGGGCGAGGCGAGGAGGAGGCCGGCGGGCAGGAGCGGGAAGCCAACTTGTGCGACGCCTTCGAGGCCGTCGTGGGGGCATTGTACCTCGACGGTGGGCTCGAAACCGTCGAAGCCTTCGTCGAGCCGCTCGTCGGCCCGGCGACGGAAGAGACGCTGGCCGCCAATTCCGACCAGGATGCCAAGAGCCGCCTCCAGGAATGGAGCCAGGCCGAGTTGGGCGCCACGCCCCACTACCGCATCGTCGCCGAAAGAGGGCCCGACCACGCCAAGGTTTTCGAGGCCGAGGTGCTACTGCACGAAGAGATCAAAGGCCGCGGCAGCGGACACAGCAAGCAGGCCGCCGAGCAAGCGGCAGCGCAGGAAGCGCTGGAGAACTTGCAAATCCGGTCAGATTGAAAGCTCACAATACAACAGAAATTCCCGTTATGGGAAAAAACGCCGGGCTGTAGCCGCGATTTCGCAATCGCGCAGGGTGTTTTTCGTGGCAAGATGCGCGCGATTTGGAAATCGCGGCTACAAAACGGGAATTGCTGACAATACAATATCTTCAGTCTAGCCAGAATATGCACCGATTGGCTGAGCAGTTCCTCGCGCCGGAAGCCAAAGCATTCCTCGGCCTTGGCGTTTACCATCTGGATTAGAATAACTTTTTGGATTGACTGCTAAACCGAACACGCCTCAACCCAACAAGACCGACTACTGGATCGCACTGGCCATAGGGACATGCGGGCTGGCGATGTACGTGCGCACCCTGGCGCCGGATGTGCTCTACGGCGACAGCGCCGAGTTCCAGACGTTGGCCTACACCCTGGGGACGACGCACTCCACCGGCTATCCGATCTATCTGCTCCTGGCGCGGCTGCTCAGCTTCGCGCCTATCGCTTCACCAGCCTGGCGCGTCAACCTGCTCTCGGCAGTCGGCGCAGCCACAACCTTGAGCACCGTTTTCCTGCTGACGCGCTATGTGACCCGCAGCCGCATCGGGGCCGCGCTGGGGAGCCTCGCGCTGGGGCTTTCGTACACGTTCTGGGCGCAGGCCGTCATCGCCGAGGTATACACGCCGGCGCTGGCGTTCCTGAGCGCGATCCTGCTGCTCCTATGGCGTTGGCACAATGCTCCCGCCGAACGCAACCGCGCGCTACTGTTCGCGGCCCTGCTGGGCGGCCTGGGTTTGGGCGTCCATGCATCCGTGGCGCTGCTGGCCCCGGCGGCAATCCTGTTCGTCGTCGGGACGCTGTGGCTGCAACGTCTGCACTGGCCGCAGAGGAGGCAGGCCGTGCTCGCCGCCCTGGCGGGCGTGGCCTTGGGAATAGGTGTTTTCCTGTTGGCGTCTCTCGCGATCGACCTCAATAATCCACCATCAAGCTTTATCCAGGTCACCATGTATCCTTCGAGGTCGAACTGGGGGCTCGAGGTCACCGACCTGGACAGTCCGTTCGAGCGGCTGGGGTTGACGATGACGGGACGCCAGTGGCAGGACGCCATGTTCCCGCAGGACATTGACATAGTAGAGGAGATTTTCACTTATATCGATCGGCTCCTCAGCCACGAGTTCTCCATCCCGATGCTCCTATGCACCGTGCTGGGCGTGGCCGTGACGCTGCGCACGAAACCCAAGCTGGGCCTGTTTTGGCTAGTGGCCTTTACCACCATCATGTTCTTTATTCTGAACTACCAGCCGCCGGACAAGTACGTCTTTTACCTGCCGACCTATCTCCTGGTGGCGGTGGCGATAGGCTGCGGCACCGGCTCCCTGCTAGAGTGGGCGCACCGGCACCTGGTGGCGACACGCAAGCGGCGTTACTTTCTGCCGCTGTACCTGCTGGCAGCAGCCCTGCTCGTTTTGGTGACCGTGCGACCTTCCGCGACTATACGCTGGCAGGCGCTACGGGATGGTGCTGCGACGTTCGTACAGGAGGATTACGCCTATCCGATCCATGATTTAAAAGAACCGAGGCGCCAGGCGGTCAGCAGAATCGAGAACCTGCCCGAGAACGCAGTCGTGATCTCCGACTGGCGCGCGCTGTACACAATGTACTACCTGGCGCACGTCGAGCGCATGCGTCCCGACATCACGATCATGGAAGCCTCGCCATACGGCGGCAGGGGGATGGTCGCCGCCAGCCTGATCCAGGCGCTCGAAGAGGCCTTGCAGGAGGGCCGCCCTGTGCTTGCCGACAGGGTGTACGGAAACCTGAGAGGCCACTTTCGTGTGTCGCCGGCCTTGGGAGGCCAGTGGTATCGCCTGTCGCTGCCGTAAACTGACTGCGACAGAGATGGATGAAAGGATCTGATTACTGTTTGGCCGGACCCCAAAAATCGGGCGCTTGCCCGGTTAACGTCAACAGGGCTTCGAGAAAAAAATAATCGCCATAAATCAGATAATCGTCGGCGATCCCTTCGGGCACGTGTTGCGCCCCATACTTGAGCAGTCCCTGCCGGCCAGGTTCGGTTTCCAGACATTCGGTGCTCAGCGTTTTGACCAACGTCTCGGCTTTTTGGCGGTAGTCGTCGCTTCCCGTGATTTGCGCCAGGCGCAGCAGACCGCAGGCGGCAATGGCCCCGGCGGAACTATCGAGATTTTGAGGCGCATCGGCAGGCAGCCGCAGATCCCAAAGTGGTGTGCTATCAACGGGCGACTCGATCAGAAAACGGTCGGCTGTCTTTTGAGCTGCTGCCAGAAAATTGGCATCCTCCAGCCATTGCGCGGTAAGGGCAAACCCATAAATGGCCCAGGCCTGGCCCCGCGACCATAAGGACTCGTCAGCGCACCCCTGACAGGTCTTGCCCCCAATGGGTTGCCCATTCTGAGGATCGATAAAGAAGGTGTGATACGTACCGCCATCCTGTCGCACCAGGTAACGCCGCGTCGACGCGGCGTGGCGGCGGGCCATCTCACGATAGCCGCTATCGCCGGTTTCGTCACTGGCCCAGTAAAGGAGGGGCAAATTCATCATACAGTCGATAATCATCCGCCCCGCCTCTGGTTCCTGGCCAATTTCCCCCCAAGCCTGGATATAGTTGCCGCGTGGATTGAAACGCTGACCCAACTCCCGAGCGGCCCTCAGTCCCAGATCGCGCGCCTGCCGGTTTCCGGTGAGCAGCCATGCCGCGCGAGCGCTCAACGTATATAGAAACCCCAGGTCGTGGCTTAGATCGACACGCTTTTTCAACCGTTCGGCAAAACTGGGGAGCAACGCCTCCGCCTGCATCCGCAGTTCGGAGTCTTGCGTGGCGTGATAAGCCAACCACAACATGCCAGGCCAAAACCCGGCCACCCAATGGTCGTTGGGGGCAGTCTCGTACGCCGGGTATCCTCGTGTTGGGAATTCAAGGCCATAGGCGGAGCAGTTACCCTTTACTCGATTCAGGGCATGCTCTAGCAAGGCCCGTATCGTCGTTAGCTGTGTTGGCTTCATATCTTGGCAGACGCTAGGTCGAACAAGGAGCGGTAGACTCACGGACGATCAGCGGGGTTTCCAGGAGGGTGCAATTGTTGCTCATGCTGATCCGCCCTTTGCTCATCCGGCGCAACGTCTGGACCGCCAGTTTGCCCATGTGGTATTTGGGCTGGCTGATGGTGGTAAGAGGGGGATGGGTGTGACCGGCCAGCGCGATATCGTCCACGCCGATAATCGAGATATCCTGCGGCACGCACAAGCCATGGCCGCGTACCGCGTGCAAAGCGCCGACGGCGATGATATCGTTGAACGCGATAACCGCCGTCGGACGCTCATCCTCCGGCAAATCTAACAACACCCGCATGGCCTGGAATCCACCGCCCACTTCCCTGCCGGGCGGCACGATCGGGCACCACTTGGGCCGCAGCGTCAGGCCTACTTCCGCCAGGGCGGCCCGGATCCCCTGCTGGCGAGCCTCGGCGATTTCACCCGTGCTGGGCGAGGCCAGATGACCGATACGCGTATGACCCAAAGCCAGCAAATGTCGGGTAGCGCGCACCATGGCGTTTTCAAAGTCCACCACAATACAATGCACGCCCGGTTGCGATACGCGCCGGTTGAAAAGCACCACCGGGATGTTGTGGCGCTCTTGCCAGTCCAACAGTTCGGGAAACGGCGCCAACCCGGCCAGGATGACACCGGCGACACCCGTCTTGCGCAATTGCCGCAAAAGCTGAGATTGCTGATGTGGCTGATCGGTCAAGTTGTAGATCGTCGTGATCATCTGTTGGTTGTTGACCTCATCTTGAACGCCCTGTGCCATTTCCAAAAAAAAGGGGTTGAGCAAGTCACCGATCAAGAGGGCAATAGTGCCTTGGATGGAAAAATCGGTGGCCGATTGTCGAGGCATGTAACCCAATTCGGCAATAGAAGCCTCAACCCGTTCCCGAAGCCCTTGGCTCACGGGGCCCGTATTGCGGAGAACGCGCGAGACACTGGCCGTGGAAACCTGAGCGTGCCGAGCCACATCGGCCTGAGTGGGACGTTTTCCTTTTGTCATCTGGTTTTCTCCTAAAGGATCGTAGAAGGAAATTATACTCCAGTTCTTGCGCAATATCAAAAAATCGTTACAGTAAATTATACTGTAATTTTCGTAATAAAGCAAGTAAGAATTGACAAATTAAGAGAAAGAGTGTATAATTCTTACATTGCTTACCATGCAATCTCTATGTGCTACGATAATCACTCTGTCCAACTAACAGATTATCCATGTTGTTTTGACAGGAGGTATCAGGATTCTTGATCTCGTGCCGGAGGCTAT
This sequence comes from uncultured Anaerolineales bacterium, assembly GCA_964551295.1. Lineage (GTDB taxonomy): Bacteria > Chloroflexota > Anaerolineae > B4-G1 > B4-G1 > JAFGED01. Next base: position 14,638 of record CAZKDJ010000045.1, on the reverse strand, counting down.
CCCCCTCATGTTGAAAGCTAGCTTGAAAAGCGCCTATCATCCACTTAGTCTAGATATAGGAGGAATCTGATGAAACGCTCACGTACGCTTCTAACTATTCTCGTCTTGTTGTCGCTGGCCTTGGCAGCGTGCTGCCCCTCAACCCCGGAGCCGTCCGAACCGGGCGAAGCCCCCGCGGCCGAGCCAACCGAGGCCGCGGCCGAGCCAACCGAGGCCGAACCCACCGACGCGCCCACCGAGGAAGTAGCAGAGCCCACCACGCTCACGATGACGGCTTGGGATATCAGCACCACGCCGTACTGGCAGGCCGTGGTCGACGCCTACGAGGCCCAGAATCCCGACGTCCACGTAGAACTGCTCGATATCTCCTCGGCCGAGTACCAGGACAAGGTCAACATCATGCTCTCGGGCGGCGACGAGACGGATATCATCACGGTCAAGGATATCCCCGGCTATTCCGCGATGCTGACTCGGAATCAGATTATACCGCTGGAAGGCTACATCGAGGCGGACAAGATCGACCTGAGCGTCTATAGCGGCGCGGCCGAAGAGCTGACGTTCGAGGGCTCGATCTATGCGCTGCCGTTCCGCAGCGACATCTGGATCCTTTACTACAACAAGGACCTCTTTGACGCGGCCGGCGTCGACTACCCCACGAACGACATGACGTGGGAGGAGTTCGACCAAGTAGCGCGCCAGGTGACCAGCGGCAGCGGCGCCGACAAGGTCTATGGCGCCCACTTTCACACCTGGCGCTCGACCGTCCAACTGGGAACGGTGCAGGATGGCAAGAACACGGTCATCGCCACAGACTATAGCTTTATGAAGCCGATGTACGACATGGTCGTGGGGATGCAGAACGACGGCATCATCATGGACTATGGTTCGTTGAAGGCCGGCAGCATCCACTACTCGGGCGTCTTTAAGAACGAACAGATCGCCATGCTCCCCATGGGCTCCTGGTTCATCGGCTCGCTGATCGCGGCCAAGAACGAGGGTGAGATCGACTTCAATTGGGACGTGGTCAAGTACCCTCACCCCGAAGGGGTCGAGCCCGGAACGACCGCCGGCACGCTGACCTCCCTGGCCATCAACGCGAACTCGAAGAACAAGGACGCCGCCTGGGACTTTATCAAATTCTACGGCGGTCCCGAAGGAGCCAAAGCCCTGGCAGCTACCGGCAATCTCCCTGCCATGCGCAATGCGGAGATACTCGAAGTCTTTTCCTCCCTCGAGGGAGTTCCACCCGGAGCCACCGAGGCATTGCAGACCACGACCGTGCGCCTCGAGCTGCCCATGCACCCCAAGGTGGGCGCGGTCGAACAGATCCTGAACGAGGAACACGACCTGATCATGACGGGATCCGTCTCTGTAGACGAGGGGATTGCGGAAATGACGAGCCGCATCTCCGAAGCACTGGCGGAATAGTACAAGACTGGCGTTAGAACCTGTAGAAGAATAATCTGTTCGTAGTGCGGGCTAAAGCCCGCTGAAGCGCAATAACTGCGGGGAAGTCCCGACGTGCAAGCGGGACTTCCCCGCCAGGCACGACGACGGAGCTGCTGAAAGGATGAGGCGTCTAGGCTGCTCCATAGGGCGCGCCCGAACTAGTTCGGGATTTCGGCAACATCAAGTGAGGCGCCGTCTGTGCCGAAGCACGTACTTTTATTAGAGTCGTCTTGACAGATCGAACGGTTGTCTGTAGACTTGTGAACGGCATGCAACTCAAACCCCGAGGAGAAATATGAGCAACGCGCGGCGAAAAACGCTCAAACAAAACCTGATCGCCTACTCCTTCATCCTCCCCAATTTGCTCGGCTTCGCGCTGTTCACGCTGGTTCCGATGGTCTTTTCCCTCGCGCTCGCGTTCATGAACTGGGATGGGGCAAACGTGGTCACCTGGGCCGGGGTGGACAACTTTACGCGCATGTCCCACGATACGACCTTCCGCATCGCCCTGAGCAACACCTTCTACTATGTCGTCGGGACGGTGCCCCTGACGATGGTCTCGTCGCTCGGGCTGGCCTTGCTTCTCAACCAGCCCCTGCGCGGGAGGAATCTCTTCCGCACCACCTTCTTCTTTCCCTATGTGGCGTCTCTGGTCGCGGTTGCCGTTGTCTGGAACATGCTCTTCAATCCGGCGATGGGACCCGTCAATCAGCTGCTGGTGGCATTGGGCGTGGAGAATCCACCCCGCTGGACCGCATCCGTGGACTGGGCGATGCCCACCGTCATCATGGCCAGTATCTGGAAGGGGATGGGGTATTACATGGTGATTTACCTTGCCGCTCTGCAGGGCATCCCCTCATATCTCTACGAGGCAGCCGAGATTGATGGCGCGAACGCCTGGCAGAGATTTCGCTACGTCACCTTGCCCATGCTGACCCCCGCGACCTTCTTTGTCAGCATCATGCTCATCATCGCGTCCTTCAAGGTCTTTGACCTGCTCATGGTCATGACCGGCGGCGGTCCGGGGCGCGCAACCAACGTGTTGGTGATTCACACCTACAACACGGCATTCAAAGAGTTCAGATTTGGCTACTCCAGCGCAATAGCGATGGTGCTGTTTTTGATCGTCTTGATCATCACCATTGTCCAGTTCCGCATGGAAAAGCGCTGGGTCAGCTACATGTAAGCGCGGGGAGATACTGAAGTGCGCAGCTCATCAAAACAGACCGATCGTAGGGAGAACGGACTCGTGTTCTATCGATTCAGGGTTGGGCTTGGCAAGACCATCATCTATGTTCTCTTAAGTGCGTTGGCGGTCACCATGTTGCTGCCCTTCCTGTGGATGCTCTCTGCCTCGCTCAAGCTAGACAAGGACGTCTTTCGCTTCCCGATTCAGTGGATTCCCGCGGAGCCGCAGTGGAGCAACTATGTCAAGATTTGGACACGAATTCCTTTCCTGACCTTTTTCGCCAACACCGCCAAGCTGACGGTCATTATCACGCTGCTCCAGCTCTTTACGAGCAGCTTTGCCGGCTACGCCTTTGCCAAGCTCCAGTTCAAGGGCAGAGACACGATCTTTCTCGCCTACATTGCCAGCATTGCGATCCCCTGGCAGTCCTATATGGTGCCGCAATTCATCATGATGCGCAGACTGGACCTGGTCGATACGCATACGTCATTGATCCTGTTGCAGGCCTTTTCGGCGTTTGGCGTCTTTTTGATGCGCCAGTTCTTTATCAGCATCCCCAACGACATCATCGATGCGGCGCGCATTGATGGACTGAGTGAATACGGCATTTACTTTCGCATCATGCTTCCGCTCTCACAGCCCGCACTGGCGACGCTGACCATCTTTACCGCCGTCTTTGTGTGGAACGACTTTATGGGGCCGCTGATCTATTTGAACTCCCAGGCCCTCAAAACCATCCAGCTGGGCCTGCGCATGTTCATCATGCAGTATTCCGCCAATTACGCCCTGATCATGGCAGCATCGCTGGTATCGCTGATACCCGTGACGATTCTCTTTCTCACTTTCCAGCGGTTCTTTGTCGAAGGCGTCGCGTCCACGGGGATCAAGGGCTAGGCGGGTCGGCCCCGCCGACCCGAAGAATTCGGAGACGACCATGCTGTATCCACGATCAAATCCGTTTCGGCAGTTTGTCGATCTTGCAGGATTTTGGGAGCTGAGATTCGACCCCGGGGACCAGGGCCGACAGGCCGGTTGGGCCGAGGGCTTTAGCGGTGGTCGTCCCGTGGCCGTGCCGGCCAGTTGGAACGATCAGTTCGCCGAGTGGCGCGATTATTTAGGGGAAACTTGGTATCAAACCCACTTCGATCTGCCGTGGGGCTGGGACGCGGCCCGGCAGCGCATCGGCCTGCGTTTCGGCTCGGTCAACTACCTGGCCGAGGTGTGGCTCAACGGCGCACGCCTGGGCGAGCACGAGGGGGGACACTTGCCCTTTTCGTTCGATCTCGCGCCGCACGTCCAGCCGGAGCATAACGTGCTGGTGGTGCGGGTCGAGGGTGAGCTGGCACCCGACCGCGTGCCGCCGGGCAACGTCCCACCTGACCGGAAGCACATGTTCTTGGACCAGCACCAGAATTTCCCGCCCACCTCGTTTGACTTTTTTCCCTACTGCGGCCTCCACCGGCCCGTCTTGCTGACCGCCACACCATCGGAGGCGATCATCGAACTGACCGTCGTGACCGAATTGCCCGGGCGCATGCACGTCAAAGCCGACCTGAGCGGGGCAGACGTGACCACGGCGCGTTTCTCGCTGGGCGGTACCGGGATACAGGCCGAAACCCGGGCTTCTGGTGACGCGGCCGAAATCGTGCTGGATGTACCCGACGTAACCCTGTGGTCGCCCAACTCGCCGCACCTGTACGATTTGACGGTAGAGCTAATTCGACGGGGCACAACCTACGATCGCTACACGCTGCCCATCGGCATCCGCGAGATCAAAGTGGAGGGCAACGCCTTACTGCTCAACGGCCAGCCCGTTTACCTGCAAGGCTTTGGCCGTCACGAGGATTTCCCAGTGACGGGCCGCGGCTATCTACCTGCGGTGATCATAAAGGATTACGCTTTGATGAAGTGGGTAGGAGCCAACTCGTTCCGCACCACGCATTATCCCTACTCAGAGCAAATGATGGATTTGGCCGACCGTTTGGGATTTCTGGTAATTGACGAGACGCCGGCGGTGGGGCTGTTCTTTGCACAGGAAGGCCTGGACCGTCGGTTGCAGTTGTGTCGTCAATACATCAGCGAGTTGGTTGCCCGCGACAAGAATCACCCCAGTGTGATCGTGTGGAGCCTGGCCAACGAGCCACATTCATCGGTGCCGGCAGCCAAGCCGTTCCTCCATAATCTATATGATCTGTGCAAATCGCTTGACCCCACACGTCCCACAACCCTGGTCAGCTATATGGGCACTGCCGAAGAATCTTTCGAGTTTTGCGACCTGATGTGTCTTAACCGCTACTACGGGTGGTACACTGAATCAGGCCAACTTGACACGGGCTGTGCACAATTGGAAGCCGAGCTTGAGGCGATGTACGCCAAGTTCAAAAAGCCCCTCATTCTGACCGAGTATGGGGCCGATACCGTGCCCGGTCATCATGCCCAGCCACCCGACATGTTCAGCGAGGAGTATCAGGCGGATATGATAGAGCGATACAGTGAAGTTTTGCGCAGCAAACCCTACATAGTCGGCGAACATGTCTGGAACATGTGCGATTTCAAGACTGCGCAGGGCGTACGGCGAGTGGGCAGTTTGAACCTGAAAGGAGTGTTCACACGCGATCGGCGGCCCAAACTGGCGGCCCATCGTTTGCGGAAAATCTGGGGCGCGCCTTCCAGGGCTGAATAATCCATGTTGACGATCTTCGCCACAATAGGAATCGCCCTTCTCTTTTGGTCCCTGACAAGTCTCCCGGCATCTTTGCCAGACATCCTCTGCCCTTCATCCTCTTGGTCATCATTGCCGAGTTGACCACCAGTATCGGCCTTGTGCCGCAAGTGGCTTTCTCCATGTCCTCGGCTGCCAGCTTTGTTACCCTCCTTTTGTTTGGGTCGTTGCCCGCTGCGCTGGCGACCATGGTAGGGAGCATCCTCACGACATTCATGACAGAGATCACCATTGCCGGGTGGGTGTATGTGCTATTAAACGGCAAGGTGGGCGAGGTAGCACTGTGGTCCAATCTGCTGCTCCACGTCTCAGCCTACCCTCCCGCAGGTTCGAAAAGTGACCGCAAAACAGGCCAACTCAGGTATTGCGGTGTACTTTCGGCCTAAAAGTTGCACCAAAACCTGCGGGAGGGTGAGCAGTCACCGCGTTTCAAGCTAAATTCTACCAAACTCTGTGGATGGAACGAGTAGCCCACGAGTTCAACCGTTCGCGGCGACATCTTCAATGATCTGGCACAACGTAGCAGCATCTAGATCCTTCTTGTCGAGAAAAGCCACCGCGCCCGCCTCGAGCCCTTGCTGGTGAAACTCCCGGTCGGGATAGGCGCCGATCAAGATGATTGTGATCTGGGGCAACGAGGTCTTCATACGCCGGGTACACTGAATGCCGCTCTGATCGCCCAACACCACGTCTACGAAGGCCAATTGAGGCACGACGTGCTGCACCAAGCTAAGAGCCTCCTCAGTATCCTTGGCCTCGTAGAGCGTCGCCTGTGGGTATATCTTGCCGATCATGCGACGCATGCGATGACGATAGGGCGCATTATCGTCCACCAGCAGGACAGAGATCTGCTTGCGAGTGAGGCTGTCCGTAGACGGCGAGGTCTGAGCGACGGTTTTCCCGGATATGACAAAGAGCTCGGGGGGTTGCACGACGTACTGGACATCCTCCAAGCGGCTTTGGACGTCGAGTTTCCGGTAAAGGGCCGTGAGATGTTTCTCGATCGTCTTGACGCTCAGGCCCAGTCGCCGAGCAATGGTCTGATTATCGAGACCCTGTTGCAGCAACTCGAGGATTTCCTGCTGGCGAGAGGTCAGACCCGGACCGACGTAGAGCGACTCAGTGTGCCTGAATAACTTGTCAAGCAACCGGCTCGATACCCACTTCTCGCCAGCTAGCACACGCTGCACTGCCAATTGTAGATCGCTGAGAGATTGATCCTTCAGGTGATAACCATCAACTCCGGCTCCCAGCAATCCCTGTACATAGACGTCGTCATCGTAGGCACTGATGACGAGAATCTTCATCGCAGGATAACTCGAACGAATCCGGCGGATGGCAGCGATTGGCTCGAAATCAGGCATGGTCACGTCGATCAGCAGGCAATCAGGGCGCGTCTCTTCCAGAGCGGCAAAAAGCTCCGGACCACTACCCGCCTCCGCAGCGATTTCTAGATTTGGCAATCCCTGCAACGCATTGCGAATCCCAGCACGCACGACGGCGTGGTCGTCAGCCAGTAGCAATTGTACCTTGTCCATACCCTGATTATAACATCACCGTGGAACACTGTCTATCGCCAAAAGATCAAAAGTCAAAGTCATCGATATTGTGTGCGTCAAACACCATCGGTGGGCCGAGCAGGACCACGCCATGCGCATCGATCGTGTACTCGCCCAGTCTCCCTGCGGAAAAGGTATCGCCCGGTTTGCCATCAATTTGACCGGTGGCAATCGCGTGGAGGGTATGGATGGTCAGGTAGCCCAGGTCGGTAGGGCTCCAGAGGGCAAACTTGGGCGCGGCGCCGCTCCTTACGTACTCTCGCATCTGGTTAGGTGTGCCCAATCCGGTGACCATCACCTGGCCAACTTTACCCGCGTCTTGCACGGCACTGGCGGATGCCGCGATACCGACAGTGGTTGGTGAGATGATGCCCTTCAATTCGGGATATGATTTCATCAGCCCCTGTGCCTCGTTGTAGCTTTTCTCGTCCTCATCATCACCATAAACGATAGCCACCAGTTCAATATCGGCGTATTCGGGCTTGGCGAGCTCGTCCTTCATCCACTCAATCCACTCGTTCTGATTGGGCGCGGTGGAAGTCGCGCTGAGGATGGCAATCTGTCCTTCGCCGCCGATGAGTTCGGTAATAATCTGGACCTGAATGCGCCCGATCTCCTCGGCGACCGCCTGGTTCACGTGTATCGTCCTGCCGCCTGGAGTGATCTGAGAATCCCAAGAGACAACGGGAATTCCGGCCTCAATGGCTGTCCTACCGGTGGGCATCAATGCATCGGAATCATTGGCAGAAATGGCCAGGCCGTCTACTTTCTGGGCGATCAAGGAATTCACCAGTTGGATCTGCTCGGTTGCATCGGCGGTGGCGGAACCCAGGTAGGTCACGGTCACTCCCAATTCGGCCGCTGCCTCTTGAGCGCCGAGGTTGGCCGTATCAAAATAGGGATTGCCGAGATTCTTGGGCACGAACACGAAATGTAGGCTATCTGGAATTGTAGCGCGTGCGCTGCATCCCGCTGCCCCCAGGAATACTAGCAAGACTCCGAGTAGAGAAAAACCCAGCTTGAACTGGGATTTCATATCCTCTCCTCCTCTTTGTGTCTGGTGCCTCTCATGGCACGCCTCTGGGAGATTCCTTTCTTGCTTCTCCCCCTTTCGGGGGAGAAGCAAGAAATTTACCAAGCCCTAAGGATTGACCGCTGCGTCGATGTTACCCGCGTTGTACTTGGTGAACGGCCCCATCAAGACGCGCAAGCCTTCGTCGCGCGTGGGATCCTTCTCGATGGTGTATGTGCCCATCCGTCCGGCTGCAAACTGCTCGCTTTCCACGCCTTGCAGGTCGCCCGTTGCCAGCAGATAGGAGACATAGTACGTCAAGTAGCCGAGGTCCTCGAAACTCCACAGGGCAAACTCGGGAGCGCAGCCGTTCTTGACGAAGGAGGCCATCTCGCTCGGCAGGCCCAGACCGCTCACTTTCACCTCCTCACACAGCCCCTCGTTCTGCATGGCCTTGGACGCCGCCGCGATCCCCACCGTGGTCGGCGCCATGATCAGCTCCATGTCGGGATACTTGTCCACCAATGCCAGCGCCTGCTGGTAGCTCTCTTCCGACTGGTCATTCCCATACACGATGTCCAGCAGTTCCAGATTGGCGTACTTGTCTTCCTCGAGCACCTCCTCCATGGCGGCGATCCAGGCATTCTGGTTGGCCGCGTCAGGCGAAGCCGACAGCACCGCGAACTTGCCCCCGTCCTCACCCAGGATGTTCAGCGCCATGTCGGCCATCACCTCGCCGGTCTCGTCAAAGTCCACCTGGGCGATGAACACCTGCTCGCCTTCCGCAGAGGGAATCGGCGAGTCCCAGGTGACGACGGCGATACCGGCATCACGGGCTGCCTGAGCAGCAGGGGCGATCTGGTCGCCGGCGTTGTTGGAAATCATGATGGCGTCGACACCCTGTGTGGTCGCGTTGGTGATGATGGGAATCTGTTCGGTCCCAGCAGCTCTAGACGCGGGAGCCAGGTACTGCAATTCCTGCGGGTTCTCCAGCTCTAGAGCGGCTTCCAATGCGCCTTCGTGCGCCTCATCGAACACCGCATTGCCAAGGTTCTTGGGCAGGAACACCATGTCCAACGCCTGCCCTGGAGTGGCTTCAACCACTTCGCCGGAGAGAGCAGCGGGTTCTTCTGTCGCAGGTTTTGTTGGCTGGGCAGGCTCCCCTGTCGGCTCTTCCGTAGCTGCCGGCGGACAACAAGCCGCGAGCAGCAGCACAGCCAAAACTACCAGCATCGTCATTATCTTTTTAAACATCCTCTTTCTCCTTTTCTCAAAATTACCTAGGATTGAACTGCAGGACTATAGGTTCTGACAAAAGGTATCGTCTATAGACTATCCTCCTTTCTCTCGATCATGCATGTGTTGAACGCGACGGTGACGGTTCCAGGCCTCTGTGACCCATCGCCCGATGTTGGGTCCAAGCACGGACAGGATGAGCAGGATGCCGATCACGCCGGTCTGGATTTCACCGGTTATGTTGAGCAAACCCATCCCGTTGCGCAGATTCAGAATGATCAGGATCGACAGCAAAACGCCAAACATCGAACCCGTGCCGCCAAAGATACTCACCCCGCCCAGCACGACCATCGTGATGACCTCAAGTTCGGCGCCTAGAGCGGTATCGCCCCGCATCGAGCCCAAGCGTGCGGCCAACAACAATCCCGCAAAGGCGGCAACAGAGCCCGACACAATGAACAGAATCATCTTGACCCGACGCACGTTGACACCTGAATAGCGCGCCACATCGCTGCTATTCCCAATGACGAAAACGTAGCGACCGGCAGCAGATCTCTGCAGGATGATCAAGGCGATGATCAGCAAGACAAAAAAGACGATCAAAGCCAGTGGGAAAGGACCGATGAGCGGTTGCTGTCCCAAACGGTCAAACCACTCGGGAAAGTTGCCTATCGAGCGATTCTCCAAAAGCACGTGCGCCAGCCCACGATAGCCAATCGACCCGGCGAGGGTGACGATCAAAGACGTCAACCCTACGTACGAGACCATGAAACCATTGACTGCTCCCGCCAGCACGCCGGTCAAAAGCCCGGCCAAAAGGCACACTCCAAAGGGCAACCCTCTTTCAAATAGGTATGCCATCACACAGCCTGCCAACCCCATGACCGAGGCAACCGACAGATCAATCTCGGCGTTGATGATGATAAAGGTCATGATCAGCGCGACGATGATCTTTTCTATGTGCAGTTGAAACAGGTTGATCTGGTTTTGAACCTGTAGATAGTGCGGTGTCGAAGACGCATTGAAGACGATGATGACAATGAGAATGACAAGCAACAAGCCTTCCCAACTCTTGAGCCATCCTAATCTACGCATCAAGGCTTTCCTCCTCGATGATCTTTTTTTCATCGACCGGATTACCCTCTAGGCCGCGTTGAGCCCATACATCGCGCAGACGATTGATGATCACCGCGTCAATGGTGACCGATACCAGGATCAATGCGCCCAATAGTGCATCCACCCAGAAATTGCTGATCACCAGCCAGCGCAGCAGGCTTTGCTGCAGCAGGTTGATCATCATTGCGCCCAATAGTACGCCAATCATCGTGCCACTGCCCCCCATCGTGCTGACCCCGCCGACCACTGCCGCAGCGATCACGTCCATCTCCATCCCCTGTGCGGCAGCGGGTGTGAGATCCCCGTAGCGTACCAGATACATAAACCCTCCTAGCCCAGCTGTTGCGCCGCATATTATGAAAGCAGACAGCACAAGCCGCTGTGAAGGCAGACCCCCGATCCGCGCCGCCTCCGGGTTCGAACCGACCGCGTACAGACGACGACCGAATCGCTGGTAAGAGATCATGAGCTGAAAAAGGACAAACAGCACCAATGCGCCGGCCACCACCGGCCTAATTTTGAATTCGCCGATGGAGAATAGCTGTGTACGGCAGAGATCGAGAATCCACTCTGGCAGGTCATGGGTCACGACGTTCTTGGTGCCAGCAGGATACGCCACCAGGGTTGAACGGTAGATCGCCATGGTCCCCAGGGTGGCGATGAGGGAGGGCACCCGGCCGGACGAGACCAAAAGGCCGTTTATCAAGCCCATCGCTATACCCAGGCCAATGGCCGCCAAGAGGGCAACTATCGGCAGCGTGTCGGGGTGGAAGGAAAGTAACTTGCCGACGGCAAACGCTGTCAAGCCGACGATTGAGCCGACCGACAGATCATAGTTGCGCGTCAGCAGAACCAGGGTTTCTCCGATAGCGACCACGGCGATAATTGCCACATCGCTGGTGACACGGTTGAAAATGCGTGGGCTGAAATAGCCCTCGATCTGCGTGCCGAAAAACAAAAAGATGAGCCCCATCAAAAAGACCAGGCTTAGCTCACGAAGCTGCTCTGGACGAAAGTAACGTTTTAGCCGTTTCATTGTACAACCTCCGCTGGGCTACCATTTTGTCCCATGGCAGCAGTTAAGATGGCTTCCTGAGTTGCTTCCTCGCGAGTGAGGATTCCCATCTGCCTGCCCTCACGCATCACCAAGATGCGATCGCTCATCGCCATAATCTCGAGCATGTCGGACGAGATCAGGATGATTCCCAATCCTTGGGCGGCAAGTTCGTTGATGATCTGATGTACCTCGGTTTTTGCGCCGACGTCGATGCCTCGTGTCGGTTCGTCGAGAATGAGTATCTGCGGCCGTGTGTTCAGCCACTTGCTCAATATGACCTTTTGTTGGTTGCCGCCGGATAGCATCTCGAACACACCCTTCACGGACGGTGTGCGAATTGAGAGCCTCTGCCGATACTCTTCGGCGGTGGCGGTTTCGTCTCGCCGTTTGATCAAACCCAAGCCCGTCAAGTATCTACGCAGCATCGGCAGCGAGATGTTGGATACGATCGACATGGGCATAGTCAACCCAAATTGACGGCGATCTTCGGTGACATAGGCGATGCCAAGTTGGAGCGCCTGTCGGGGTGAACGAATTGTCTGCTCCTCTCCCTCAAAGATAACCTTACCGGCATCGGCCGGCTCGACCCCGAACAAGGCCAGTCCAACATCGGTGCGGCGCGAGCCGATCAGCCCGGCGAAACCCAGCACCTCGCCGCGATACACGTCAAAGCTAATGTCATGAAAAGCGTTCTCTTTGTTCAGAGAGCGTACGGACATCATTAGGTCGCCGCGCTGCACCGCGCTCTTGGCAAAGAAATTCTCGATCTCGCGTCCTACCATGTCTCGGATGATCCCGCCGGATGTGACCTCGCTGCGCGGCTTGGATGACACCAGCTTTCCATCGCGCAGCACGCTCACTCGGTCTGCCACTTTTAGCACTTCTTCTAGCCGGTGCCCGATGAACAAGATGGCAACACCCTGGCTGCGCAGCGTCCGCATTAACGCGAAGAGCTGTGCCACTTCGTGTGCCGAGAGCGCAGCAGTCGGCTCGTCCATGATCAGTACACGGACGTCGAGCGATATGGCCTTGGCGATCTCCACCGCCTGTTGGGCGGCCAGCGTGAGACCTCGTGCCGACATGCGCACGTCGAGGTTGACGTCCAGCTTGGCCAGGATGGCCTTGGCTTCCTCGTACATCTTGCTCCAATGCACAATGGGGCCACGACCGCGATGGCTGATAAAGATGTTCTCGGCGACGTTCAAATCGGGAAAGACCATCGGTTCCTGATAGATGGCGGCGATGCCGTAAGCCTGTGCCTCTTGAGAGTTGTGAATCTGCACAGGCTGACCATCCAGCACGCTCTCGCCCTGGTCGGGTCTGTAAACGCCTGTGGCGATCTTGATCAGGGTCGATTTGCCGGCCCCATTCTCACCCACCAGTGCGTGGATCTCGCCCGGATACAGATCAAGCGAGACGTCGTCCAATGCCTGAGTCATGTCAAAGCGCTTGGATATATGGCTCAATCTTAAAGTAGGTGTTTCCATCAAGCGTTCCCCTGTATATCAGTATGCCGGTGCCGGTGCAAGAATCAAGCTCCGGGACCAGATAAAAAAGCCCGCAAATGCCGCAACCACAATTGCTGCCAAAATCATCAAGATCGTCGTTTTTCTGTCCAGCCGGATGTTACCCAAGGACAGCCTGCGTCCAAGCTGGGGCACCAGAATGGCCAGGATCAGCAAGAAGCCAATGGCCAGGCTTTGAACCTGCCCTGGGATGTTCATCAATCCCATGCCAAAGCGCACGATGCCGATCAAGCAAAGGGACAAGACGGCTCCAATCATCGTCCCACTACCGCCAAAGATGTTGATGCCGCCCACTACGGTAGCTGTGATCACGTCCAGCTCCATTCCCGTAGCAATATCGGGGCGTGTGCTGCCAAAGCGCGCCGCAAGAATGATACCCGCCAGCGCCGACATCACTCCAGATAGTCCAAAGGCTATTGTCTTGGCTTGATCGACGGCTACACCAGAGTAGCGGCACGCTTCTTCGTTGTTTCCAATGGCGTATAGGGAACAGCCAAACATCGTCTTGTGCAACACTATGCCATAGATCAGCGCAAAGGCCAGAAACAAGGCCAATGAGAAGGGGATTGGCGTGTTTCCCAGCGTCCCTTGTCCCAGGTAGGTGAATGAACTGGGATAGCCTCGGGCGGCTTGATCTCCCAGCAAGACGAAAGCTATTCCGCGATAGAAGGCAAACGTTCCCAGCGTGACCACCAGCGCCGGCAGCTTGGTCCGGGCAATGAGGAACCCGTTCAATACACCCGCCATTCCCCCCAGGACCAAGGCGGCCCCCGCTGCCAGCCAGATGTTCCAGCCATTGTTGAACAGCCAGCCCATAAGAGAGGCGCACATCCCCAGGTTAGACGCCACCGAGAGGTCCAGGTTGCCGGAGACGATGATGAGGACCATCGGCAGCATCATCAATCCGATTTCCATAAAATCCGAAGAGGCCCTGAAAAGATTCTGCGTCTCCAAAAAGTAGGGGGAAAGTATGCTGTTGACCGCACTCGTCACGACGATCAGAGCCACCAGCAGGCATTCCCAGCGCGAGAGATAGACTAGCAGGGGATGCCGCGAGGGATGAGCCGGGCTGGCCTTGGTCTGGGTCGTCATGATTCTCTCCTCAGCGTCAGCGTTTGTTGCAGGCGACGTAGAATCGCCGAGTCGATGATGACGGCCAGCAAGATGAGAGCCCCTTGTACGGCTAACTGCCAGAAAGGGGAGATACGCACCAAGGTCAAGGCGTTGTTGACGATCCCCAGCAGCAGCGTGCCCAATAGCACCCCGGTGACAGTGCCGCTCCCGCCCAAGATGTTCACCCCCCCGACCACCGAGGCTGCTACCGTTTGTAGCTCGAATCCCAGGGCTGTGTTGGTTTGAGCCGCTTCGAAGCGAGAAGACCACAACACACCGGCCAAACCACATAGCAGGCCAGAGAATACGTAAACGATAAAAGTGGTCCGTGGCACGTGAATACCGGCCACTTGGGCTGCCTCAGGATTGCTTCCTATGGCATACACATCTCTGCCGGTACAGGTGTGGTTGAGGAAACCGTACACAATGCCACTCACGACCAGGGCGAAAATAACCAGGTTCGGTAGGCCAAGTGTCGTTCCTTTAGCCAGTAGCTTGAAACTTGGGGACATCTCAAACGCGTTGATCCACGTCCCCTGGCTGTATAGAAACACAGCCCCGCGGAAGATGCTCATGGTTCCCAGGGTGGCAATGATGGGGGGAACCCCTGGCTGGCTTTTCGTCACTTCAAACTGTGGTATGATGGGGCGAATCCAAGA
>CAZKDJ010000044.1:0-25121 GCA_964551295.1 uncultured Anaerolineales bacterium | reverse complement strand
GGAACAAAAATGGAACCAATCATGGGCGCTGGCTTGATCTACTTTCATCAGCCCACATACATACCGTCGTTTCTCACGACTATGCACACGGATGTTTCCCTTACCAATATGCCCTCTTGCGTAACAAGTAGAATTGGGGCAAAATACAGTCTGTGGGTCCATTGGTTCACACTCCTGGTAGGTTTGGCGACCATACCAGAATACCAGATTGTGTCAATGGACCCCGTTTTGTCAAGTTACAGCTACATCACGGTTAAATGTAGTCCTACCAGAACAGTGCTGATAATCTTTTGAGGAATTTTAGCTCTTCGATCATTTTTCAGCCCTTTCGTCTCAAATGACATCGGTTTGGTCTTTTTCAGACACTCGCCTGCGTCCACGTCCGATCGATAAAGCGCCACATGTCGCCGGTGGGGTTCTCGTCGCGCAGCTCTGGGGGCAGGCGATGCGGGCGCACGTTGTCGTAACAATGCAGGGCGGCAAAGCGCAACATCGCGGCAGGAATGCCCACCGCCGTAAAGCCCGGATGCCCGGTCGCCGGATATGGCCCGCCGTGGTTCATGGCCGGTGATACCGCCACCCCGGTAGGCATCTTGTCGTTGAGCAAACGCCCCACTCGATCGCGCACGATGGGCGCAACCCGGTCGTAGAGCGCGTCATCCTCCCCCAGGGAATGCGTGTAGAACGTGCCGGTCAGATTGCCATCGAGACTGCGGGCGATCTCTTCCATCTGCACCACATCATGCGCCAGAACGGCCAGCGAGACCACGCCGAACGCCTCGATCTGGAGCGCGTGAGGGTTTTCCAGGTACGTGTCCCCCGAGACCTGCAACAGCGTGTTGGCATAATGGGAACCCTCTCCTGCTACTTCCTCACCCCCGATCAGCACCCGCGCGCCATGGCGCTGCATCGTTTCGACCGCCCGGGCGATGGTGCGCACGCCGCCTGCGCCGAGCAGGATGCCTGCCGGCCCGGCAAAGCGCTCGCGCACGACCTGCAGAAAGGTCTCGCTCAACGCATCCTGGAGCAACACGACCAGGCCCGGCTTGGTACAGAACTGCCCCACACCCAGGGAGCACGAGGCAAACAACTCGTCCGCCACCGCTTCCATCCGCTCGCGTAAAGCGCCCGGCATGATGAAAACCGGATTGACGCTGGAGAGTTCCAAGTAAATGGGCTTGCCAGCGCGGTCCGCAGCTTCCTTGAGCCGTAGACCTGCCGCACGACTGCCCGTAAACCCCGTCGCCCCGGTGAGCGGGTGAGACACCAGGCGAAAACCGGCGTCGGGCGGGATACGATAGAGCATCTGCACCATCGCCGGCGGCAGACCCGCACGCTGCACGGCCTCGAACGCGGCCTCGGCCAAAATACGCGTGGTCCCCGGATGGCCCGTGTTCGCCTTGGCGATGACGGGATTCCCGGCCGCGATCGCAGTGGCAAAGTCACTGCCGGCGACCGAGTTGAATGCCAGGGGAAAGTTGTTCGGTCCGAAAACGACCATTGCACCGCCCAGCGGTGCGTACATCGAACGGATATTGCGCGCCACATCCAGCGTGGCCCGACACCACGAGCGGTCACGAACGGCGGCCGCCGCCTGGCGCAGTTGGTCGGTCGTCCGAGGCAACTCGATTGAGCGCAGCCGGGGTTCGCGTGGCAGCGCCGTCTCCAAGTGGGCCATCTCGACGAGCGCATCCACGCGCATCTCGATGTTGGTCGCATACTGGTCTAGGAAATCCGCTATCGGCTCGCGCGGCATTCCCCGCAAAGCGTTCACGGCTGCCTGCGACGCAAGCAACATCTCTTCCACTTCGGGCCACCCCGATACCGGATATACATCCGGCAACGCAGCCTTCGTCGTAGGGTTTACGGCGGTAAATGTGTCCACCGGGTCTTGAGCCTGTCGCCAGGCACCGGCGACGAGTACAGGCGATCTCATTTTTCTCCTCCTCGTTTCAATCCCCGCACCTCGCCTGCTGCCTGTCTGAGCAGGCAGCAGGCGCTCCGCGCGGAATTTGGCAGCTGTGCTGCCCGAATAATACGTCTGTTCCAAAACTGTGTCCAAGAGCCTTATTCTATAGTACAATCACGGCTACCAAACCATACCTGATAAGGTAAGTCACGAACCTGCCACTCTTCTTCGCTCAGAGTATAGTTCTCTTTGACAAACTGTCAACCGGCGGTTGGCCAATGGACAAAGCCCATCAACAACATTCTGGTTCCGGATACAGCTCTGGACAGGCTGTGCACAGGGGAAAAAGAACCATCCCTACGCACCAGAAGCACACATAGGTGTTTGATGGCAGGAACGGGGACGACGGGGGAATGGTGTTTATCACAACATACTTGTAGAAAAAAGCAACAGCGTATAGAATTGGGTGTGACTAAAATAGGTTGAGAAGCAAGGATCGTTTTGTCCGGCTCGCTCGCCCGATGATAAATCATCGGGCTAAACAGGCCAAAGGGCGATAAATCGCCCTCAAATAGCCTGCTAAAGCAGGCTTGCACCCTGCTCAACCTGGTGATTTATCGCCAGGCAAGGGCGACACAAGAACTACTGGGCACAATGTAGCAAGGTGCGTCAACTGACTTTAGTCACACCCTATAGAATTCCCTACACAGGTTCGATAGCGGCCAACGCCGACCGCTATCACATAGTTGGGCTGCCCTGAGGAAGAAAAACACAATGTCGCAAAATGCAAAGCGGATACTGGGACATATTCCCCAGAACACATAACAGAATAAAGCATCCCACCGAGACTCACTGACCGAAAGTAGATCAACCGTGAACAATATCAACGAAATTTTCGTTTTACCCTGTCTTGCCCTACTGATACTGGCTCCAACCTGCAGTTCTATAGCCTCTCCTTCATCAACGCCAACGTCAACACCAGAACCGACTGCCACCGCCACGTCCACACCCAAGCCCTCACCGACAACCACACCAACGCCGACGATGACATCTACTCCCGCAGCCACGGCCACACATGCCTCCACCTCAACCCCCTCACCGACTACAGCACCCTCATCTACTCCCACGGCAGTGGTCACCATCGACCCTATTCCCGATCGGCAAACCTATTCCAGTCCAGGTCTCGGGCTCTCCATCGCTTATCCAGGCACCTGGCAACTCGAAGACGAAGGTACCTCAATGACGATCGCAAGCACAGATCTGGCTGCCAGCAGCAGAACCGAAGGAGCTGAGTTGATCGTCGCGCTTGGTGCTCCCAAGCACCCCGACGAAGCGTTACAGGCAGAGTGGGAAGCAGCAGTAGGCGCTTTCCCTGAGGTAACCTTTGGCGAGCCAGGCGTTATAACCATCGGGGGAGAAGAGGCCTACCGCGCTGTATTTACCGATCCTCGCGACGGTTCTCACGGCTGGTTCATCGTTCTCCATCACGGCGGAGTCCTGTACATCATCGTGGCTCAAGCTTTCCCCACCAATGCCTGGGCCAACTATGAAAACATCTTCCGCGCAATGATGTACACACTGTGGTTTTCCGATTAGAGTATGTCCAACTTTTGAAAATAATAAAGGGGGATCCGACATGAAAAAAACAGGCCTAGTCATCAACGATCAAGACTACTTTGAGATGCCCGGCTTGAACGTGCTCGTTTATCACAACACTTTCCTGGAAGGCCATCAGGGCGGCGTTGAAATCATCCAGCATGGAGAGCGGGTGGCGACGAACGGCGAATTACGCCTGAGCCCTGCGCCGGGTCAATGGCAGCCGGTGCCCGAAATCGGCGGAGGCTTTCAGCGTGTAGGCGTGAGACCTCAGACCGTCGCGCTTCAGAGCCGAAAGGTGGACAAAGCGACCAATACCGTCAGCATACCATGCCGTTATCCTGATAAAGACCGGGAGCGGAGAGGATTCAATCCCATCATCTATCCCGATCTGCAAATCGAATACACGGTTCGGGTTCAGGCGCAAGGCCAATCGTTTACCATCACGGTGGACCTGGAGGAGCCGCTGCCCGAAGACTGGGTGGGCCGGGTTGGCTACAGCTTGGAGCTCTTTCCCGGCGATTTGTACGGCAAAACCTATTACATGGACGACCGACCGGGCACATTCCCGCGCCAGGCCAATGGCCCGACGCGCATGAACCCCGAAGGGGAAGTGGAGGCGGCGCCCCTGGCCCAAGGTCACACACTGGTGGTAGCCCCGGAGACTGAACAATTTCGAATGACCATCGAAAGCCAGGGCAGCCCACTCCAATTGCTTGATGGCAGCCTGAAGCACAATAACGGCTGGTTCGTGGTGCATTCGCTCGTTCCGGCGGGGGCCACGAAAAACGCCATCCAATGGACGATCACGCCTCACGTGATCCCTGACTGGAAATATGAACCGGTGATCCACGTCTCTCAAGTGGGCTATCATCCCGGGCAGAAAAAGGTGGCCTTTATCGAATTGGACCAGCAGGAAAGGACTATTCAGAAAGCAAGTCTCCAAAGCGTCAAGCCATCGGGCGAATACCAGACGGTGATGGAAAAGCAGCCCGATTTATGGGGGCAGTATTTACGCTACCAATATGCCACGTTTGATTTCTCCGAGGTTGCCGAGCCGGGCATTTACGTGGTGAAATATGGTGATCTGATCAGCCACCCGTTTCAAATTGACCGGCACGTGTACAAACGCCACGTCTGGCAGCCAACGTTGGAGTATTTCCTGCCGATGCAGATGTGCCACATGCGGGTCAATCAAAAATACCGGGTCTGGCACGGTCTCTGCCACATGGACGACGCCTTGATGGCGCCCAGGAACATCAACCATTTCGATGGGTATGACAATACAAAAGAACCTTCCGTCGCCTCTCCGTTCAAACCGCTCGAACATATCCCCGGTTTCAGTGCCGGCGGCTGGCACGACGCCGGCGACGACGATATCCGCACGGATACGCAGATCAATACCATCATGGCGCTGGCGCACACGTATGAAGAATTTAACGTCCAGTACGATGAGACCTACGTTGACCAGGAGCACCATCTCGTGGAAATTCACCAGCCCGACGGCAAACCCGATATTCTCCAGCAGATCGAACACGGTGCGATCTGGATTCTCAACTTTTACCGCCAATTCGGCAGTCTCGGTATGGGCGTCATCGTGCCCACGTTGCGGCAGTACGTACACCTGGGCGACCCGGCCACCCAGACCGACAACCAAATCGTCGATCAGGCTATTACCCAATCGCCCGCTGCCCGCATCGAAGGGCTGTGGTACAAAAAAGTAGCCAATCGCTATTCCAGGATATTCGATCCCGAAGGGAACCTGTACGAAATTGAGGAAATCGTTCCCGAGTTAGACGACCGGCTGGTCTTTGCGCAGACCAACCCGGCCCGGCAGTTGTTTGTGGCGGCCGGGCTGGCACTGGCGGCCCGGGTACTCAAGGGCTACAACGACGCACTGGCAACGGAATGCCTAGACGTCGCAGAGGCCCTTTGGGCAGCCAATAGGCATATTACCGATGAAAAGGCAGGGGGTATCTATGCCTATGGACGCCGTGGCAGCATCAAGAGCGTCAAGATCCACGCGCTGGCGGAATTGATCCTCACCACGGGGAAAGACGATTACAAGGAGGAACTGTGCGGCATGGGGACAGCGGTAGAGGAGCACTTTGGCAGTTCGGGTTGGACGCTGGGCCGTGTGCTGCCGCTGCTCGACTGCCCCGATTTCACGCAAAAGGTCACCGCAGCTGCCCAGGCTTACAAGCCCCAGCTAGAACAACGCATGCGCGAAAGCCCGTTTTGTTGCCCCCTAGCTCACACCGAAATCCTGGGGCTGGTGCAATATTTTCTTCACCAAGGCTGGCCCGAGATATTTACCGCTGACCCCCTGTTTGCCGTGATAAACTTTCTCCTGGGTTGTCGCCCAGGAAAGACAACCAACAGCCTGGTATCCGGAGTGGGAGGCAATTCCCCGGTGATTGCGTATGGGTTTAACCGCGCCGATTGGAGTTACATTCCCGGCGGGACCTTTTGGAACGCCGTGAATCTAGTCCGTCCCGACCTGCCAGAAGACAAAGTCTGGCCCTTTTTGTGGCAAGAACGGGAATACATCACCGATGCAGCCTGCATGTTCATGTTCACGGTGATCGCCGCAGACAATCTACTGGAGGAATGCCTTAGCCCAATCGCCGCAACTGACGGGCGGTCAGAACCATCCCCCCCACCAGGCTCACGAGCGCAAACCCTATCAGCGTGAGCAGCGTCGGGGTCCAGTCGACTGGCCAGGACTGGAAGAGAACCAAATCGCGCACGGGATCCACGGTGTAGGCGTTGGGAAATAGCCGGGCGGGCCAAATCACTTTGGCCCAGTTTTGACGCACCGGGGCCAGCCCGCCACCGATGAAAAAGACGATCACCCCACCCAAGACGCCGCCTATCGCCCCGGCCATATAGTGCCGTATGCGCATCCCGAGCACGAGACCAGCAGAGCCCCAAAAGAGGGCCATCAAGCCAGAGAGCAGCCACACAGCCCACAGAAAACGACCCGGCCAGGCACCAACCCAAAGATATACGACAAACAGTAGCGCCGTCCCGGTCGCCAGCCCCATAAAAAGCGCGAGTAGCACCTTGGGGAGCAAAACCCACACTAGCGAGCGCGGAGCCAACCCGTATTCCAGCGTAATCCTGGTCAGGTGTTCCCTGTAGGTGAGCAAAAAGATATTGAACAGGCCGCCGAGGCTGACACCGAGCAGCACCAGTCCTACCGCAATCAGCGGGAACCAGTGGATCATCTCCGGGCGCGGGTACTCCTCGGCCAGGGTCAAGGGCGGACCGGGTTGGCCGGTTTTCTCGTAAAAGCGCCACACGATCTCTGCCGAGTAGATGCGGTGGTTCTTGGCCCGATCATCGTTATAGTTGCTAAAGTACATCTCGATGCTGGGGTTTTGTTCAGCTTCCAGCCGCGCCGAGAAATCCGGGGGCATGACCCACACACCATCAATGGTGTGCTCATAGTACGCATCCCAGGCTTCATCCTCAGGCAGGTTTGGGACATCATAATAGGGCACCCCAAACGGGGATATGACCTTGTGCCATTGTCAAAGTAGGAACCCGGTTTCTTCTGCCTGAGGAGGCTCAAAATGCTCTCTGCCCGTGTGTTGATTGTGGAGGACGAAGCGGAATGGCAGGAACTGATCAGCGAGTTGTTAGCTGACGAGGGACACACCTGTCACACGGCGCACAGCTACGAGAATGCACTGGCTCAACTCGATCAAGAGTCCTTCAACATTGTTTTTCTGGACATGATGCTGCACGAGTTCGATCTACCCATACGTGGGGGCACCGGCTGGCGGTTGCTCGACCGCCTGGTGGAACAATGCCCCCGGACAAAGATTATCGTACTGAGCGGACGGGCGACGGCAGGCGATGCGGCCCGCCAGGCGCTGCAGGCACCAGCGCTGCGTATTCAGACCTTTGGCCAGCTCAAGATCTGGCGTGATGGACGCTTGATCGACCTCTGGGAGCAGGAGCAGGCCGCGCCCGTCGTCAAATTGCTATTGGTTCGGAGGGTGTCCGGCGAACGGGCTGTTTCTCCCGACGAAATCGCCGAATGGCTGTGGCCGGAGCTGGAGCAGGAGAGCGGGCGCAAAAAACTGCTCCCCCTACTCAACGATGCCCGTCGCATCCTGGAGCCGGACGTCGAGCCGCGCGATTCTAGTTTCATCCTGCGCAGTTCGACCGGTTATTACTTCGACTTGAGCAGCAAAGTCACCTGGGATGTGTGCGATTTTCGGCGACTTGTCCGCGAGGCGGATGCAAAGCGACGCGCCGGAGAACTGGAAGACGCCGTCGTGGCTTACGAAGCAGCCCATGCCCTGTACGTGGATGATTTCCTGGCCAAAGACCGCTATGCGCCCTGGGCCATTCCTCAACGGCAGGCGCTGCAGACAGAGTACCGAGACGCACTTGCCCATCTGGCAGAGACCTGCGCGGGGTTAGGGCGTTATGCCGATGCCATTAGCGCCGGCGAGGCCGCGCTGGAGGTGGATCCCTTGCTCGAGAGTGTCTACCGTCAGTTGATGCGCTACCATTACTGCGCCGGCGACAAGGCGCCGGCGCTCAAGGTGTACCGCACTTGCGAAAAGCTCTTTGGCGAACTTTTGGGCGAGGAACTCGCGCCGCAGACAAAGCACCTGTTCGAGGCCATCTCCGACGGCACGCTTTTGTGCTGAGCCTGAAACCTTGCCCACATCCGACTCAAACCCAAATACGCCCTCGACGCCAATGTCGAGAAATGTCTCGACATTCCAGCGAGCCGCCCGGCAGGCACGCACAATCCATCCGTTGCTTCCAATTCAAACTTGAGCGGATCGCGTTGTGAAATCCCGTAGTAGTGGTAGAATAGCGCAAATCTGCGAGCACTGCATTATCAAGGAGCCGATACTCATGCTGAAAACACACAACTGCGGCGAGCTGCGAATCGAACACGTCGGACAGGAGATCACCATGGCCGGATGGGTGAACCGCCGGCGCGACCACGGCGGACTCATCTTCATCGACCTGCGCGACCGGTCGGGGGTCGCCCAGGTGGTAACCAACCCAGAGGAGGATCCCGAGGCCCACGAGACGGCGGATCAGGCGCGCAACGAGTACGTCCTGCAGGTCAAGGGCGTCGTCCGCGCCCGGCCCGACGACATGGTCAATCCCTCCCTGGATACAGGCGAGATCGAGGTCGTAGCCCAGGAACTGACGATCCTCAATCCGGCCAAGACGCCGCCGTTCTACATCTACGACGACCAGCCGGTGGACGAGGCGGTACGCATGAAGTACCGCTACCTTGACCTGCGGCGACAACGGATGCAGCGCAACATCATCCTGCGCCATCGGGTGGTCAAGTACATCCGCGATTTCCTCAGTCAGCGCGGGTTCGTCGAGATCGAGACCCCGATCCTGTTCAAGAGCACGCCGGAGGGGGCGCGGGACTATTTGGTTCCCAGCCGCGTGCATCCTGGCAAATTCTACGCCCTGCCCCAATCGCCCCAGCAGCTCAAGCAGTTGCTGATGGTGGCCGGGTACGAGCGCTACTTTCAGATCGCGCGTTGCTTCCGCGACGAGGATCAGCGCGGCGACCGCCAACCCGAGTTCACCCAGCTCGACCTGGAGATGAGCTTTGTCGAGCGCGAGGACGTCATGGCGCTGACCGAGGAAATGATGATCGGCCTCATCGAGGGCTTTTCGGAGAAAAAGCTGCTGACCAAGCCCTTCCCCCGCCTATCCCACGACGACGCGATGAACCGCTACGGCACCGATCGCCCCGACCTGCGCTTTGGGATGGAGCTGGTGGACATCTCCGGCGTGGTGGCCGAGTGCGGGTTCGGCATCTTTAGCAAGACGGTGGCCGGCGGCGGCGTGGTCAAAGGCATCCGCGTGCCCGGCTGCGGCGACTATGGCCGCGGCCAGCTCGACACTTTGACTCATCTGGCGCAGGAGGCCGGCGCCAAGGGGTTGGCCTGGATCGCGCTAAACGCCGATGGCGAGACGCGCTCGCCGTTCACCAAATTTTTGACCGAGGAAGAGACAGCGGCCATCATCGTGCAGATGGAGGGCGAGCGGGGTGACCTGCTGATCTTTGTCGCCGACAAACCCCAGGTCGCCAACACCGTGCTGGGCACGCTGCGGCTCGAGTTCGGAGAGCGGTTGGGGCTGCTCGACCCCGAGGTGCTGGCCGGCTGCTGGGTGATCGACTTTCCGCTGTTCGAGTGGAACGAGGACGAAAAACGCTGGGACCCCAGCCACCATCTCTTCACCGCGCCGATGCCGGAGGACATCCCGCTCCTGGATAGCGATCCCGGCGCGGCCCGCGGGCAGCAGTACGACTTTGTGCTCAACGGAATCGAGACGGGCGGCGGGAGCATCCGTATCCATCGCCGCGACGTGCAGGAGAAAATATTCGGACTCATCGGCCTGGACGTGGAGGAGGCCAAGGAACGCTTCGGCCACATGCTGGAGGCATTCGAGTATGGCACGCCACCCCACGGCGGGATCGCGCCCGGCATCGACCGGCTGGTGATGCTCCTGATCGGCGAGCCCAACATCCGCGAGGTGATCGCCTTCCCCAAGACCCAGCAGGCGGCCGACCTGATGGCGGGCGCGCCATCGCCAGTCGATCCGCGGCAGTTGGAAGAGCTGCACATCCGTGTGATCGGAAAGAAAAAACCAAAAGTTACAAATTGAGCCACTTGTGTTTTTTCCCAAGTAATGGTATAGTTTAGTTGCCCTACGGTGTGCGTGATCGCCGGATTTGCGTTTTGAGCCAACAAACAATAAATCGGGGGCTGACTCTTCAGAGAGGAATGCGATAGGCTTCGGCCAAGGCAAACCACTGAGCAGGCTCCCACCTGCGAGAGCAGGTTCAAAACTCATCGGCACACGGCATTGTGGGGCAACTTTGCGAACGACTGACGCCGCCGCGACATCGCGGCGGCGTCATTTTTTGTGCAAATCGACAAGACGTCGGTCGAAATGCTTGACTTTGCCCCCCCTTTGTGCTATCCTACCTTGGACAATCCGAACCCCAATTCATTGAACGAGGTACTCTGTGTTTCGAGAACGCGTCTCTAACGACATCTATGTTTTCACCAGCGAAGTGTACGCCCAAGTGACCGCCGGCGCGGTCGTGACCAAGGAGGGCGTGATCCTCATCGACACGCTGCCCTTTCCCACCGAGTCGCGCGAGATGGCAGCGTTCCTGGAGCACGCCAGCCGCCCCGGCGTACGCTACGTGATCCTGACCCACTACCACGCGGATCACACCTACGGTTCCTACCTCTTCCCCCAAGCCGACGTGGTCGCCCACGCCGACTGCCTCGAACTGCTGGAAAAACTCGGCCAGCCGGCGCTAAAGGCGGCCCAGGCCGAGGAGCCGGAACTGGAGGAGGTATCCATCCGCCTGCCCACTATCACCTTCGACGAAGGCGAGATCTCCCTGCAGCTCGGTGGGCGCGTGATGCGCCTGATCCACTCTCCCGGTCACACTGCCGACGGGATCATGGTGTACGTCGAGGACAATCGGGTGCTGTTCGCCTCCGACACAGTGATGCCGGTGCCCGCCATCGTGGACGGCAATACAGACGTACTGCGCGAGTCGCTGAAAAAAGTGGTCGAGTTGCCCATCGAGAACCTGGTGCAGGGCCACGGCGAGGTCATTCTGCGCGGCGAGGTCGAGGTGGTGGTAAACGCCAGCCTCAATTACCTGGACACCATCGAGAAAAAAGTGGCCAAGGCGATCAAGAGCAAAAAAGCAAAAGAGTCGCTGCGCAAGATCGACATCGAATCGTGCGGGCTGTCGCGCATCCCACTGAATGGGTTGGTGCAGCAGATCCACGAGGCAAACATGATAGCGCTCTACGACCGGATGAAGGCAGGCGGCTAGCAAATCGCAAATGTCAAATGACGGGATTGAGCGTATCCTCGCCGCGATCGCGGCGCTTTCGGAGGAAGAACATGCAGAGCTGCTACATCGGCTGGAAAGCGAGGCCAACCTTTCCCCCGAGACCCAGCCCTCACTACCCCTCCAATTCACTTCCGCAGAGCTAGAAGGCCCCGCCGATTATACCATCGTCTTTGACGGCGGCAGCCAGGGCAATCCCGGCCCCGGATACGGCAGTTACGCCCTCACGCGCGCCAGCGACGGCAAGCAGGACCTGGTGCGGCTGGACTTTGGGCGGACGATGACGAACAACGAGGCCGAGTACGAAGCGCTGATCGCCGCCCTGCAGGGGCTGGCTGAGCGCATCGAGGCGGCGGGCCGCTTGCCGGGCGATTTTTCCGTGGAGGTGCGCGGCGATAGCGCGTTGGTGATCCACCAGGTGGAAGGCACGTGGAAGACGGGGGACGACCGTATGCGCCTGCTGCGCGACCGCTGCCGCGAGCTGCTGCGCCGCTTCAAGGCACACCGGCTGGTGCTGCACGGGCGGGAGGAATCGGTGCGTGTGTTGGGGCATTGAAATTACTCAAGGCAATAGTATCAGCAAGATAAAGGGAGATGACCAATGAGCGACACTAATCCGCAGATAACGTGTACCTGGCGCGACGAATCAGAGTGTGTAAATTGCAGTCTACAGAGACTGGGGTGTCGCCAGAAAACCAGTGAGTACCTGTTCTTTGTATTGGGCGAGGTCCCTTCTCTCATTATAGCCATTGTAGGCCTCGTCATTGTAGGACTGATAACAAGGGCGTGGTGGCCTTTGATCGTTTTGTTGGGCACTTATGTTGTTTTTTGGGTTTTTGGGTTCGAGACACGGGTGCTTTGTTCCCATTGCCCATATTGGACAGAGGAAAGCAAAACCCTGCACTGTTGGGCACTGACTGGATCACCCAAAATCTGGCGGTATCGACCTGGACCGATGGCCAGGTGGGAGAAAGCAACACTCCTGGGATTCTTCTTGTTCACATCCTTCTTCCCCGTAGGTGTGGAGGCTTTTGGGATTGCAGCGCTGACCGGGAATCGTATGGGGGCTGGACTATATGCGTTGCTTGGGATGATTGGCATCACGATCGCCACAATTTTGACACAGGCGCAGTTTTGGATGCTGCTGATGTATTACTTTTGCCGCAAGTGCGTGAACTTTTCGTGCCCCCTGAACAGGGTTCCACGATGGATGGTAGATGAATACCTAAGGAAAAACCCGGTAATGAGAGAGGCGTGGGAAAAAAGCGGCTACACATTGAAATAGCCCGCTGTTATCGCATCAAATGACTCGCCTAACATATCGTCCTCGTGTCAGGATTAAGGGGTTCGCGATTCGACTGTGGTACTTTGAAACACATCATAAAGGAGGTTCCCCATGAAACCCGCTCTTCTAGTCATCGACGTCCAAAAGAAATTCCTGGGTCTCGACCCGACGATGACGCAATCCATCAACGACGCCATCGAGGTCATCAACGCGGCCATCGAGCTGTTCCGAGAGCATGACTTGCCCGTCATCAGCGTGCAGCATGTGGACGAAGAGAGCGGCTTGGTGCCGGGAGAGGAGGGGTTCGACCTGCCCGAGAGCCTGAACGTGCTGCCCTCCGACCTGCACATCCACAAGACATACGGGAATTCTTTCACCAAGACGCCGCTGGCCGACGAACTGCGCAAGCGGAGCGTGGACACGGTGATTGTCACCGGCTTTTGTGCGGAACACTGCGTGCTTTCGACCTACCGGGGTGCGCAGGACCACGACCAGATGCCCATCATCCTGCGCGGCGCGCTGGCCAGTGACAATCTGGAAAACATCGAATTCGTCGAACGCATCAGCGAGATCATCTCCTTCAGAGCTCTGAAAAAAGCGCTGGAATAGCCCGCCGGCCACTTGGCATTTTGGACACACTGGGCTATCATTACAGTAGTTGCCATGTCCTGATGGGACACCTGAACAACAAAAATGCCAAGTAGATGTAGGGCAAATTGCCAATTTGCCCCACGTGTTTGGAGACAACTAGAAACGGAGGTAGACGTGAGCATCGCAAAAGAACCCTTCGGAAGCATGCCGGACGGCATGCCGGTGGACATCTACACGCTGACCAACACGCACGGCCTGCAGACCCGGATCACCACCTACGGCGGCGCGGTAGTCTCACTGCTGGTGCCAGACCGCAATGGGAAGCTGGACGACGTCGCCCTGGGCTTTGAGATGCTGGCCGAGTACTCGGAAAAGAGCCCCTATTTTGGGTGCATCGCCGGGCGCTATGCCAACCGCATCGCCAAGGGCAAGTTCACACTGGACGGCGTGACGTACACGTTGACGCAAAACGAGGGCGACAACCACCTCCACGGCGGCGCCAAGGGCTTTGATAAGGTCGTGTGGACCGCGCAGGAGAAAAGCGACACCGATGGAGTGGGCCTCGTACTGACCTACCTGAGCGAGGATGGCGAGGAGGGGTATCCCGGCAATTTGGCTGCCCAGGTCACGTATACACTGATGGATGACGACGAGTTGAGAATCGATTACACGGCCACCACCGACAAGGCCACCACCGACAAGGCCACCATCGTCAACCTGACCAACCACACCTATTTTAACCTGGCCGACGGCGGGGCCGGGGACATCCTGGGCCACGAGCTGATGATCGACGCCGACACGTTCACCCCCGTGGACAGCACTCAAATCCCCACCGGAGAGCTGCGCCCCGTCGCGTCCACGCCGATGGACTTTCGGCAGATGACGGCGATCGGGGCCAGGATCGGCCAGGACGACGAGCAACTGCGCCTAGGCCTGGGCTACGATCACAACTGGGCTCTGAACAAATCCGATGACGCCCTGACCCTGGCCGCCAGGCTGCAGGAGCCGACTACCGGGCGCGTGATGGAAGTCTACACCACCGAACCGGGCATCCAGTTCTACAGTGGAAATTTTTTGGACGGCACCCTCACCGGAAAAGGGGGCAAGGTCTACCACTACCGCCACGGGCTGTGCCTGGAGACGCAGCACTTTCCCGATTCGCCCAACCACCCCCACTTCCCCTCCACCGTGCTCAGGCCGGGCGAGACGTATCAAACGACGACGATCTACAGATTTGCCACCATTTGAAAACCTTCCCGAAAGCTGTTAATTGGTCACGCTTTCCCCGCCAATGGTGCGCTTTGGAGCTTTTGGGAAGGTAAAAGGAGGATCTAAAGTGGCACGGCACACAGGCGGCCACACATCGACCACTTACGAGGAGGGCTCAAGCGCCGTCCTCGCTGTCTGGCGCTCAGTCGTCGTCCTCTCGTGCGTGACCGCCATCGGCGCGATGTTCTACGGGCTTCTGGGAGCCCAGCAGGCCGCCGAGCCTGTGCAGGATACGGCCCCGCCACCGCTCCTGCTCACCGCCACACCCACAGTCCCGCCGCCAACAGCCGCGCCAACCGAGGTGCCGCCCACAACCTCCCCACCCACCTCCACGCCCACTCCCGGCCCACCGCACGTGGGCATCGTGGCCGGTCACTGGGGTCACGATACCGGCGCCATATGCCCGGATGGGCTGAGGGAGGTCGACATCAACATTGACGTCGCCCAAAGGGTCGCCAGCATCCTGCTCGCAAACGGCTACCAGGTCGATCTGCTGGAAGAGTTCGACAACCGGCTGCACGACTACCGGGCCGACGCCCTCCTCTCCATCCACGCCGATTCCTGCATAGAGTTCCGCAACGCCACCCCGCCGGCCAGCGGGTTCAAAGTGGCCCGCGTCGCCAACAGCCTGGTGCCGGAGGAAGAGGACCGACTGGTCGCCTGTCTCAAAAAGCGTTACGAGGCTCACACGCACATGTACTTTCACGCCAACAGCATCACCGCCGATATGAGCCACTATCACATGTTTTACGAAATCAACGGCTTAACCCCAGGCGCCATCATCGAGACGGGCTTTATGTTCGCCGATCGCCACATGCTTACCGAGCGGCCAGAGCTGGTCGCGCAGGGCATCGCAGAAGGCATCGTGTGCTTCATCGAGGGTGAGACGCCTTAGCCAGGGAGGTACGACATGGGATTTGCCAAAGCCGGACTGCTGGTCGGGGATGGCCCCGTCACCCCAGCCGACCTCGACGTCATCCGCCAGGCGCAGCTAGAGGCGCTCAAGCTGCGCGCCATCGTCAACCCGGCCTCCGATATCTCCATCTACCGCGACAACTCCATCCACACCTTCCTGGTGCAGATGCTCAGCCCAGAGCCAGGCGAGGCCCCCACCTCGCCCCAGGCGTTCGTCGACTATTTCGCCCCGGCAATCGAGGGCTTTGTCCGCGCCGGTGTGGCCGACTTCGAAATCCACGGCGAGCCCAACCGGCCCGACCGGGGGTATGGCGTCTCTTGGAACAGCCCGGCCGCCTTTGGCGACTGGTTCGTCGCCGTGCAAGAGCTGCTCAAAGAAACCTTTGGTCCGCAGGTACGGGCCGGATTTCCCGGGCTCACCCCGCCGCCGCCTTGCCAGCCGGGAGCCACACCGGTCGTGGCCCAGAGCGACTTTTTGCAAGGGTGCGCCGCGGCCGTGCAGGAGGCCGACTTTGTCTGCTGCCAGATTCACTGGGACAGCGCCGCCGGGCTGCGCGCCTTCGAGGGCGGCATGCGCTTTATCCGCCAGTATCTGGAGGATTTCCCGGAAAAGCCGCTCGTCATCTCCGAGTTCTCCAACGTCAACGTCAGCACGTCCGCCACCAGCAAGGGCGACCAGTACGCCGAGCTCTACTTTGCCTGCACCCAGTACGATGGGTGCTACCAGAACTGGCCGGGCAACCCGGTCAGTTGGCCGCACGTGCAGGCCGCCTACGCCTTTATCCTGCGCTCGCCTGATCCGGCCTACGCCTCCCAGGCCTGGATAGACGCCGGCGGCCAGGCCCGCCCGATCGCCGAACGGGTGGCCGCTCGTGGACGCATGCCGCACCCGGCGGCGATGCGCCTCGTCTGGCCCACCGAGTTCCGCCACTATACACAGTTCTACGGCGAGAACCAGCAGCATTACTACAATACCTCCTTCGCCCACTCGCTGCACGGGGGGCACAACGGCGTCGATATACACGTCAAGGTCAGCGACCCGGCCAGTTCGCCCATCAAGGCCTGCCTGGACGGCGTCGTCACCCGCAAGCAGATGATCGAGACCGGCTACGGGCATCACGCGTACATCACCAGCCAGGTGGCAGGCGTGGGTCAGGTGACGCTGCTCTACGGTCACATGACTCACGTGCCGGTAGAGGAGGGCGACGTCGTCAAAGCCGGAGCGCCCATCGGCACCGCCGGCAGCACGGGCGCGAGCACCGGCCCTCACCTGCATCTCTCGTTCAAGATCGACGGTCTCAGATTTCCCGCCAACGGCGACCACCTCAACTCGCGCCCCTACCTCGATCCCGTCCCGCCGCCACGCGGCCAGCCGCGTGAGCCCTACGCCCGCACCTACGTACTCCTGCCGCCCAAAGCCGGCGCGACCTGGGCGCGCGCGGTGGTGGATGCAGCCTGGGACAGGTACCGCTTTACCATCGGCGGCAGCGCCGACGACGCCGGCATCGGCGACCTGGATTTCCGCCGCGTGGTCGCCGTCAACCCCGCCGCCTGGGGCGATAACCTGTTCCTCTTCTTCGAGAACCATTATCCGGGCGCGATCTACGTGCCGGTAAAGGCAGAGAGCCCCGGCCAACTGAGAACTGCACTAGACGCCCTACCCGAGCTGCCGGATCAACCACCGCCGCAGCCCGAGCAGCCGCGCGGGCTCCCCCGTGCGCCCTACGCCCGCACCTACGTGCTCCTGCCGCCAAACGCCGGCGCGGCCTGGGCGCGTGCCGTAGTCGATGCGGCGTGGGACAAGCGTCGCTTCACCATCGGGGGCAGCGCCGACGACGCCGGCATCGGCGACCTGGACTTTCGCCGCATCGTCGCCGTCAACCCCGGTGCCTGGGGCGACAATCTGTTCGCTTTCTTTGAGACCTACTACGCCGGCGTCTCGTACGTGCCCGTCGACGCAGATACGCCACAGGATTTGGCGGAAAAACTGGGGAATTTCTAGCAACAGTACCTGAACTATGGCAAAGGGAAACCGACCCTCTGCTCCACTAACCGTCATCACCACCCTAGGTCTGCTGATCATCCTTGCAGGCAGCGCGTTGTGGGCATTGCCGGAGGAACAACGGACAACGGTCTTGGCGGGGTTCGCCAGCTCCCCGACCGCAACACAAACCGCTGTCACCACGCCGACCGCCAGCCCTACGCCGACCATCAAACCGTCGCCGATTCCCTCCTGGACGCCAACTTT
The DNA here is from genome assembly GCA_964551295.1 of uncultured Anaerolineales bacterium. Classification (GTDB taxonomy): domain Bacteria; phylum Chloroflexota; class Anaerolineae; order B4-G1; family B4-G1; genus JAFGED01. Next base: position 7,420 of record CAZKDJ010000044.1, on the reverse strand, counting down.
CACGCCAGCCCCGACCCACAGGCCCGCTTCTATCTCATCGCCGCCCACGCCCACCGGCCCATCACCCACACCGACCGAGACGCCGTTCCCCCTGGTCTTTCACGGGCGCTGGATAGACGTCAACCTGACCCACCAGCAACTGGTGGCCTTTGAAAGGGAAGAGGTGTTGCGCGTGACGCTCGTCTCCACAGGAAAGAGCAGGACACCGACACCGACCGGCCTGTACAACATACAAACCAAGCTGCGCTACGATGACATGCGCGGGCCTGACTACTACTTGCGCAACGTGCCCTACGTCATGTACTTTCACAAAGGGTATGCCCTGCACGGCACCTACTGGCACACCAATTTTGGCAGCCCGGCGAGCCACGGCTGCGTCAACCTGCCTACATCGGAGGCAGAATGGCTTTACCAGTGGGCGTCCGTGGGAACACCCGTCTATATTCACGAATGACAACCTGCAAACTGACGATACCTATTCCTGAAGAAAACGTCCGCGCCCTCCACGTGGGTGACACGGTACGCTTATCCGGCACAATGGTCACCGCGCGGGACGCGGCCTACAAATACATGGTCGAGACATTCATCAATAGCGACGCGATACCGGTGAGCAAGCGCCCACTGCACGAGGAGCTAGAGCACTTGCTCGACGGTGGCGTCATCTACCATTGCGGACCGGTGGTACGCAGTCGCCCCTCCTCTCTCCCCTCCGCTCGCGGGGGGGGTGCCCCGAAGGGGCAGGGGGGGACGACGCGGGATGGCAGTTCGTTTAGCATAGAGGCTTGTGCCCGCCCAGAAGAGGCCATGCTACATCACTGGCCTAAAGACCCATTTTGTGGGATAATCCGCCTGAGAGATCGAGAATGAGTGAAAAAGAAGCATCGCAGTCAAAACAGCAACCCCGTTACCGCATAACGGTCTTTCCCAACTGGTGTAAGGGATGCGACCTGTGTATCGAGTTTTGTCCGGCCAATGTGTTGGAGCACAGGCCCGGCATCAACGTCTTTGCCGCCCATCCCGAGAAGTGTACGGGCTGCCGCTGGTGCGAACTGCACTGCCCAGACTTTGCCATCTTTGTGACCGAGATAGAATCGGAGACAGAACCGTGAGTAAGCCAAAGAAAGAGGAGCCAAACGCCCAGTTGATGCAGGGAGACGAGGCCTGCGCCGAAGGCGCCCTGGCCGCCGGATGTACCTTCTTTGCCGGCTATCCAATTACCCCAGCCACCGAAATCGCAGAGATTCTGTCGCTCAAACTGCCCCAGATCGGGGGCAAGTTCATCGAGATGGAGGACGAGATCGCCTCCCTCGCCGCCGTCATCGGCGCATCGGTGGGCGGGGCGAAGGCGATGACAGCCACCTCAGGCCCCGGCTTTAGCCTGATGCAAGAGAACATCGGCTACGCGGTGATGGCTGAGATTCCCTGCGTCATCGTGGACGTGCAGCGTATGGGGCCTTCCACTGGGCGACCAACGCGCACCTCCCAGGGAGACGTGATGCAGGCCCGCTGGGGCACCCACGGCGACCACCCCATCATCGCACTGTGCCCTTCGTCGGTCCATGAGACATTTGATCTGACCATCCAGGCGTTCAACTTTTCCGAGCGATACCGGATACCCGTGATTCTACTGATGGAGGAAATCATCGGCCACATGCGCGAGCGCGTGGTGCTGCCCGATCCGGCAACCATCGAAAGAGAAGCCCGTCTGCAAACGACGGTCCCGCCGGATTGGTACAAGCCCTACGAGAACTATCCCACCGACGTGCCCCCCATGGTTCCCTTTGGTCAGGGATACCGCTACAACATCACCGGCCTGCATCACGACGTGCGGGGCTACCCCACTGACCGCCCCGACGAGATCCGACCCTGGCTCAGGCGCATGCGGCTCAAAATCGAGCGCAGCCTCTCCGACATCCTGCTGTACGAAGAGAACAACCAACAAGACGAGGATGGAGTCGAGATCCTCGTCATCGCCTACGGGTCGGTGGCTCGCACGGCCCACCACGCCGTCGAGATGGCGCGGAAGCGGGGAAGCAAGGTCAACTTTCTCAAACTGCAAACGATCTGGCCCTTTGCCGAAGAAGTCGTGGAGCACGCCGCCGAGGGCATAAACCGCGTCATCGTGCCAGAGATGAACCTGGGGCAATTGGCGCTGGAGGTCGAGCGCGTGCTCGGACGCCAAAGAGTGCACCGCGTCAACAAGGCCGACGGCACAATGCTCCGGCCAAACGAGATTCTGGCCGCCATCGAGGAGTGGACAAGATGAGAAGATCAGACCGCGAGTCACGCCTTCACGACCACTACCTGCGTCACAGCAAAAAGTTCCCCAACGTATGGTGCGCCGGGTGTGGCATCGGCATCGTCCTGGGCGCCATCGTCCGGGCGATCGACGAACTGCAACTCCACCGCGACGACGTGGCCATGATCTCCGGCATCGGCTGCACAGGACGCATGCCCGTCTACGTCGACTTTAATACCATGCACACCACGCACGGCCGGGCACTGGCCTTTGCCACTGGCCTAAAGATGGTGCGACCTGATATGAAGGTGCTCGTGATCATGGGCGACGGCGACGCGCTGGCCATCGGCGGCAACCACTTTATCCACGCCGCCCGACGTAACATCGGCCTGACCAGCATCATCGTCAACAACTATGCCTACGGGATGACGGGCGGGCAGTACTCGCCCACAACCCCTACCGGCGCTCTGGCCACGACGGCGCCCTACGGGCACATTGAGCAGCCATTCCCCGTCGTCGAGCTGGCAAAGGCGAGCGGCGCGGCCTTTGTCGCCCGCAGCACGGTCTACCACATCAAGGAACTGCAAAAGTACATCGTCCAGGCAATCGACAAGGCGGGCTTTTCGGTGGTCGAAGCAGTGAGCTACTGTCACACGACGCTAGGCCGGATCAACAAGTGGGGCACTGCCCCCCAGATGATGCGCCGTCTCAAAGAGAACAGCATCTCGCAGAGCCAGGCCGAAAAGCTAGACGAGGAAGAGAGGAGTTCCAAGATCGTGAGGGGTGTGTTCGTGGATCGCCACATCCCAGAATACACGCAGCTTTACGATCAAATCATCAAGCGCGCGCAAGCGGCGGAGGTAGCTGGATGACGAACCGGCACGAGATACGACTGGCCGGCACGGGCGGGCAGGGCGTCATCCTGGCCGGCATTCTGCTGGCCGAGGCGGCGGTGCGCGATGGTTTGAATGCCGTGCAGACTCAATCGTACGGACCCGAGGCCCGTGGCGGGGCCAGCCGCTCGGAGGTGATCATCTCGGACGAAGAGATTGACTACCCCAAGGTCATCGAGGCCAACATCATGCTCTGCTGGAGCCAGGAGGCGTGCGACCGTTACAGCGGACGGCTGCGCAAGGATGGGCTGCTCATCGTCGACGAGAGTTTTGTGCGCCGCACGCCGACGACGCGCGCCGCGCGCGTGCCAATGACGGAACTGGCAGAACAGGAGACCGGCGAGCGCTTGGGCGCAAACGTCGTCGGTTTGGGCGTGCTGGCCGGGCTAACGAAGGTCGTATCGCGGAAATCTCTGGAGGAAGCCATCCGAGAGCGCGCGCCCAAAGGCACCGCCGACATGAACCTGAAAGCACTGGCAACAGGATACAAAGCCGCAGAACAAATCAAGGAGAACATTCAATGACGCAAAGCTTACCCAACTGCCGAGCCACGGGCATCGGCAGCACCCCCCACACCGATCCCGCCGCGGCAGTGGATTTTGTGCTAGAGACGTTTCCCGATATCCCCTATTGGCCCCAACTCCCGCGCCGCACCTTCCGCGAGAACATGTACGTCCAGTACAGCGAACACATGCCCGGCGTCCTGATCGACGACGAGGAAGAGCGCATCGGCGTCGACCTGGACGACGACTGGCTGGAAAAAGCCGAGGGGTTCTACGCCAAGTTCCTGGAAGAGGACCCCACCCCCTTCGGCCCCAGCTCCGCGTACGCTGCCGGTCTGTACGAGCTATTGTCACGCAACTCGCTGGAGAACGCGTGGGCGATCAAGGGCCAGGTCACCGGCCCCATCAGCTTTGGCCTGCAGGTGACCGACACAAACCTGCGTCCTTCGCTGTATGACGACATGATGCGCGATACAATCGTCAAGAACGCGCTACGACACGCACAGTGGCAGGAGGTACAACTAAAAAAGCTTCACCCGCACGTTCTCGTCTTTGTCGACGAGCCGTTCCTCTCGATGTTCGGCAGCGCCTATGCCGCCATCTCCCGCGAGGACGTCATCGCGGCGCTAGAGGAGGTGTTCACCGGGCTGGGGTGCTTGACCGGTACCCACTGCTGCGCCAACACCGATTGGAGCCTGCTACTGGCCACATCGGTGAACATCATCTCCTTCGACGCCTACGGCTATGCAGAGAATCTAGCGCTGTACCCAGACGATCTGCGCCGGTTCCTAGATCGCGGTGGGATGCTGGCCTGGGGACTGATCCCCAATACGGGTGAGAAAACGGAAACAATCACGCTGGATGAGGCGCGGGAGGTGTTGGAGCAAGCGCTGCAACTCTTTGAACGTAAGGGGTTCGACCGGCAGGAGTTACTGGCCAAGGCATTCCTCACTCCGGCCTGCGGCACGGGTACGCTTACCGTCCCTGTGGCCGAGCGAGTGATGCGGCTCACATGCGAGCTCTCCGACCGAGTGCGAGAGGAGTACAACCTGGAATAGACAAGGCCCAATTTTGCCCACTGTAGTACCGTGGTACCAACCTCCCATTGCAACCGGTCTCTGCATCGGATATAATAGGTGAGGTTGTACTAGAACCAGTCGCAGCGAAGGAGGGGGTCCCCGTCGTGAACCACGACACATCCCCTCTCTGAAGAAACACTCAAACGCCTCATGTCCGGCGACTGCGATGGGCAAAGGGATGCGTCGCATTAGCGTGGCACATTAGTGCGCTGCATTCGAATAGGTTCTGCTCAAGAGAATTGATGGACGCCAGAATCCTGATTATCGATGACAGTCGTGCCGTCGTTGAGAGTCTGACCTTCATACTCTCCAAGCAGGGTTACCAGGTCGAATACCGCTGCGATGGCATCAGTGGCTGGCGCCGCCTCGTGGCAGGAGCGGATCGCCGGGCGACTATGCCCGATCTGCTGCTCCTCGACCTAAACATGCCCGGCACCGACGGCATGACGCTCCTCCGTCACTTGCGGGCCGACGAGCGTTTTGCGTTGCTACCCGTGATCATCCTCACCGTCGAGGACGACTCGGTTACTCGGCTAGAGGCATTGAAGGCAGGAGCAAACGATTACCTTTCTAAACCCGTTCAGGCCGCCGAGCTATCGGCCCGCGTCCAGGCCCTCTTGGGCCTGAAACTCGCTGAACGTCGGCAACAGCAGCGCATGGAGCGCCTGGTGGAGGCAGGACGGGCTTTGCTATCTACGCATGACCTAAAAAGCGTGCTAAATCATGTGATGCAAATCGCCGTAGCCGAGATGAATGCAGAGGGCACGTCGATCTGGCTTCAGATGCCAGACGGTTCCCTCCGGTGCCAAGCGGCCTATGGAAAAAATATTGAGCACCTAGCGGGAATACAACTAGCGTCCGGACAGGGCATCGCCGGCTGGGCACTCAAGCACAGACAACCCGTCCTCGTATCCGACGCACAGGACGACGCTCGCCTATTCCGAAAGGCAGATGAAAAGACCCAGACCCGTACCCAAAACATCATCGCCGTGCCTCTCTTTGTGCGAGAGACCGGCATCGGCGTCCTGGAGGCGGTCAATAAGAAGCAGGGGCTGTTTTCCACCATCGATCTTGCGTGGATGGAGGTGCTCGCCCCCCTCGCCGCCGCAGCTATCGCCAACGCGCAACTCTTCCAGGTGCTGCGTCAGCGCACTGCCGAACTACAAACGCGCAACGAGGACTTGGACGCCTACGCCCACACCGTGGCCCACGACCTGAAAAGCCCCTTGGCTCAAATCGTCGGCTTTTCCGAGACCCTGGAGCAGGAATGGGCCAACATATCCGACGACGAACTACACCGCTACCTGCGAGGCATGGCGCGCAACGGCCGCAAGATGAGCCGTATCATCGACGAGCTACTGCTCCTGGCAAGCGTGCGCATCATGGACATCGAGATAAAGCCGTTGGACACGGAAAGCATCGTGGCCGAAGCGACGGATCGACTGGCCGACCTGATCGAAGAACATCAAACACTAGTCACGCTGCCCAAGACCTGGCCAGTGGCGCTCGGTTATGGCCCGTGGGTCGAAGAGATGTGGATCAACTACATCAGCAACGCCATCAAGTACGGCGGTAGGCCACCACGGGTAGAGTTAGGAGCAGCGACTCAACCAACCGGCATGGTGCAGTTCTATGTGCGCGACAACGGCCCAGGGCTCACATCAGAGGCACAAGCGCGGCTGTTCAAACCGTTTACGCGGCTCGACCAGGTTCGGACGAAAGGGTATGGCCTGGGACTCTCCATCGTGCGGCGCATCGCAGAGAAGCTCGGCGGGCACGTGGGAGTGAAAAGCAAAGTGGGTCAAGGGACCACTTTTACCTTCACACTACCATCCCCGCCAGATACGGGCTGATTACCTCTCAACCAACGCCGGAGGAACATGTGTTCAAATTGGGGAAAACAATTGCAAAGGACTATGCCCGTTCTTTGATCATCTATGTGATTGCGGCCGCTATTGCGATCCCCCTCATCTGTGTGCTGATTTTTGTCCCTTTGGCGATCGCCAGTCGAACCGACAATACTGCAAACGCCCTATTGATTATGGTTATACCTGCCACTTGCTTCCTCCTAATTATATTCGGAGGTGGTGCGGGCACGCTTTTCTTTGTACTCCGACGACGTGCGAAACAATACGACGCACTTTTTACTCCGCTGGGGCTGACGGGAAAGACGTACATGCTGAGCGGGCGGCAGTATCAAGGCACCGTGCAGGGACGTCAAGTGGACATGCGCCTCTATCGTGGCCCGGCGCTCGACATGCGAATCGACACGACAACCCAGGCCCGCCTCAGCGCCGCCAACTCGGATGGAGTCAGCTTGACCCTGGCACGCACGTTCGGGCGCGAACCCCTCGACCTGAATGACCCCGAACTGAGTGGAATCACCGTCTTTGCCAAGGACGAAGACTGGGCTCTCTCGCTGCTGGCCAACCCGGAGGTCAAGGCGCTGTTATCACAACTGATCCTCAGCGAAAGTCCATTCCTGATGCGACAGGTACACCTGGAGCCAGGCCAACTCCGTCTCTTCCTGTACCGCAACAAAAGGCTGTTCAAGTTCACCATCACGCCTTACCAAGCCGAGCAGTGGCTGAACGGGCTGCTATCCCTGGCGCGCATCACGGAGACACAGCCTTCCCCGCTGTAGGACAAATTGGCAATAGCGCAAAACTAACCCTGTTGCTCTTGAATTTGGAGGGTCGGCTAACC
>CAZKDJ010000043.1:0-25138 GCA_964551295.1 uncultured Anaerolineales bacterium | reverse complement strand
GTGGAGCCGACCTTGGTGGTGATGACCAGCTCGTCGCGGCAGTCGGCGATCAGCTGGCCCAGAATTTCCTCCGCTCGCCCGGCGGAATACACGTTGGCGCAGTCGAAAAAGTTGATTCCAGCCTCGCGGCAGCGATGGAACGTGGCCGCTGACGTCTCCTCGTCCGCGTCTCTTTCAAACGACATAGTGCCAAAGCACAGTTGTGAAACCTTGACTCCCGTGCGTCCCAAAACTCGGTATTCCATATCAGCCTCCTTCATTGTTAATTGCTTCATTCTTCATTACCCCGGCCATCAGCAACGCCGCGACCAGCGCCAGCGCCCCACCAAAGAGGAACGGCGCGGGCGCGCCCAACCAATCCCACAGCGCCCCAGCGATGACCGACGCGCCCAGATCGAGCAGGCCGATCACCAGGCTGTAGGTGCCGTACGCAGTGCCGCGTAATTCTGGAGGGACGATATCGGCCACCAGGGCGCGGGTCGTGCCGTAGGCGGTGGCATAGTACAGCCCATACAGCACGTAAAGCCCCCATATCTGCCAGCCCGAGTTCGCCAACCCAAACCCGGCATAGACGAGTGCGTAGAATATCCATCCGCCGATGATCAGTCGCCGCCGCCCGATGCGGTCGGAGAGCGATCCGGCAGGCGTGCTCAACAGCGCGTACACCAGATTGAACAGCAACAGCCCGCCCATCACGCCGATCGTGTTCAGACCTGCGTCCTGTGCCCGCAGGACGAGGAACGAGTCGGACGAGTTGCCCAATTCGAACAGGCCGCACACCAGCATCAAGAGTGCAAAGCGTTTGCCCAGCCCTTTAAACATAAAGCGCGGGCGCTCGCGCGTTTTTGTAACCGGCACCTCTTTCGCACCGATTGCCAGCGACAGTACCGCCAATGCTGCTGGGATCAGGCTGATGAGAACAATCGTCTGAAATGTACTCAGGTTCAACCCCGCTGCGCCTTTTTGTGTCAGCCAAATCACTGCGAGTGAGATGAGCAATCCCAGGAATGCGCCTCCCGTGTCGGCGGCGCGGTGGAAGCCAAAGGCCAATCCCCGGTGGCGCTCGTCGATGCTATCGGCCACCAACGCGTCACGGGGCGCGGTGCGTACCCCCTTGCCCACTCGGTCGGCCCAACGCGCGCCGGCCACCGCTCCCCACGTGTTGGCGAAATAGAAGAACGGTTTGGAGAGCGCTGAAAGCGCGTAACCTGCCACGGCCAACCACTTGCGTGCCCGCAGCTTGTCAGAAAGCCAGCCGGAAAAAACTTTGACGAGGCTGGCACCGCCTTCGGCTACAGACTCGATCACGCCAATGGCCGTTTTACTCACGCCCAAAGCGACCAGCACGAGCGGCAGGACGTTGATCACCATCTCGCTGGAGATGTCCATAAAGAAACTGGTCAGGCTGACGGCCCACACGTTACGCGGCAGCGTGCGCAGTGGCGTGCGCAGCGCGGCTTTTTGTGAAGGGTTGGCTTTGTTTTCTGTCATTCCGTGGCCTCCTGTGCGGGATGTAGGTATTATAGGCCTATTATATGCCCAACGCGTGAGGATGCCAAGGTGCGCTTCAGCTCCGGGGCGAGAATACTGTCATTTGCGCAACCTGCCGTCTTCGCTGCCTAGTCGCCCACTTCGCGGGCTGAAGCGCGCCCCGTGACCAGTGTCTCATTGACACCTTGGCCCGTCTTGCTTATACTGGGAGGCGTGGTGAGGATGAGACGAGCGGCGATTGCTTTTGCGACTGTGGTCTCTGGCGGCACGCTGGCGCTTTTGCTGGCGCTGGCCTTGCCTGCCCTGGCAGATCCTGCTGAACTGCCGCCGGTCACGCAGACGGACGGGCGAGCGGGCGCCTGTTATTCCTTCTACCACGAGGGCAGCGAGCGCCCCTATCTGCAGATGGCGTACGACGCCGGTTCTCGCTGGGACCGCTTCGATTTTGACTGGTCGAGGATTGAGTATGCCAACGGCATTTGGTCTGATACCGTCAGGAGTGGTTATGATACCCTCGTGAACGATCTGCACACCGCCAGGATCGACATGGTCGGCATCCTGCTGTGGACGCCCGACTGGGCAGCCACACAGGGCGACCTGGGTCTGGACGGGCGTTCTTTCGACCAACGCCCCTTGGGCTGGTACGCGCCCGTGCCACGAGCGCCGGATGCGGCTGATGCGTTACCCGGCGTAGCGATCAGCGCCAGCTCTCCGCCTCAAGGACTCGACGAGGAGTGGGATGACTGGACCGCCGCCGATGGTGACCCGATCAATTACTGGGGCCGGTTTGTGTACGCCATCGTCTTGCGCTACGGCGACCGGGTGAAGCATTGGGAGATGTGGAACGAGCCGGAGTGGGATTACTTTTGGACAGGCTCCTCCACTGATTATGCGCAACTGCTCAAGGTGGGGTACCAGGCGACTAAGGCGGCCTGTGCTGATTGCACCGTGCTTTTCGGCGGGCTACATTACTGGGCCGAACCCGGTTACTACAGGTGGGTGCTGAACCAGATCAACGCCGATCCGGCTGCGCCGGCGAATAACTATTTCTTCGACGTCATGTCGGTACACCTGTACAGCCGCTCCTCCAGCATCTACAATGAGATCAACAATATCCGCGGCGGCATGAGCACCTACAATGTGGGCGACCACCCCGTCTGGCTCACCGAGACCGGCGTGCCGGTGTGGAATGATGATTTGGTGGATCCAGACCCCAGCGAGTATGACTATGCTGCCACCCAGGACGAGGCCGCCGCCTATGTGATCCAATCCTACGCCAACGCCTGGGCCGCCGGCGTCGAGCGCTACTTTTTCTTTCGTACCCACGATTCGGACATGACAGAGTACTTTGGCCTGATCCGCAACGACAAAACAGTGCGCCCGTCCTACGATGCCTACCAGGTCGCCGTGACCTATCTGGTCACCCCCACGTTCGTCACCCGCGCGACGGAAGGTCCGTTCACGCGCGTCACGCTGTGGGACACGCCCCGTGGCCGGGTCGACGTGCTGTGGAACGACACGCCCACCACCACTGCCTACACGCGACCTGCCGCGGTCAGCCCTGCCACAGTGGTAGATCGGCGGGGAGTTACCAGTACGGTGGCGGCAACTGGCGGAGTCTATACGTTCACTCTGCCCGGAGCTACGGCCAATTTGGTAGACGACCCCGGTAATCCCGACGATTCGGATGATCCCAACAACTATATCATCGGCGGCGACCCGCTCATCGTGATCGAGGCGGAGAGCTTGAACCAGCCGCCCACCTCCACCGTCAACCTGCTGCCCGACCTGGTCCATTCCACTACCTTCACTGCCACCTGGCAGGGCTGGGACAGCGAGTCGGGCGTGTGGGCCTACGACGTGCAGGTGCGCGATGGGGCGGGCGGCGAGTGGCAGGATTGGCTGCAGATGGAGCCTTCGACCTCCGGCCAGTTCACCGGCGAGGACGACCACTCCTACTACTTTCGCTGCCGGGCCATCGACGGCGTCGGTCACCGGGAGGACTGGCCCGAGCAGCCCCAGGCCCACACCACGGTCGCCCTCTCCAAGACGTTGTATTTCAGCGTCACCACTTTTTTCGCGGACGACGATCAGAACGGCGTCTTTAGCCCCACCAGCGAGGTCACGCTGACGCAGGCGACGCTGCGGCTGCTGGATGCGTCCGGCCGGGACGTGATCTCGCCGACGGTGGGTCACGCGTTCACCGCGACGGTCAAGGTCGGGCAGCCCTACACGCTGTGGATCGAAAGTGGTGATTACGTGCGCGCCCTGTCGTTCAATTGGCCGTGGAGCGCAGAGGCATACATCGTGGAGACCTATTCGGAGCTGGGGCTGTGGCCGGTGAAGCGCATTTACCTGCCGCTGCTGGTGCGTGGTGACGGGTGACGCCGGGCTTGACGCTGACGTTGGAGACGGGTACAATCGGCCAGGGGGCTTTTTGATGAGCAGGCGCAAAGTCATGTATCAATGGGATGCCGAGTCCATTCGTGCGCTGCGAGAGCATTTGGAGCTGACCCAGCAGCAGATGTCCGAGGAGTTGGGCACGCGCCAACAGACCATCAGCGAATGGGAAACGGGGATGTACCGCCCGCGCGGAGGGATGAATCGGTTGCTCATTCTCGTTGCCGAGCGGGCCGGTTTTGACTACCAGGCGGTGAGCGAGGAGTCTGAGGGGGAAGAGGGGTAGGGCGAAAGCGTCGCTTTTTACCCCTTGACATCCTACACGTTTGCGTGTAAGATAGTGTTATTCCCTGGGAGCTGAGGCTCCCTTGTTTATCAACAGTGTCTACACGTTAACGTGTCGAAAGGAGCGGCGATATGGGCGCGTACGAGTTGAGCGAGGTGATCCAGGCCTGGGAGCAGGAAAGGATAACGACCGAGCAAGCCATTGGTCAGATTCTGTTGCTTCTGCGAGAGATGCAGGATCGAATCTGTAGCGTGGAGTACCGCGTGGAGCGATATGCGGAGCGCGTGCGCCGCCTGAGGTGAGTTCTCCCGGGCAGAGCGCCAGGAGAAGTCAACTACTACCGGCTGAAAGCCGGTAGCTTGGAGCGCGACTGAAAGTCGCCTGAAGCTCGCCAGCGCGGCGTCTACGCCGTATTTGTAGGTAGCACTCAACAACCAGAAAACAAGCAAACAAGCCAGGGCACATTCCAGATGACATCGTGAAAGAAGAGCTTATGGCATACCGCCGACCGCTGCATTCAAACCGTCAGTGCGGTGTTGAAAACGGCCCACCTAAAGGTGGGGGTTTCTACCCTATTTACAGACAATGAAGCGTCTCGACCACAGGTCGGGGGTATCTTCTCAAAAAGTAGGGGCAAGAGTAAGTCGGATTGCCAATCCGACCTACATTCCCCAAAGATATTGAGATGATACGGTCGGGGCTTATTCTGAGAAAAAAGCCCCGGTTTTGGCCGGGGCTCCATTTGCGTGTTTATTGGACTTGGGCGTGCGATCGTGCGCGTAAGCGCGATATCAGGTATACGACTGCTCCCACGACTGACGCGATGGACACCAGTGACCCGACCGTAGCAGCGCCGATCAACACGCCGCGCCGCATGCGCTGCGATGCGGCAACCTGGCGCTGGGCGCTGTTCGCCAGTTCCTTGCCCAAACTGCGCACAAAAGCCGCGGATGGCTGCACGGGGGACATGTTTTGGTTTAGTTGTTCGGCTAACGTGAACAGCGGGGCGAGTTCCTGCTGCTCTTCATCCGTCACGTTCGTCTGTGACAGGTTCTCCGGTCGGCCAAGCAGCGCCTCGGCATGAGCTGCCAGTATTTCTTCTGTGCGTTCTTCGTTCATCGCCCTTACTCCAATTCATCTGTGCTCCGCTCGTTTCCTTCGCCGAGCAGATCTTGGCGCAGTGCTACCAGCGTTCTGTGGTAGAGCGACTTGATCGCCCCCTCCGTTCGGCCCATGATCTGGCCGATCTCGGCATTGCTCATTTGGTCGACAAACTTGTGAATGAGCAGCTGCTGCCGGTCGGCGGCCAGCTTGTGGACTGCGTCGAGCAGCACGTCCTGTTCGGCCTTTTGCTCGGCCATGGCCGCTGGCTGCTCTCGCTTGAGGGATGATACGACCAGCTCGTTCAGAGGGACGACCTGCCGACGGCTGCGATCTCGATGCCAGTTTGCCACCATGTTGTGCGCGATGCGGTACAGGTAAGCCGAGAACGGCGCGCCCCGGTCTTCGTAGCGCGCAAAGTGCTTCAGTGCCCGGTAGAACGTGCGCGATGCCAGGTCCTCTGCGTCGTGATGGTTGCCGGTGCGGTAGTAGATGTAGTTGTATATGTTTCTGACGTATCGCTCGTACAAAAGGCTGAACGCCTCTGTATCTTCCTTCGCCCGAGCGATGAGCACCGAATCGCTCTCTTCCGACATTCCGTTCCTCTTTACCTAACAGGGTTAGGTCTTATTGGGGAGAGCAGCGGTGTCTCGCTCATAGAAACACCACTACGCTCTCCCGGTTACGCTGATTCTGGCGATGTGGGGACAGTATAACAGAGTAGCGGCGGCTGGTCAACCAAACTATAGGTGTTCAGATAAGGTTTTTGACACTTGAGTCGCTTTTCACGCCTGCTGGCGGGCCGTTTTGTCAAAAACATTACCTGAAGGTCTATAGCTGTTGGCGGCTGGCTGTTGGCAGTCGATAAAACGTCCCCAACTGGTCTTGCATTTTGCTTCCTGCCTCTTACCCTTGTCATTCTAGCCCTTTCATGTTACACTTTTCACCTGTTCAATCTATCTCGAATAAGTGAGGAAGACCTATGTATAAACGCGTTCTGGCCGTGGGCATCGTGCTGGCGATAGCCTTGCTCGCCGCCGCTTTGCCGAGCCGGGCTGCGCCGCTGCGCCAATGGCGATCGGTTATCACGTATCCGGAGCCAGGCGCCACCGTCGGCGGGATCGTCGAAATCAAGGGGATTGCCACGCACGCCAACTTTGATTCTTATCAAGTGCGCTATGCGTCCGGGGCAAGCGTCGTGGCCGACTCGGCTTGGGTGGATATCGTCATGTTGGTTCCCAATCCTGTCGATAATGGCGTGCTGTGCACATGGGATACGACGACCCTTCCCGATGGCCCGTACGTGTTGGCCCTGGCTGTCTGGGGTGTGGATGATCCCCAGAACCCGCACGTTCACTTTGTCGAACGCATTACCGTAGATAACTCGAGCTTCGTGCCCTCCCCCGAACCTACTGTGGTGGAAGAGCTGGCGGCCACCGTTCCGGCCGGGCCCACGCCCACACTGGCCTCCGTCGTGCAACCTCCTACGTCGACGCCGCGTCCCTCTCCCGAGTCCGAGGCGGGCGAAGATGAGGGTAACGTCACACCTACGCCTGAGGCGGAGGAAGGCCTGGGTGTGGATTTAGACGCGTCTGTGTTGCAGAACGCATTTTGCACCGGCGGGTTGGTCACGGTGATGTTGTTCCTGCTCTGGGGGCTTTATTCGATGGCTAAGGCGAGCATACGCTGGTATTTGCGTGGGTCATCTGCGCACAAATAGCGGGTCCCCATTCAACGGACGACATCGTCTGCGATGCGCAACACGTGCCGGTTTCGCGTGTTGCGTTTGCGTGAAAGGCTATGGACGTAGAACGCTATCTCATCGTCGGGCTGGGCAACCCTGGCCCCCAGTATGCCGCGAACCGGCACAACGTCGGCTTTCGGTGCCTCCAGCATCTGGCTGCTGCCCACAACCTGAGCTTTGACAAGCGGCAGAAGAAGGCGCGTGTTGCCTTGGGCGCGATCTGCGGACATCGCGTCGTGCTGGCCCAGCCACAGACGTTTATGAACGACAGTGGACGCTCTGTTGTACCGTTGGTGCAGTTCTATCAGATTCCGCTGGAACGGCTGCTGGTCGTCTACGATGATCTGGATCTCCCCTTGGAGACGCTGCGGATGCGGCCTGATGGTGGCAGCGGCGGGCACAAGGGAATGCGTTCGATCATCGAGCAGTTGGGCGATCAGGATTTCACCCGCTTGCGCATTGGCATTGGGCGCCCACCTGGACAGATGGATCCAGCCGCTTACGTGTTACGAGACTTTTCTGCAGACGAAGAGCCTTTGGTTGGGGAAATACTGGAACAGGCTGTTGCTGCAATCGAGACGTGGCTGGCGGAAGGGGCCGAGATGGCGATGAGCCGTCACAATTCGGGTCCCAGTTGCCTTTAGAGTAGGAGTAGGTCACGCTACCAGTGACGCTTGACGATGTAACGTTGATAACTTGACCTACAAGAGGTATGGAACACAGGGTGAACGTCTCGGGACTTTTGACATCTTTTGAAAAGCTCGTGGCTTATCGGCGTCTGCGGGAGGAACTGCCGGGCGATACGGTGTCGCCTCCGCTGGGAGTGCTGCGCGCCGTCCGTCCGGCGCTCCTGGCTGCGCTCGCTCGCGATTTAGGGCGACCGATGTTGATCGTCGCCGGTTCGGTGGAGCGGGCCAAGGGGCTGGTCCAGTCCCTGCGCGATTGGTATGTCGCGCCAGAGCGCATCCTGCAGTTCCCTGAGCCTCTGACCCTCTTCTACGAGCGCGCTCCCTGGACCGACGAGGTGATCACCGGCCGCCTGCGCGTCCTGTCCACGCTGCACGCGCAAGCTGCCTCTTCCCGTCCGTCGTTGGAGGACGCTTCCTCTTCTTCCTCGAGGGACGCAAACTCTTCTCCTTCCCCCCTCCTGGGGGGGACAGAGGGGGGGCTCATCGTCGCCTCCGCCCGCGCGCTGATGCAACCCACGCTGCCGTTTCGGCAGTACACTACCTCCGTGCGCGAGTTTCGCGTGGATCAGGTGCTCGATCTGGGGCGCACGCTGAACCTGTGGGCTGGACTGGGTTACGAGCCGGTCAGCGTCGTCGAAGCGCCGGGGCAGTTCAGCCACCGCGGCGGCATCCTCGATATCTTTCCCCCGGCGGATGCGCTGCCCGTGCGTATCGAACTCTTTGGCAACCAGGTTGACTCACTGCGCCGCTTTGATCCGGCCACGCAACGCTCGCAGGAGCGGGTGGAGGCCATTACCATTACCCCGGCTTGCGAGGCCCTGCCGCGCCACGGCCCGCGGGTGGCCGACCGCGTCACCGAGCAGTTGGCCTCTCGCCAGCCGCCTGACGAGCGGACCGAGCTAGAGTCCCATTACAAAGGGCTGGCGTCCGCCATGCCGTTCCCCGGCATCGAGTTCTACCTGCCCTATCTCTACACGCACCCATCCACGCTGCTGGACTATCTCACACCTGAAACGCTGATCGTCGTGGATGATCCCCAGGAGTTGGCTGCTGTTTGGGCCAGCCTGGAGGAGGAGGCTGTTGATCTGCGGGATGCTGCCGAGGGAGCAGGGGCGCTGCTGCCCGAATACCCGCTGCCCTACGTCACCTGGGACGCGTGGTCGGAGCAGCTGGCCGATCGACCTGTGCTTGCGTTGGGCTATGGAGAGGAGGAGGCGCATTCGCGCCTGGCCGATTGCTTCCTTACCGGGGCCCACTTTGGCGGCGAGCTCAAGCCGCTGCTGGCCCACATCTACACCGCCCGATCCGAGGGCGGGCGCGTGGTCGTCGTCAGCCAACAGGCGCAGCGGTTGGCCGAGCTGTGGGGCGCGGAATACGGCTACGACGAAGGCCTGCCGGTCGAGGACCTGCGCCAGCCAACCGAATCGGACCTCGTCTTTGTCCACGGCTCGCTCGACGAGGGCTGGGTGATGCGCGGCATTGACCTGGGGCAGCCCTTTTCCGCGCTCCATCTCCTGACCGATGCAGAGATATTTGGCTGGCGCCGCCCGCAGCCCCGGCGTCCCGTGCGCCGCCGCAATGTGGCCCCCGAGGCCTACTTTGCCGACCTGACCCCCGGCGATTACGTCGTCCACGTCGAGTACGGCATCGGCATCTTTCGCGGCTTGGTCGTCCGGTCGCTGGAGGGGATGGAGCGCGAGTACCTGCTGGTCGAGTACGGCGAGGGCGACCGCCTCTACGTGCCCATCCACCAGGCGGATCGGCTCAGCCGCTACATCGGCGCCGACGACCGCCCGCCGCGTCTCAACCGGCTGGGTCGGGCGGAGTGGCAGTCGCTCAAGGCGCGGGCCAAGGAGGCCGCCGAGGACGTCGCCCGCGAGTTGCTCGATCTATACGCCGCCCGTGAGCTGGCCGAGGGCCACGCCTTCGGTTCGGATACCGACTGGCAGGCGGAACTGGAGGCCGCTTTCCCCTACTATGAGACCGAGGATCAGTTGCGCGCCATCGCTGACGTCAAGGCCGGTATGGAAAAGTCCAAGCCGATGGACCGCCTCATCTGCGGCGACGTGGGCTACGGCAAGACGGAGGTGGCGCTGCGGGCGGCCTTCAAGGCGGTGATGGACAACAAGCAGGTGGGCGTTCTGGTGCCGACCACCGTCCTGGCCCAGCAGCATTACGCCACCTTCCGCCAGCGGCTGGCTCCCTTCCCGGTCGAGGTGGAGATGCTGTCCCGCTTCCGCTCCCGCGCCACGCAGAAAAAGATCCTGGAAAAGCTGGCCGCCGGCCAGGTCGACATCGTCATCGGCACGCACCGCTTGCTGCAGAAGGACGTCCAGTTCGCCGACCTTGGTTTACTGATCGTCGACGAGGAGCAGCGCTTTGGCGTCACTCACAAGGAACAGCTCAAGCGCATGCGCACCGAGGTGGACGTGCTGACGCTCACGGCCACGCCCATCCCGCGTACGCTGTATCTGTCGCTCGCCGGTGTGCGCGATATCAGCACCATCGAGACCCCGCCCGAGGAGCGGCTGCCGGTCATCACCTACGTGGGCGAGTACGATGCTCAGTTGGTGCGGCGGTCCATCCTGCGCGAGATGGAGCGGGGCGGGCAGGTGTTTTACGTCCACAACCGCGTGCAGACGATCCAGACGGCGCGCCGGCGACTGGAAAAGCTGGTGCCGGAGGTGACCTTTGCCGTGGCCCATGGCCAGATGCGCGAGTCCGCTCTGGAGGAGGTGATGCTGCGCTTTGTCGCCGGGGAGGTCAACGTGCTGGTGTGTACCAGCATCATCGAGAGCGGTCTCGACATCCCCAACGCCAACACGCTGATCGTGGAGCGAGCTGGCCGGTTCGGCCTGGCGCAGTTGTACCAACTGCGCGGCCGGGTGGGGCGGGGTGCGCAGCGCGCGTATGCCTATTTCTTCCACGGGCGGCTGACGCGGCTGACGACCGAGGCGCGCCAGCGGCTGGAGACCATGCGCGAGACGGCCGAGCTGGGGGCCGGATACACCATCGCCATGCGCGACCTGGAGATCCGAGGTGCAGGCGATATCCTGGGCACCCGTCAGTCGGGCCAGATCGCCGCCGTCGGTTTTGACCTGTACACCCGACTGCTTTCGCGGGCGGTGCAGGAGATGAAGGCGCGGCGCGAAGGCCTTCCCCCGCCGCCCGAGCCGCTGGGGTCGATCCGTATCGATTTGCCCATCCCGGCGCGCCTGCCGGAGGCGTACGTCCCCGACGTGGGCTTGCGCCTGCAGATCTACCGCCGCATGGCGGAGCTGGGCTCGATGGCGCAGATCGAGGGGATGGAGCAGGAGCTGGCCGACCGCTTCGGGCCGCTGCCCCCGGACGCGCAGAACCTGATGTACCAGTTGCGGCTCAAGGCGCTAGCGCGGGACGCCGGCGTGGCGACCATCGGCATCGAGAACGATCGTCTGGCGCTGCATTCGGAGGCGGAGTTCCTCAACCGTCAGAATCTCCAGTACGCGCTCAAGGGGTGCGCCAGCGTCAGCCGCCGTGGGATCTGGCTGCCGATGGAGCGCGGCTGGCGCAAGGAGCTTGTGGCGGTGTTGAAGGACGTTGCCCGTATCACCAGTTGACGGATGGGGTCAGAGGGAGTATACTGAGAGGCGAACCGCTGGGAGAGTGAACTATGGCAGTCTTGCGCGATCTTTCGATCATTCTCATCGCCATTGAGGCGTTTATTATCGCCTCGGTGCCCCTCGTCGTGCTGGGCGCGTTGATCTATGGACTGGGGTGGCTCCAGCGGCACGAGAATTTGCCTCATTGGCTCAAGATGGCTCGGGCGTACGAGTCGTTGGGGCAGGCCTACGTGGAGTTGGCGGCGGCTTATGTCGTTCGGCCATTTTTGTTCGTTCACTCCGTCCTGGCGATGGTGCAGCGATGCTTGGGTTTGGGCATGGGAACAGGAGAAGATAACCAATGAACTTGAAGACACGCGTGATGATCGTGGGCGGCATCGTCGGAGCGCTGCTGGGCGTGGGCGCTGCTTACGTCTATCTACAATCGACGGATGTCAAAGTGGACGAGGAGGGCAACGAGCGACTGCCCGCTGTGCAGCCGGCGAAGGCGCTTACCCTCGGCTTGGCTGTGATGACCCTGCTCCGGCAGATCGCTGGCATGGGCAAGTAAACCTCGACTTTCAGGGTACCTCTTGTGCAATCCTAAGGGTAGGGCCCATGTGGGCCGATTCGCTGCGAGAGGATAGCCCCTTTGTTCGTAGTGAGGCACGCAGCGTAGCAGAGTGCCCCGCGAGCGCCACTGCGCTGCGTGGCTGATTACCAAAGTCCCTGTCGAAGGATGCGATCTACAGGCCAAACGCCTCTGAACAAGCCGTCACGCTTCGACAAAGCCCCTCGACACGCTTGGGGGCACCTCAGCGTGACTACCATCTCAATGAAGCCGGGCTGATCCGCTCTCAAACTGAAAGGCACTTTTCCCTCTCCCACTAGTTGTGCCTCCCGTGGATTGGGTATATCATACACGCAGCGTTAATCACGTTAAGGAGGTGCCTCATGGCGCTCAAATTCCCATCTGATGAATGGATCAAGGAATTGGGCCAGTTGCTCAATGCCAGCGCGTCGTACGAGCGATCGGCCAAGAATTGGGAGGGGAATTTTATCTTTGTCTGTGAACCTGATGAGACCTACGATAGCGCGGCTTACCTATTCCTTGGCCTCTATCACGGCAAGAGCACCGGCGCGGCGATGCTCGAGAGCGAGGATGAACGGGAGGCCCAGTTCGTCATCCGCGCTACGTTCAGCGCCTGGCGGCAGGTCATCGAGGGCAAGCTGGATCCCATCCAGGGCATGATGATGCGCAAGCTCAAGCTGAAGGGCGATATGAAGATGATTTTGCGCTACGTGGCCGCGGCCAAGGAGATCGTCTCCTGCTGCGCACTCATCCCGACGGATTTTGGGAGTTAGCAGATTGGGAAACGGGTAAATTGGTAGTTAGTTGTCGTGACCAATTACCAGTCCACCAATTTACCACCCTGCCATCCCAAGAGGAGGCGGCCTGATGTGGTATTTCGTTTCCCCCCAGATCGTTTTCGGCGCTGGGGCGCTGGATGCCATCGACGGGCTGAAGGGCCGGCGTGCCCTCGTCGTCACCGATGGCCCGTTGGTCGAGCTGGGACTGGTGGATCGGGTTAAGGCCCATCTGGACAAGGCGGGCATCGAGATGCATGTCTTTGATGGGGTGGAGCCCGATCCCAGCGTGCGGACGGTACGTCGGGGAGCAGAGGTGGCGCTGGATGTCGGGCCTGATTGGATTGTCGGCCTGGGCGGCGGCTCGGCGATGGACGCCGCCAAGGCCATCTGGGTGCTCTACGAACGGCCTGACATCGATCCGGCGGCGATCAATCCCTTCGACGACCTAGGCCTGCGCCAGAAGGCACGCCTGATCACCATCCCCACCACCAGCGGCACCGGCGCCGAGGTCACCTGGGCCATCGTGCTGACCGACACCGAGGAGCAGCGCAAGATGGGGCTGGGTAACCGGGAGAACGTCGCCGACATGGCCATCGTCGATCCCGTGATGGCGGCCGGGATGCCACCCCAACTGACCGCCGACACTGGTCTGGACGCGCTCACCCACGCTGTCGAGGGGTACACTTGCACCTGGCACACCGACCTGAGCGATGGGCTGTGCGTCAGGGCGGCGCGCCTCGTCTTTGAAAATCTCCCTCGCGCAGTGGCCGATGGCTCCAATATGGCGGCCCGCGAGCGCATGCACAACGCCGCCACCTGCGCGGGCCTGGGCTTTGGCAACGCCATGGCCGCGATAGCGCACTCGATGGGGCATGTTTTAGGCTCGGTGTTCCACGTGCCGCATGGCCGCGCAGTGGGGCTGTGTCTGCCGTACACCATTGAGTTCGCTGCCCGTACGGCGCCGGAGCGCTTCGCTGAGTTGGCCTCCGTGCTGGGCATCTCCCAGGCGGGGGGCGAAGCAGGGGCGCGGGCGCTGGCCGCGCGCGTGCGCGACCTGAGCCGCGAGATCGGCGACCCCACCTGCGTCACCGAGATGGGCATCGCGCGCGAGGCGTACGAGGCGCGATTGGAAAAGCTGGTGGACGATGCTTTCAATGATACCCAGGTGGTCGCCGCTGCCCGTATGCCCTCCTTTGAGGAGATGGAACGGCTATTCGTGTGTGCCTACGACGGCGATCCGGCCGACTTTTAGAGGGTAGGGCGGTTTTGCTAACCGCCGGGTCGGATACCGTGCAACCTACGGTTGCCTGCCGACCTACAAATTCATCCGTTCCATCCGTTGAATCCGTCAAGTCCGTTGATCCGTTTTGGGGCAGACTATGCACGGCTACATCGGCAAACTCCTGCGCGTTGACCTCAGTGCTGGGGCTATCCAGGACGAACCACTGAACGAGTCGTATGCCCACGCCTTTGTCGGCGGCAGCGGCCTGGCCGCGCGCTACATCTATGATATGGTGGATGGCGACACCGACCCGCTGGGGCCGGGTAACCCGCTCGTCTTTATGACCGGCCCGCTGGTCGGCACGGCGATGCCCTCGGCCGGGCGGTGCAGCGTGTGCGCCCTTTCGCCCCTCACCGGTATCTGGGGCGAGGCGAACACGGGTGGCTTCTTTGGCCCGGAACTGCGCTTTGCTGGCTACGACGGCGTCATCATCACCGGGCGCGCGGAGGGACCGGTGTGGCTTTCGGTGGTCGAGGGCCAGGCCGAACTGCACGACGCGGCCGGCATTTGGGGCAGCGATTCGTATGCGGCGCAGGAGCGCGTGCGTGAGATTTTGGGCGAACCCAAGGCGCGTGTGGCCTGCATCGGCCCGGCGGGCGAGCACCTGGTCAAGATGGCGGCGGTGATGAACGACCACGGTCGCGCTGCCGGACGCACCGGCATGGGCGCGGTGATGGGTTCGAAAAACATCAAGGCCGTCGCCGTGCGAGGCCGGACCCAGGTGGGCTTGGCCGACCCCGAGGGATTCAAAGCCGTCGTGCGCGAGATCATCCGCGGCTTGGGCGAGGATATGGCGGTCATGTCGCTGCAGCTTGCCGGAACCGCCTGCTACGTGGACATGGCGCTGATGTACGGCGATATGCCCATTCGTTACTACCAGCGAGGGGAGTGGCCGGAGGCGAGCGATCTCTCCGGCGTGCTGATGGACGATCAGTACGGTGTTAAGAACACCGCCTGCTACCGCTGTCCCATCGCCTGCGGCCGCCAGACGCGCGCGCCTTCCTACGGCGTGGAGAAGGTGGACGGCCCCGAGTACGAGACCCTGGGCGCGCTGGGCACGCTGTTGCTGGTGAACGACCTGGAGGCCGTCATCTACGCTGGGCACCTGTGCAACGTCTACGGTATGGACACCATCAGCACCGGCGCCACCTTGGCGCTGGCCTGCGAGATGTTCGAGCGCGGCATGCTCACCGCGGCCGATACCGGCGGCATCGAGTTGCGCTTTGGCGATGCGGAGACGGTGCATCGCTTGATTGAGATGATGGCCTGTCGCGAGGGCTTTGGCGCCGTTTTGGCCGAGGGGAGCGCGGCCTTGGCTCAGGCGTTCGGCGTGCCGGAGCTGGCGGTGACGGTCAATCGGCTGGAGGTGCCGATCCACGACCCGCGGGCGTTCGTCGGCATGGCGGTGAGCTATGCGCTTTCTCCCCGTGGGGCATGCCACATGCAGGGCGACATGTACAGCGTGGATACCGGCCAGGGTCCGGCGCTCGAGTTGGGGATTGAGCCGGGCGATCGCTTCGACTCCTCGCGGGAAAAGGGCCGTATCGCGGCGCGGCAGCAGGCCTGGCGCAGTCTGTATAACGCGATGATCCTGTGCCAGTTTCAGAACCCTGGCGTCGAGCGGATATCGGCGGCGCTGAACGCGGCGACGGGATGGGGATTGGAGATGGGTGACTTGATGACGCTGGGCAAGCGCATTGTCACCCTCCAGCGGCTGCTGAACCTGAGACGCGGCCTCACGCGTGCCGACGACCGGCTGCCGAATCAATTGCTGCGGCCGCTAAAAGACGGCGGTACCGAGGGGTGTACCCCTGACGTAGACCTGCTCCTCGCTGGTGCATACGCCGAGTATGGTTGGGATCCAGAGACGGGTTGTCCTACACGGGAGACGTTGGAGAGATTAGGGTTGAGCTTTGCTGAAATGACATAGCAGCCAAACCTGAATGCGAAGGGGCCCCAGATGCCGATAAGGCGCTGGGGTCCTTTGCATGATCTCAAACCTTAAAATTTATACTTGTTAAGGTTTGAAGCGGTTCTTCCCTTGACAAAGGGAACGAATTTGGATACACTTGACTTACAATGTAAGTAATATTAAGTGTTGTGATCACAAGCGAATTGGAACGATGACAAATCAAGGCAAGGTATTCGACAAGTCTGTCACCTTCAGGATGGAAGAAGAGGACTACAAAGAGATAGAGCGAATCGCTCAAGAGAGCGGCGTCTCGATTGCCTGGGTGCTGCGTTACGCCATTAAGCAATTCCTTGAGGCTCGACCCAAGCAGTTAAAGTTGCTGTGAGGCCGTATATATCATTTGCGTCAGCGTTCGTGCCCCTCTAGGGTTATCCAAAGCCTGGGGGACTCGTGGGAGTTCTTGGGCGGTGCGTGGTCAGTAGGCTCCGGGTTGTCAGCGTTTGTATAGGGGTGGGCTGAGATTGCGAGGGATATTCATTGGAACCTTAAAATTGCCTTCGAGCACTAGTCAAAGTCGCAAAAATATTGTATAATAAGGTCAATTGTGGGGCGAAGTGGGGCGAAGTGGGGAAATGTCCCACTGGGGTGGGACGTTTCTGCTTCAAAGTGGGGGAAATCCAAGGCAATGTTTCTGGGCGAGTTTGTCCATACCCTTGACGAGAAAGGGCGGCTGACCATCCCCGCCAAATTCCGCGACGACCTGGTCGACGGTCTAGTCGTCACCTGCGGCATCGATCCCTGCCTGGCGATCTACCCTATGGAAGAGTGGAAAGAGTTGGCGGAGAGGGTGAGCAAGCTTCCGATGACGGACCGGCTTGCCCGTGCCTTTCGCCGCCTGGTTTTTGCCAATGCCTCTGATGCTACCCTCGACAAGCAAGGTCGCCTGCTGATTCCCCCTCGCTTGCGGGAGTACGCCAACCTCGATGGCGAGGCCATCGTCACTGGCCTCAACACCTACGTCGAGGTTTGGAATCCCGACGTCTGGGGCGAGGAACGCGAGCGCGTCGGGGGAGAGGATGTGAACATCGAGGCATGGAAAGCACTAGAGATCTGACGGGTACACAATCCAGGCTTGATCCAAGTGTTGGCAAGCCCGACGCGCAGCGAGAAGGGGAGGGTGAGGGTGTTCACATCCCGGTTCTTTTCCAAACAGCGCTCGATGGTCTGCAGGTCAGACCGGGTGGCCAATATGTGGATGCAACGGTAGGAGGTGGCGGACACGCAGCCGGCGTGCTGGAGCTCTCGTCCCCCGATGGGCGGCTCCTGGGTTTGGATCGAGATCCGGCGGCGGTGAAAGCGGCGGGTAGGCGATTGGCCTCCTTTGGTGGGCGCGTCGTTCTCGTACACAGTTCCTTTAACCACCTGGCGGAGGTCGCGCAGACTTGCCGCTTTGTCTCTGTTGATGGTATTTTGTTCGATCTAGGCTTCTCTTCACTTCAGCTAGCCGACGCGACACGGGGCTTCGCCTTTATGTCCGATGGGCCACTCGACATGCGTTTTGACCCGCAATCGGATCGGCCTACTGCTGCCGACCTGGTGAACCAACTCCCGGTGGACGAGCTGGCCGCGTTGCTGTCTCGGTACGGCGAGGAGAGGCACTCGCGGCGCATCGCAGAGGCGATCGTCGCCTCTCGTCCGTTTTATACGACCGCCGAATTGGTCGCCGTCATCGAGCAGGTGGTGAAACGGCGTACGCGCATTCACCCCGCAACGCGTACGTTCCAGGCGCTGCGTATCGTCGTCAACGACGAACTGGCTGAGCTGGAAAAGGCGCTGCCTCAGGCTGTAGAGATCCTGGCGCCCGGCGGCAGGCTGGTGGTGATCGGCTTTCACTCGCTGGAGGATCGCATCGTCAAGCGCTTTATGCGGCGAGAGAGCCACGATTGCCTCTGTCCGCCGGAGGTGCCGGTGTGTGTATGTAACCATCAGGCCACGTTGCGGGTGATCACGCACAAGCCAATCCGTCCGACGCCTGAGCAAGTTGCCGTCAATCCGCGGGCGCGTTCGGCGCGGCTGAGGATCGCTGAACGGGTAGGGTAGGGATATGTCCAATTTTATGCAATGGGTGACACACGGTATCAAACGCGGTCGGTTCGAGATGAGCCGACGCACGATCCTATACGTCTCTGTGGTGGTCGCCCTGCTGGTGGTACTGGCGACCCTCTACCTTATGCTGGTCAGCCAGACGGCGGCAAGGGGGCGCCACATCGAGCAGCTCCGAGAGGAATTGACTTGGCTGCAAAAGGAAAACGAGCAGTTGGAGGTTGAGATCGCCAAGGCGAGCTCCATAGCTCACCTCCGGAGCCGGGCGATGGAACTAGGCTTTGTGCCGGCTGAACAGGTCGAATTTTTATCCCCGGCGGCAGAAGAGCCGGCGGCTCAAAAGCCGTAGGCGTAGTTGAGGCGGGCAGCGCTCAAGTTTTCCGCACAGGAGTGGAGCGATGGCAGAAGGGCCGCGTCGTCGTTTAAGACTAGTCAGCATGTTACTAATCGGTCTCTTGTTGGTGATCGTGGCCCAGTTGGTGCAGGTGCAGATCATCAATCACGGCTTTTACGCGGATTGGGCTCGGGAGCAGTACAAGCGACCGGTCGTGATCGTCGAGCCCCCGCGAGGCGTGATCCGCGATCGAAACGGGTGTCTGCTGGCGGGTAATTCGGTGATGTACTCGATCGCAGCCGACACGCGCTACGTGGACGACGTGAGAGAGACGGCGGCGAAATTGAGCGTGCTTTTGCACACGCCGGTCACCGATATTGAGCGCATGCTGTCGAACGACGACAATCCGTGGGTAGTGATCGGCCCGCCGGTGTCGAAGGAGCTGGGAGAAAGCGTCGCGGCCGAGCGCCTGCAGGGAATCAGTGTACGCTCCCTGTGGGTCAGGGAATACCCTGAGGGCCAGTTGGCGTCGCACGTGCTGGGCTTTTGCAATGCCGAGGGCAAGTGTCCGTATGGCGTCGAGGGGTTCTACAATTCGGTGCTGCAGCCGGAGGATATAGAACCAGAGGGTCAACTGGATGCGGTCAGTCAAGAGTTCCTATGGACTGGACCGCTCGTCGTCTTTCCGGCGCGGGGGGGCGAGTTGGTGCTCACGATCGACCGCACGATACAGATGCTGGCGGAGGAGGAGTTGGCGCGGTCGGTGCACGAGTATCAGGCCGAGCGGGGGACGATCATCGTGATGGACCCGCGCACTTTCGAGATCTTGGCCCTGGCCAGCTTGCCCGATTACGATCCAGGCACGTATTATGATTTTGCTGACCAGTCTCCAGCGCCATTTCAAGATCCGGCTGTAAGCGGTCACTATGAGCCAGGGTCCATCTTCAAGGTCCTGACGGTGGCTGCCGCCATTGATTCGGGAATGGTGACGCCGGAGACGACCTACTACGATCGGGGTGAGATTGAGGTTGGAGGACAGGTGATCAAGAACGCCTCCCGCGAGGCGTATGGCGAGCAAACCGTATCCGATGTGCTGGTCAAATCGCTCAATGTGGGAACCTCTTGGCTGAGCACGCAGATGGGGCCGGATACGTTCTATCGCTACGTGCAGGGTTTTGGCATTGGGCAGCTTACGGGGGTCGATTTGGCTGGTGAGATACCGGGCCAGTTGTGGCTGCCGGGCGATTTCGAGAACTGGCACGACGCGAATCTGGGGACAAACTCCTTTGGGCAGGGCCTGGCGGCGACGCCGATCCAGATGGCCTCTGCGGTAGCGACGGTGGCGAATGACGGGACGCGACTGCGGCCTCACGTCGTAGCTCAACGCGTCGCTGCCGACGGCTCGGTGGTTGAGGCGCTGCCTGTGGTCGAGGCGCAGCCGATTTCGCCGGCCACGGCCCACCAGCTATCGGAGATGATGGTGCGGGTGGTGGAGGAGGATGCAACCGAGGCCATTGTGGAAGGGTACCGTGTGGCCGGTAAGACGGGTACGGCGCAAATCCCGATTCCCGGTGGGTACGACAAGCAGCGGACGATCGTTTCCTTCGTCGGGTTCGGGCCGGTGCCCGATCCGCAGTTTGTCATCTTGGTCAAGTTGGATCGGCCCAAGACGTCGATATGGGCCGTCGACACGGCTGCACCTGCGTTCAGCAGGCTGGCGTCACGGCTGTTTGTCGTTCTCGATATTCCACCTGAAGGTGTGGTGGTAGCGGAGGCGTCGAGGTGAGTTCTGAGCGGTTGACCCTGGCGGATATGATCGAAGGGTTGACGGGGGTGCGTCCAGAAGGGCTCGAACAGCCGATCTCTAGGACGGTGATCGATTCACGTCAGGCCGAGCCGGGTGCGCTGTTCGTCGCGTTTGAGGGCAAGCGGCAGGATGGCCACGAGTACGTCGCCGACGCTTTCTCGCGCGGCGCGGTGGCGGCCATCGTCGAGCGCCCGGTCAAGACCTCTGCACTGAAGATGGATTTGGCCGACCCCGGGCGGACGCTGCCCAGTGCGTGGTCGCTACCCCTGGTGGTCAAGTCGCACAGCAGCCTGTGGGCGCTTCAGCAGGTGGCGGCCTTTTGGCGGCAGCGACACGACGTGCGCGTCATCGGTATCACGGGTAGTGTGGGCAAGACGACGACGAAGGAGCTTGTGGCGGCGGTGCTCTCGCGCCGTTACCAGACGCTCAAGAGCGAGGCCAGCTACAATAACGAGATTGGCTTGCCGTTGACATTGATGAACCTGACAAACGAGCACGAGCGCGTCGTCTTGGAGATGGGCATGTATGACGTGGGCGAGATAGCCGACTTGGCCCGCATCGCCCAGCCTCACGTCGGCATCGTGACCATCATCGGGCCGGTGCACCTGGAGCGGGCTGGTTCGATCGAGCGCATCGTGCAGGCCAAGACCGAGTTGGTCAAGGCGCTGCCACCGGCTCCGGAGGGAGTGGCGATCCTCAATTACGACGACGAGCGCGTGCGGGGTATGGCGCAGGCGACCCAGGCGCGCATCTTGACCTATGGCCTCTCGCCCGAGGCTGACTTGTGGGCGGACAACATTGAGGGGTTGGGTCTGGAGGGAATTCGCTTCCGGCTTCACTATGGCACTGAGGAGCTGTTCGTAAAGGTTCCGCTTTTGGGACGCCACTCGGTTCACACGGCATTGCGGGCGGCGGCTGTGGGCTTGGTTGAGGGCATGACGTGGCAGGAGATCATCGAGGGGTTACGCGGGCCCGCGGCGCAACTGCGGTTGGTGGCGGTGCACGGGCCAAAGGGTTCGACCATCTTGGACGACACGTACAACGCCAGTCCGGCCTCGACCATCGCCGCGCTCAACCTGCTGGAAGAACTGGATGGCCGCAAGATCGCCGTCCTGAGCGATATGCTGGAACTGGGCGACTATGAGGAGGAGGGACACCAGAAGGTGGGCATGCGCGCACTGGAGGTGGCCGATATCCTCATCACCGTCGGGCCGTGCGGGCGCATCATCGGCGAGGCGGCTGTACGCTGGGGTATGCCATCCGAGCGCGTGCACATCTTTGACAAGAACGCCGAGGCGATTGCCTTGTTGGAA
Organism: uncultured Anaerolineales bacterium; assembly: GCA_964551295.1. Classification (GTDB taxonomy): domain Bacteria; phylum Chloroflexota; class Anaerolineae; order B4-G1; family B4-G1; genus JAFGED01. The sequence goes on along the minus strand of CAZKDJ010000043.1, from coordinate 3,724 downwards.
GAGACAGTGGTCAGCGACGATGTGGTGTTGGTCAAGGGCTCGCGGGCGATGAAGATGGAAGAGATCGTCAACGCGCTGGTACGACCGTAGCGGATCTGATTGTTAAGGTACGTAGAATAGTATAGCACATATGTTCTGTATCGTCAAGTGAGTGCGGGGGGAGGGCGCTGTCTGGGAGAGGGTTTTCGGGCGCATTGCTATGGACTTTGCACTGATCTTGGCGAGTATCGCGTTTCTTTTGGCGGTGGTGTGGGGGCCGCTGCTGATTCGTATCCTGCACCATTGCAACATGGGCAAGCGCATCCGCATCGATGGGCCGCGCAGCCACATGACCAAGCAGGGGACGCCGACGATGGGCGGGCTGATGATCGTCGTGCCCGTGCTCCTGATTACGGTGGCGCTCAATATTTACAGTTTGGTGGGTCAGACACAGGAAGGCCTCTCGATCCTGGTTCCGCTGGGAGTGATGCTGGCCTACGCGGTGATCGGTGCCCTAGACGACGTGGCAGGGGTGCGCGGGATGCGGCGTGGCGAGGGGTTCACGGCGCGGCACAAGACGCTGCTGGAGGTGCCGCTGTCATTGGCCATCGCTGTGGTCATGCTGGTGATGCGGCTCCAGTTTGCGGGGCAGGTAGGCGTGCCGACGGTAAAGCTTCCGGTCGAGCTGGGGTGGGCCTGGGTGCCGATCGCGGCGATTTGGATTTATGGCTTTGCCAATGCAGTCAACCTGACCGACGGGTTGGATGGGCTGGCGGGCATCATCGTCGCCAGTGCCTTTGTCGCCTATGGCATCATTGCCCTGCTGCAGAAACAGATTTTCCTGGTGCAGTTTTGCTTCATCGTCGTGGGCGCTTGCTTCGCCTTTCTGTGGTACAACGCCCACCCGGCGCAGATGTTCATGGGTGATACGGGCAGCCTGGCCCTTGGAGCGACGCTGGCCACGGTGGCGTTGATGACGGGGCAGTGGCTGCTGTTGCCGATAGTGGCCCTGGTCCCGGTTGGGGAGACGATATCTGTGATTTTACAGGTGGCCTATTTCCAATACACCAAGCGTAGGTTTGGCCGTGGGCGACGATTGTTCAAGATGAGCCCGCTGCACAACCATTTCGAGCTGCTGGGCTGGTCGGAGACGCAGGTCGTGTGGCGCTTCTGGCTGATCGGGTTGCTGGCGGCGATGGCCGGCGTGGCGCTGGCGTTGGTGTGAGGTGTTTGTTTCGTGGAGGTGAACAATGAAGACAGGTTTGCTTTGGTTTGACGACGATCCGCGCAAGGAGTTGGAGGAAAAGGTGCTGCGGGCGGCGGCGCATTACGAGCGCAAGTATGGGCAAGCGCCCGATCTATGCTTCGTCCATCCCAACGCGTTCAATGGGAATGGGAACGGAAAGCGCGGCAAAAAGGGCGGCGTCGTAAAGGCCGGGGAAGTCGAGATCCGTCCCGGCCGTTCGGTCCTACAGCATCATTTCTGGTTGGGTATGGCCGAGAAGAAATCTCGGGCCTCTGGGCGCAAGTCTCGGTAAAACTGTCAGACCTCGGAGGTCTTGAGGTGGATTCTTTATGCTAGAGTTGGTTGGAAAGCGGGTTGTCATTCTGGGCCTGGCGCGACAGGGTGTGGCGCTGGCGCGTTTCCTGGCGCGCAGCGGGGCCGAGGTGACGGTCTCTGACCTGCAGGATGAGGCGGCGCTGGCCGACGCGATGGCAGAGTTGAGCGATCTGCCCATTCGCTACGTGCTGGGCGAGCACCCGCGTAGCCTGTTGGACAAGGCCGACCTGCTGTGCCTCAGCGGCGGCGTGCCCACCGACGTTCCCATCGTCACACAGGCGCGCCGGCGCGGGGTGCCGCTCAGCAACGACGCACAGATCTTTGTGGAGCGCTGTCCCGCGCCCGTGATCGGCATCACCGGCTCGGCGGGCAAGACGACGACGACGGCGCTGGTGGGGGAGATGTGCAGAACCGCAGGCGACGGACGCTGCGCATCCGGCGGATGCGCAGCGTCCGCACGCACCTGGGTGGGCGGCAATATTGGCAACCCGCTCATCGCTGACCTGAACGAGATCAGGTCCGATGACAAGGTGGTGATGGAGCTCTCCAGCTTCCAGTTGGAGTTGATGACGACCAGCCCGCACATTGCGGCGGTGCTCAACATCACGCCCAACCACCTCGACCGGCACGAGACGATGGAGGCTTACAGCGCCGCCAAGCGGAACATCGTGGCCCATCAGGGACCGGAAGACTTTGCGGTCCTGGGCTACGACGATGCCAACGCCCGCGCGCTGGCCCTGGATACGGCGGCACAGTTGTATTGGTTCAGCGGCGGCGCAGAGGTGGAACAGGGAGCGTTCAAGACCAACGGTTCGCTGACGTTGCGTATGGACGATCATGACCGCACGATCTGTTACGCTTCTGAGGTCAAGCTGCTGGGCCGGCACAACCTGCTGAACGTGCTGGCGGCGAGCGCCATCGCCGGGTTGACGGGCGTGGCGCTGGCGTCGATGCGGGAGGTCGCCACGACGTTCACCGGCGTGGAGCACCGCTTGGAACTAGTGCGCGAGTTGGGCGGCGTGCGGTGGTACGACGACTCTATCGCCACAGCTCCCGAACGATCGTTGGCCGCGCTGCGTTCGTTTGATGAATCCATCGTGCTTCTGGCCGGCGGGCGAGATAAAGAGCTGCCCTGGGGCGAGTTCGCCGGTGAAGCGACGCGCCGGGTGCGCCATCTGGTGACGTTTGGCGAGGCGGGGCCGATGATCGCCCGGGTAGTGAAAAAGAGCCTGAACGGCGGCGCAGGGCAACCTGGTTTGACGCTAGAGGGGATCACGCAGGTGGAGACGATGGAGGAAGCGATGGAGGCAGCGGCGGGATTGGTGCAGTCCGGCGACGTCGTGTTGCTCTCGCCCGGTGGTACCAGCTTTGACGCGTTCCAAGACTTTGCCCAGCGCGGCGACAGGTTCAAGGAGTTTGTCAGGAACTTGTAAGGGAGAAAAAGATGGCGGCAAGAGCAGGCGTGCAGAGGCAGGCGCAGTCGGTGAAGCAAATCAGATCGGCGCGCGCGCGTCTCGACTACACGCTGGTCCTAGCAGTGGCGGGCCTGGTCGTCATCGGCCTGATGATGACGTACAGCGCGACCTTCGATTGGTCGTATCAAGAGTACGGCAAATCTTTCCACATCGCGTCGCGGCAGTTCTTGTGGGTTGGCCTGGGTGTGGGCGTGATGGCCGCCGTCGCCTTCATTCCCTATGACCGGTGGCAGCAGGCGGCTGTGCCCGTCATGGGCGTGACGCTGCTGCTGCTGGTCTCGGTGCTCATCGTCGGCGAAGAGGTCTTTGGGGCCAAGCGTTCTTTCCTTGGCGGCTCGATCCAGCCGGGCGAGTTGGCTAAGCTGACGATGAGCATCTACGTGGCGACCTGGTTGGCCTCCAAGGGCGACCAGATCCGCGACGTGACCTACGGATTAGTTCCGTTCGCCGTGTTGATCGGCATCGTGGCCGGCCTGATCGTGGCGCAGCCGGACGTGAGCACGTCGATACTGATCGTGCTGACCGCGCTGGCGATGTTCTTTTTCGCCGGGGCCGACATCCTGCAGCTGGCCGTGGGTGGCGCCATCAGCGTGGTCACGTTTCTCGTCCTGATCAACCAGTTCCCTCACGCGCAGAGACGTCTGGCGGAATGGTTGGAGGTGTGGGGCGATCCGACGCGCGTCAGCTATCACATCCGGCAGGCGCTGAT
>CAZKDJ010000042.1:0-25546 GCA_964551295.1 uncultured Anaerolineales bacterium | reverse complement strand
GCGGCGGGCATCGGCGTTCTCAAACGCTCGACAGGGTGACTTTTGCGGTATTGCGTCGAAACACTTGAGAAAGAGGGTATGCTGCGCGAGATCACCGGTCAAGCCCGCAATCGCGTCTACCGAGCCGACGAGGTGTTGCAAGTCGTCAAGGGATCAGTGAACCCTGCGGATGGCCTGTCCTGAGAAGATAGCACATCCACCTTGTGCACCATCAACTGACTAATTGCAGATTGTCTTCTAATAATCAATCGAACCAGCACCTGATTTGACATCTACACTCGCTCACATATAATCCGGGTACAAATCATTGTCCGCAGGGTCCCTTCGAACCCGCAACTGCTAGATCACATTAAACCGAGTGACCCGGCGGACTGAGGAACCTGTATGCCACCTGGTCAGGACTGCGCATCTCACCAGCTAATATCGCCTTTCTCACTATAGGGATAGCGCTAATAATCAGCATGACCCTGGGTGGTTGTGGGACGCAGCCCAAATCAGCCGATGTAAAGCCGGGCCTAGTTGCCCACGATTTTACCCTTGAGGTCGTGCGCGGGGGCAGCTATTTTACTGAGAGACAGTGGCTGAAGGAGAGTGCGTCATCGCTCCCAAGGACGTTTTGATATTGGCCGAGGCAGAGCGGACGGTGATTCAGGAGACCCAGATGGATCAACTAGAGTTTTCGGCTATAGCGTACGATGAGAGTTTGCCCGCACTGCTGCAAGCTCGCTGCCCTACCTGCGTGATGCACCGGATGACGTGGGACAAGGACTGGGAAGATTTGATGAGGATAGCCCTCTACCGGCAAGGCCCCGACGTCTCACAGATAGCTGCCACTGCGGTCGATGACTTTGTAACGATGGGAGCACTGCGCCCCTTCCGCAAGGAGGAAATCGACGCCATGGGGGGAGCATCCGCATTTCTGCCGTCCGCCTGGCGGACCGTGCATCTACCCGGCGGGAAACAGATATGGGCCGTGCCCTGGTTGGCCGATGTGCGCATCATCTACTACTGGCGAGACATGTTGGCTGGCGCTGGCATAGACGAGGACAAAGCCTTCCAGACGCCGGAGCAGGTCGAGAATACGCTGGTTCGCCTTCAGGCCAGCGGGATTAGGACCCCTTGGGCTGTAGGAGTACATCAACCGTTTATGACATTGCAAACCGCAGCCAGTTGGGTGTGGGGCTTGGGGGGCGATCTCTTCAGCGATGATGGAAGACACATCCTATTCGACCAGCCTAAAGCGTGCGAGGGTTTCCGCGCCTATTTTGAACTCTGCCGCTATATGCCGGAGGGCATCCGGCGCTTGGATGTCGCCAACTTGTTCGTTGAACGTCGGATAGCAGCCATGATAGGTGCAATCGGATGGCTCACACAGATGCGGAATCTTCCCAGTTACACAGACATTGGCCTGGCGCTCCCACCGGGACCGGCCTACGTTGGCGGATCAAATCTCGTCATCTGGCAACATAGCGACCGCCAGCAAGAGGCCGTGGAATTGGTCAGCTTCCTGACCAGCGAACAGATGCAACTGGATTATTGTCAACGTGCCTCACACTTGCCTGTGCGCCTCGACGCGCTGAACGGACCGCCTTTCTCGACAGATCCTCGTCTTCAAGTGTTGACCAAGGCTGTCAAGACTGGGCGTACCTACCCCACGTTTCCCAAGTTCGGCCTGGTAGAGTCCAAGTTGAGCGACGTCTTCATAAACCTGTGGAACATAATCCTAGACTACCCTGCACAGAGTCTGGACGACCTGATCACACCGTACATACAAGCCCTTGGCCGAAGGTTAGCGGTCACACTGGGAGCCAGGCATTAAGTCTCAATCCTGGGAGAACCTGAATACCACTCCATCAGACCCATCCAACTCACCGGCTGATAGCGCTTTTTCCACTGCTGGGGATAACACTAACCATCAGCATGGTTCTGGGTGGTTGCGGGACGCAGCCCGAGCCAACTGAGGTAAAGCCAGGCCTAGCCACCCCCGATTTCAGCCTCAAGGCGGTGCGCGGGGGCTGTGTTGGCTACTTCGCACATCCGTTTGAGTTCTTGGCCAGTGAATACGCCGAAATCGATGGGCTTGTCTGGAATGAGCGGCATATTGGTGAGGACAGCGGCGGCCTTGAAACCAAGCCCAAGGAATGGGTCCAGAATAATCCCCGCCCGGCTCACCTCCCCGATGCCCGCCGCGAGCAACAGCGGCGGCATCAGTACAGAGTATCTATTGACAAATGAGGGACCATACTGAGCAGAAGCATCCCAGCCCAACCGCCTGACGTAATTGGCGATTGTCTCGGCAACCAAACCAAGATGCTGGTAGGCCTGGAAGCTGATAGGATTGCCTATCCAATCATGCCCCTTGGAGGCATACATCGCGCTCCATTCCTTGCGCATCACGATGACGATGGCATTTTCATACGTAACGTCAATAGGGCTTCCTTGTTTGTCGTGGCTATAATAGGCAGATTTTGGCACCCTGCATGTCCCCATGACATCCGCCTTCAAAAAGAACCCCACGGCTTTGATGTGGCGAGTCAGAACCCGCGGGTCTTGGGGAATGGGCGCAATCTCCGCCGCGGTCAAGTTAGGTTTGACGAGAGATATGTGGTCAATGATGTCCTTTTGCGCCGCAGAGAGCGGGTATTTTTCCGGGATGATTCTCTGTACGCTCCGCCGGACGACCGGGCCGTATTCGCCGCGGGCGGCCAGGCTATAGGCGATGTTTCGCAAATCAATCCGCTGGACAGCATCCGTGATGATCGTGGTGGGTTTGTCCACGCGCCGGATGCGATCCATGGGAAAAGGCCCCAGTCGTTTTTTGTTGCGCAGGACGCCCCTTTTTCGATCCTCCACCATCTCCTCCACCAGGCGGCATAGGACCAGACGCCATCTGACAACTGTGCCTGCCGCCTTCAAACGGATTCCCGACAGGCCCGGCAAACCTGTCGGGAATATCCACTACCATTCAGCCTTCACGTCAACAGTGTAGATGCAACTACTAATCCTAGGGAGCGACGCAGCTCCAGTTCTCCGCGTCTCAGGAACTCTTTCGTCTCCGCCTCACTGCCCACAACAGCCACTACTCAGATATCGGGCAACACCTTTCCTGGATTCAGAATGTTCTGCGGATCGAGCGCCCGCTTGATGCGCCGCTGGACATCGATGGACGTCGGCCCCAGCGCCTGCTCCATGTAGGGCAATTTGAAGGTGCCGACACCGTGTTCGCCACTCAAGGTGCCTCCCAGGTCCAGCGCCACCTTGAAAACCTCGCTCACGATCTGCTGCACTTTTTCCCATTGTTTAGGATCGCGCCAGTCGAAGAGAATGTTGGGATGCAGGTTGCCATCACCGGCGTGGCCAAAAACGACGATGGGCAAGCCGTACTTGGCGCTGATGGCCTTGATACGACGAATCGCCTCCGGAATGGCGCTGCGCGGCACGGTGATGTCCTCGCCCAGTTTGTTGGGCGCCTTGCGCGCCAGCGATGGCGAGACTGAACGGCGCGCCTTCCACAAGGTGATGCGTTCTGCCTCGTCGCGCGCCACCTTCACCTCGCGGGCGCCATTCTCCCGGCAAATGCGCGCCGCCGCCTCAATCTCGCACACCACCCTCTCCTCGTCCGAGCCGTCGGTCTCGATGATCAGCATCGCCTCCACGTCGAGCGGCAGCCCCAGGTGCATCGCCTGCTCGATACAGGCGGTGGCCGTCTTGTCCATCAACTCCAGCGTCGCCGGGACGATGCCGGCGGAGAGAATGGCGTTGACGGTGCGGGAGGCATCGTCGAGCGACGGAAACTCGGCCAGAGCGGTGCGCACGGATTGAGGCTTGGCCACCAGCCGCAGTAGCGCCTGGGTGATGATCCCCAGCGTCCCCTCCGACCCGACGAATAGAGAGGTCAAGTCGTAGCCGACGACATTCTTGATCGTCTTGCCGCCGGTCACCAGTACCCGCCCATCGGGCAGGACGACGGTGAGTCCCATCACGTAATCGCCGGTGACGCCGTACTTGAGACAGCGCGGCCCGCCGGCATCGCAGGCGATGTCGCCGCCGATGGTGGACTGGCGATTGCTGGAGGGATCGGGCGGGTAGAACAGGCCAAGCTTCTCCACCTCCGCCTGCAGATCGGCGGTGACCATGCCGGCCTGGACGGTGACTATCATGTTCTCCTCGTCGATCTCCAGGACGCGCTTCATGCGGGCCAGCGATACCACGACGCCGCCACTGAGGGGAATAGCCCCCCCGGCCAGCCCGCTCGACATGCCCCGAGGCACAATGGGTACCTCAAGTCGGGAGGCCACCCTGACCACCGCCACTACGTCTTCGTTTGTCTCCGGCAACACGACCGCGTCCGACATGTGCTGTTCGAAGGTGCTGTCAAAGGAATAGGCGATCAGATCGACCGGGGAAGAAAGCACCTTTTCAGCACCGATCGCCTCTCGCAGTTCTGCGACTATGTCTGTCATTGTCTCCAGTTCCGAGTTTCAGATTTCAGGTCCATACGACCCGCAACGCCGAGCCCTGCCCCCTACTCCATCGCCTCCAGCACCACCTCGGTGATGTCCTTCACGCGCATGCGCAGCTTCTCGGCGCGGGCAGCATTGGCGAGCGTCCGCTCACATTGTTGGCAGGCCGAGACGAGGGTGCCAGCGCCCACGTCGGCGGCTTGGCGGATGCGGTTGCGCGCCACGGCCCGGCCCATCTCCGGCGCAAAGCTCTCCAGATTGCCGCCGCCCCCGCAGCAGTGTGAGCTATCGCGATTCTCGGCCATCTCGACCAGGCGCAGCCCAGGAATCTGGGCCAGGATGCGCCGCGGGGCCTCGGTCACGCCGCCCTTGCGACCCAAGTCGCACGGGTCGTGGTACGTCACGGTCTCCTCTAGCTCGCGCAACTTTAAACTACCTGCCTCCAACAGATCGGCCAGGAACTCGGTGGCGTGCTGCACCTCCACCCCCAAGTTCTCAACCCCCAATGCGGTGGGGTAAGCGTGTTTCCAGAAATGGAAACAGGACGGGCAAGTCATCACGACCTTTTTGGCCCCCATCGCCCGCACCGCCTCGACGTTGTGCTGCATCAGATCGCGGGCACGCTCCAGCTCACCGTTGATGAACATCGGGTACCCACAGCACCACTCGGCTCCGCCCAGCAGCGCGTAATCCACACCGGCACGGTCGAATATCTGCACCAAGGCCTGGGGCACCTTGTAGCTACGCGGGAAAAAGGAGCTGACGCAGCCGACGAAATAAGCAATCTCCGCTCGCTCTTTGCCCAGGCCGGAGGGAGGAGTGGGGAGATTGTCGGCCCAGATCAGCCGCCCCTCGTTCTCCTCGGTCGAGACGTTGCGATACTGGGCAATCCGAGCGTCCAGGTCGGCGAGGGCCGGGGGTAGGAGATCCAAGCTGGCCAACTCGCCACGGGTCAGCTCCAAAATACGGTCCACCGCTACCCCACTGGGACAGGCAAACGTGCAAGCGCCACAAAGCAGGCAGCGGAAGAAGGCGTTCGAGAATCCATCGGTGGGCTCCTCCAGCAGCCCCTCCTTGAGTGCCCGTACCAGGGCGATACGGGCGCGGGGTGAATCGGTTTCGTTCAGGCTCTCACGATAGCCGGGGCAGGCAGCCAGGCACAGGCCGCAGCGGACACAGTGAAGCGTCTCTTCCTCGACGGGTCGCATTGATTCTACGTTGGATTCATTAGCGGGCATACTTCTCTCCAGGTTCGGTAAATCGGGAAAGGCAAGTGGCGTATCGGCAGATTGGGAGGGAATAAGCCAACACCCCGGTCGACCAATCTACCGACTGTCGGCTTATCCGCCAACCACCGGCAGCGTCAACATGGCGTGGGGCACGATGAGCACGTCCAACGGATGCTGTTTATCCGCCTCATGCTGTTTATCCGCCGGATGCTGTTTATCCGCCTCATCTCCCAACTCGCCAGCAGCCAGCGCCAGCGCCTCGTCCATCGTCGCCGCGGGCGTCATCTTGCAGGCCTCTACCACGTCCGGGCACTCGCTACCCACGATGACCACCCGTGCGCCCTCCAGCACCTTGCCATCACAAAGGCACGCTGTTGGCCGGGCGGATACCCGTTCTGCCGAGCGTCGTCCAGAATGTACTGCACGTCGGGGGCGTCACGCATGGCAGCCAGGAACCGCTTTTCCCCTACCCCATCGCCCGCGCCCTCCTCGCAGCGGGCCGGGATGATCAGGAAACCACCCGGCCGCACCACACAGGTAGGCGCGAAGAAGAGATAGGAGGGCGCCCGACTGGCCTGGTAGAGATTGGCGTCCTTGGGAAAGCCTACCCCGCCGATGACGACGTCGTACTGATGGGGAATGGGCACCTCGTAGGTAGAGCGGGCGAAGGCGACCAGTTCCTCGAAGGCGGCCTCCGGCTCGCCCGCCTTCACGCAGACGATCCGCTTCTCGTCGTCCAGCACCACGTTGACGATGAATCGGAGACCCGCGCGGCGGGCCGCCTCGGTGATCGCTTCGTGGAGGGGGTTGCCCTCGATGCGGCCCAGGCGGGTGCCGGGATGATCCACGAAGGCCGGGCCGTGGGTGTGGGCGATGAGCGGTTCGCCCGCCGCCCCCACCGCCAGTGTCTTGCGCCCGCCGGAGTAGCCGGCATACTGGTGAGGCTCCACCAGTCCGGTGGCAATCAGCAGATCTGCCTCCACCGCCGCCCGGTGGGCCGAGACCGGCACACCGCCGGGGGTCACTCCCAGGTCCACCAGCGCATCGGGGTTCTGCGGTTCGTTGTCGATCACACGGTAGCGGTCCACTATCGCCTGCCCCAACTTGGCCACCTTCTCCTCGTAGGTAGAAGGCCGGTGCATGCCGATGCCACACAGGAGCGTGATGTTCTCGTCGCGCACCCCCGCTGCCTCCAGCTCCCCCATCTTCCCCTACTTATTGAGAAGATACCCCGACACCAGCAGTTGATCGGGGCTGGAGCGGGTGATGTCGGTGAAGACGATGCAGGCCGTAAGCGAAGCGGCGTCGCCCTGTCCCGCCATCTCCCGCAGCGGCGGCGAGCCGACGGGATTGGCCAGCGCCTCAGCGACCGCCCTCTCCACATCAGCCAGCGGCTCCGCCGGCCTAGATACGACCACCGTGCCACGCATGCCCGGCGGGAGTTCGAACTCTATATCGGCCTTGCCGTATGGTACTTTGTATTGATTGGCTCTATCCTTCATCGTCTTGACCTTCATCCATCCAGATTTTGGGCTACCACTCGCCCAAGTCTAAATCTTGAGACCAACGCCTCCAGACTATTCCAGATCGTACTCTACCCCCAACTCTGCCGCAACAGCGCGCAGATCGGCCGCCACCTTGGGGTTAAGGGGGATACCCTCGCGAGTGCGTCGCTCCACTTCCTCGTACTCTTTCTCCCCGTGGATATAGATGCGGGTCTCGCCCTTTGCCTTGGGCGTATCCTTCAGCCGCCGCTGCAGATCGTCCATCGCCGCCTTGAATTCATCCACAGGCCGGAACGCATCCACGCGCCACGCGCCGAAAAAGTGACCGATCCGGGAGGGAAGGTGTTTCCCATCCGAGGTTCGCGGGTAGACCAGGTCGGCGTAGGCCGCGCCGGCGAGAACCCCGCAAAAGATATCCACCCACAGCGCCAGGCCATACCCCTTGTGCCCAGATAGGAGCTCGCCGGCTCCTCCCAGCGGCAGGAGCCCCCCGCCGGCCCGCTGCTTCGAGTTCTCCAACACCCGCTTGGCGTCGGTCGTCGGCGTGCCAGTCTCGTCGGTGGCCAAGCCCAGGGGGAGAGACTTCTCCAGCCGGTTGTACACCTCCAGTTTGCCGCGCGGCACGGTGCTGGTGGCCATGTCCAGAACAAATGGCCGCTCTCGATCTGCAGGAACCGCCACGGCGATGGGATTGGTGCCCAACGCCGCGTTCCGTCCAAAGGTCGGCACCACCAACACACTGGCATTGGTCATCGACATGCCGATGTAATCGTGCTCCAGAGCCATCATCGCATAGTAGCCGGCGATGCCGTAGTGGTTGGAATTGCGCACTGTGACAAAGCCGGATCCGTATTCTTTTGCCTTCTGGATAGCCTTTTCCATCGCCCGGCGGGAGACCGGGTGCCCCAATCCGGCTCCAGCGTCAATAACCGCAGTGGTGGGCGTCTCTAACACCATCTTCTCTTGAGGCCGAACAACCATCATGCCATCCCGCAGGCCGTCGACGTATCGCCGCAGGCGAGCCGCGCCGTGACTGTCGATCCCGCGCAGGTCAGCCGTCACCAGCACTTCGGCCGCGATGCGCCCATCCTTCTCCGGAACATCCAGCTTTTCAAACACCCGTACGCAGAACGCCTTTAGCGGTTCTGCCCACACTCGCACTCCAGTTTCCTTTGGCATTGTTTCCTCCGTTTGATTGTATCATCTCAATAACTTGGGAGGTGGGGGGACGTTCCAGAGTCTCTCTGGAGGCCAGAGCTTTAGCCTCCAGACATGGGCGGGAAGATACACACACGGCAACTCGCGGGCACGAGTTGGTCAAAATCACTCTGCCGCCCATCCACAGTCACGATCCAAACCACCGCGGGGTCTATGTCGAGACGCGTAAGCAGATCCGCCACACTGACCTCGCATTCCCCAAGGTCCAATTGCAGGCTTGGTTTCTGAGAAGTGCCGAAAATGCGAACCTCTACCATATTGTTGCTAAAGAGCCGAGAATACCGCGTCTAACTCTGCGTCTGGCACGTCAAAAACCGTATTGTGAGGCGGAAGCGGTTCTCTGGTCATATATTCCGGCATCCTGGCATCTGCCGGTGTGTGGCCGGTCTTCTCGTTGAACTCTAGTTCCATCCGCAGCACCGTCTTCTTGTATTCCTCCAGATCCTCCACCGACCATCCCCAGCCGAAGCGCCCGTTGTCAAGCTTTGATGAGTAGGCGTGAGTAGTATTAGGGGGCACCCGGCCTGACGCCCTGGCAAGCCAGCAGATTGCAGCTAGCCCGGCGCTTCTTTCGGTTGCAGAAGAAGACGAGCCACGCATGAATCGTGTCCCACAGGGGAAAGACCAAGACGCTCGCAGGGGGAACGCAGAGACACCGACTGTCGCATGATCTACTCGCCTCTTCGACCTACCGAGTTGGCGTCGTGCACGGTTTCACGCCAAACAGAGATCGCACGTGTCCATAACTCACGGCAAAAGTTGGAGGCTCTATGCCAAGCCCACCAGCCTCCGCAGGGCTGCAGCCGATGCCGCTTCCACCTCATCGTGGATGCTCTGCCCATGGGAGTCCATCGTCACAACTATGGGAAAGCCCTCGACGCGGATGACCCAGAAAGCCTCCGGCACGCCGAACTCGTCCTTCTTGTACACCGTCACCACTTCCTTGACGGCATCGGCGATGAGAGAGGCTGCCCCGCCGATGGCGTGGAAATAGACCGCGCCGTGCTCCTGGCAGGCACGCAGCGTCCCGGCTCCCATCCCGCCCTTGCCGATAACACCGCGCAGTCCGAAGTGGGCGATAACCTCCGGCTCGTAGACCTCTTCGCGAATGGAGGTGGTAGGCCCAGCGGCGACAAAGTGCCACCGCCCCTCTTCATCTTGCCGGACGACCGGGCCGCAGTGGTAGATGGCACCGCCCTTGAGCAATCGCCGCAACTCCTCGTACAGCGGCCGCTCGCTCTCGGGGACTGAGGAGGCATGGATGAAGGTCTCTATCATGTACTTGTGGGCCGCGTCGCGCCCCGTCACCATCACGCCCGAAAGACGCACCGTATCGCCCACGTGCAGCGCCCGGATATCGTCCTCGGAGATAGGCACGCTCAGATCGACTATGCTCATTTGAACACCACCTCCCCGTCTCGTACTTCCAATCCTGCCCGGCGGCAGGCCCAGCACATGTAGGCAATGCTGACAAAGTAGCAAGCAGGGTGACGGTGGTATGCCCCCATCTTGACCCCCAGGACGGTGGTCTTGCCGCCAAAGCCCATCGGCCCGATCCCCAACTGATTGCACTCATCTAGCAGGCGCTTCTCCAATGCTGCCAGATCCTCCACCGGGTTGACGTCGCCCAGTGGGCGAAAGAGCTGTTCCTTGGCATGCACGTAACCCGAACTGCGATCGCTGCCGATAGCGATGCCCAGTATCCCAGGAGCGCACCCCTTCCCCTGCGCCTGGTAGACTGCATCCAGCACAGCTTTGCGTACACCTTCCAGGTCACGTCCGGCTTTCAGCCCGGAGTGGGGCAATTTGTACTGCGCACTCACGTTCTCGCTCCCGCCACCCTTGAGCAACAGATCGACCCGCAGGAGATCCTCCTCCCATTCGCGGAAATAGAACGAGGGAAAACCCACGCCCAGGTTGTTGCCGCTGTTGCGGCCAGTGAGAGGATCGACGGCGTTAGGTCGCAGATAAGCACAGCGCATGGCCTCGGCCACGGCGGCCTCAATCTGTGCCCGCAGATGGCGCGTGCCCATTCCCTGGGGATGGAAGATGTAGAAAATGGGTGTACCCGTGTCCTGACATACAGGGGTAGAATTGGCACGGGCCAGGGTCACGTTCTCCAGGATGGATTCCAGCGCGCCTGCCGCGGCCGACCCGGATTCCTCGCTTGCTTGCGCCACTCGCAGCGCCGCCTTCACGTCGGCTGGTAAGTCGGTCGACGCCCGGCGAATCAGCTCGATGAGATGTTCAACTAGATCACTCAAGTCAATCCTCCTCGTTATCCCTGTCGCGTACTGTCAGGAGATGAAAGTGATGTGTGTCATCAAGCGATATGATGTATCGTAATATGATACATAGTGTCATGGTTTGCAGAGCTTGTCAAGCTCATGCTTTGCCCATACAACTTGGCGCGGTAGAAGACGCGCCGTATCTAATGACAACTCCAATCCGGGCTCTCCGAAAAACTGCACACTAGGGGAATGAGCATTCGAATCCTGGCCCCGCTACTCAAAAGGCGCCCGCGCGGGTGCCTTTTTTGCGTCTCAGGGGGTGATTTTCAGATTCAAGCTCGTAACCCAAAGATCACTGATTTGAGTCCTAATCCACTGCTTATGTCCCTGCCTTGTCTCAAGCAACCTACACCAACATCAATGCCTTTGCTTGCGCGACGGCTCGCATCCGGTTGTTTACACCAAGCTTGCGATAGATGTTTGTCAAATGCGTCTTCACTGTGCACTCGGCAATGGATAACGCAGCAGCAATCTCTCGATTGGATAAACCGGCGTTCAACGACTGCAGCACCTCTCGCTCACGCGCGCTGATAGACGCAGCGATGGAGAGCGCCGTCAACTCGTCCTCCGGAATGCGTGTCTGTTCCCCGCTGGCGTGCCCTATCATCCGCAGGATTTCCTTCACAAAGACCCGAGCCTCGGCGGCAAGGTTCTTGGTGCGCAGCACGAGCACAAGCACAGGCAGACTGCGAAGGCCATGATCCCAAAAAGGACGAATGAACGTCTCGGGACTCGCTTGCCGGACGGCATCTGTCATCACTTGTCGAGCCTGCCGCACCTTGTGCTGCTGGAACAGCGCCACAGCCAGCATCACGCGCGCAGACAGGATCGACCCGCCGCGGAATCCGTGTGGGCATTGAACAATGAAGCGATTGAGAAAACGTTCAGCGGCCGCGCCCCGTTCTTGCTCCAGTAGTATCTCTGCCCGAACAAGGTCGGATAACGGATACGTGCTAGAGTATGCAGCTTCGTTCAGCAATCGTTCCGCGCCAGCAAGGTCGCCTTGTCGCAAGCGAATCAACGACTGATGTATACCCAACGCCTGATCGGACCACAGGCCCGAGGGCCGCTTGGCATTCAATTCCCGCGCGGATTGAACCGTGGCTTGAGCCGCATCGTGATCGCCTTGTGCTGATTGAATCAGCGCACGTCGAACCGCGATAGCGACCGGCATGTTCGTGCTCGCCGGATTCGGATCAACCTCGGAGGCGCGCAATAGGAGTTGATGCGCCTGCGTCAGCTGATTGCGCTCATAGCACACATGAGCCAGTGCGACCAGCGCGATACTGGCCGTTTCCGGCAATTTGCCACGCTGATCAAGTGCCTGCTGCAACACTTGATGCGCTGTTTCTTCACCGCGCCGGAGGCACCCTCGCCATGCCGCAATACTGGCGCATTCTCCGCCTGCCATCAGCATGGCAAAAAGGTGGCGCCGGGCTCGCGCGGTTTCATACACCTCCCGCGCAAGGGCTTCAGCTCGATCCAATTCCCGCTCGAAAAACTGCAAATACTGCATGACGCCATTCAGCATTTGCCATACGTCTTCGTGCTCGCCAGCAGCAAAGCGAGGCTGCATCACCGTCTCACCCGTCGACCAAACGTGACGAATTCGCTGAATCTCGGCAAGTACATCTTGCTCGTCACCCGTCTGCTCCGGCGTCGGCTTGCTCTTGATACTCGCTTCCGCTCGTGCCAGGAATTGCTCCACTTCGATCTGCGGCAAGGCCACCCTTGCCAAGCGCACGTACACACTTAGGAGGGTCTTGTGTTGTTGCACCACCGCTTCTGGCAATTGTCGCAGCCAACGTAGCAAGCGCGAGTCCTCGCCGAATTGCTCCAGCTCACGCAGCGCTATGTTCTCGATCAAGGATGCGGCCTCCTCCCACGCTTCGATGACCAACAGATGATACACGGCATCTGCTGGCGCGTTCTGCGAACAATACCATTCCGCCGCCCGGCGATGCAAGCGGGGAATTTCAGCCTGGAATTGCATCTGCAATTGGCTGTAGAGCATCTCGGCAAACAAATCGTGATACCGATACCGATTCTGTTCCCCCATTCGCTCGACAAAAAGGTTCTTGTGCCACAATTGGGATAACAGTTCCTCCCCACCGGTTTGCCCGGTGACAGCATCGCACAGGTCCCCGGTCAGATGCTTCAAAATCGACGTTTTGAGCAGAAACGTTTGCACAGAGGGTGGCTGACGAGACAACACACTCTCCATAAAGTATTCGCGCAGATAGGCGTGAGCACCGGTAAAAGACGCTATCGATAGACCATGATTATCCTGTTTGCTCAGAGCCAATGTTGCAAGAGTGAGGCCCGCGACCCACCCTTCGGTACGTTTGACTAGCGTCTGCATGTCATCGTAGGCCAAGGGTCGCTCCAGGGTGTGCCGCACTAGAAAGTCGATTCCCTCCTCCAGCGTAAAGCGCAAATCATCCGCCTCCAACTCGGTCAATACACCGTTTGCCCGCAAACGCCCCAAGGCAAGCGGCGGCTTGACATGGCTGGAAATGATAATTTGCAGATTTGGCGGACAATGTTCCAGCAAGGTTTGGATAGAGGAGTGAATCTCTGGGCTCTGGATAAGGTGATAGTCATCCAAGACCAATCCGACGCCGCCGGTAGAGCCTGGCCTGTTCGTCGCACAGATGATCTCACTGGTGAAATTCGCGACAGTTTCGGAGATATCAAAAGATGAAGACCCGCTGAGACCTGCCAGTAATTCTTGCCCCCGGTTAGGTTTCACCGTCTGCAAAGCCGTCACGACCGCGAGCCAAAACCGCAGTGGAACGTTGTCACCTGCATCTAGCGATACCCACGCCACGGGCATTCCGCAAGTTTGCTGCCACTCATTCAACAACGTGCTCTTGCCGAACCCACTGGGCGCACAGATCAAAGTCATGTCGATCCGCTTAGTGAGACGGGGACGCGCGACGAGCTTTTGTGGCAACCCTGGAGGCGTGACTTTGGTCAGCGATAAGAAAGACGCAAACGTCTCTTCCTGAGGTACTGCCGGGACAGCTTGATTTTCCAACGCAGCAGCTATGTTACCGGTATCAGGGTCTCCCAATAACCGCGCCAGCGTTGTTTGCCCAGCCAAACGCGCGCTTGCCCGGTCGAGGTGTTCTTGGGTCATCTCCTCCGGTTTACCCAGATACGTCTTGCGGAGTTTCCCGCCGCGTCGACGGTAAGCATACCAGTACAGATTGCCTCGCCGCACTTCGCGCCGTGCAGTAAAATGTCCTGCGTCTCCTTTGAAAATAAACCCTCGGTTGTCTGCATCGACGAGCCAGTTGTGCCAGCGCGGCGACCCAACCTGAACAGCACTAGTAGTACCTGAATCTGTGCCGTCGATCATCAATAGGCCGTTTTTTACCAGTGGTTTGGCGGGCTTTTGCATTTGGCCTCCTGCCCAAGGACAAAGTTGCCCAACAACCAGGATTATACTACCTGTTGGGCAACTTTGCAATCATCTTCAATCCTCCCGACCAGCACGCTAGACGGTATAGCCACCTCAATTCAACGTCGAAATCCTCCGAACTAACGATAGACGGCACACGAATCCTATGCTATCGTGGTAATTAAGGAAGAAATGGTACCACCCAAAACCGCGATCAACCGAAATGTGATGTAAAGAGCACATCTTGGATTCTGATCATCCTCGGCCCTTCAGCATGCTTGTATCAATAGTGACACAGCATCTCATCCACCAGTCAGTCATAAGGGAACATGCCTGTAACGTCCGCGGAAGCATCGATCAAGACATAGAGCAACGGAAACTGACTTCCAAGATCGGTCGGTATCTTCTCAAAAAGTAGGGGCAAGAGTAAGTCGGATTGCCAATCCGACCTACATTCCCCCAAGATATTGAGATGATACATCGGTCGCTATGATTGCCGAATGCAGAATCATACTAGAAGCATTAGCATAGGCGATCGGTAACTCAAAAGGAGGTGTCTATCGAATCAGTCCTGCGATGTTCTTTATGTCAAACCCTTGCGTAGTGAAATTCCGTTCACTAATCAAAAGGAAGGAGATGTTCAGAATATGAAACGCTACAGTGTTACCCTATTTAGCATTCTGATGGTTCTCGGGCTTTCGCTATCTGCTTGTTGTGCCCCCGGCACTCCTCAGCAGGAGGTTATCAGGGAGACTATCGAGGTCGAGAAAATCGTCGAGCGGACCGTTGAGGTCGTGCCGACCGTTGAGGAAGACCCCACAGCTCTGCCCCGCAACGAAACCCTGTACTTCAATGGTCAGCAGTGGGGCCCGGTCGTTGGTTGGAATCCGTACTCCTCCAGCAACAATAACGCGATGGCTATCGTCCAGCAGGACAGCGCCCGTGTCACCATGTTCGAAACCCCGTACCTGTACAACATGCTCGATGGCAATGTCTATCCTTTGCTGGCAGATGGTGATTATTCGTGGAACGATGCTCGAACGGAACTCACCTTCAAGATCAAAGATGCTGCACATTGGAGCGATGGCACTCCGGTGACCGCGGAGGATGTCGCTTATACCTGGGCCACCCACGTCAAGTACAACACCCCTACCGGCGCTGGCAACGTAGATTACATTGAAGACATCCAAGCCGTTGATGACAAGACGGTTGTAATCAAAGCCAAACTGGACGATGAGGGCAACGCGATCAATCCTCTGCTCGTCTCTGCGTACGTGAGCAGCAACTATGTCATCCAGAAAGCCTGGACCCAAACACTGGAAGAGCGCGTTGGTGGCGATGCCACCGAGTTCTCGGCGGATATCGCGGAGGACGTGGTTTACTCCGGTCCCTATCACAAGTTCTTCGCCGACGATACGAAGGTTGTCCTCGTTCGGGATGACAACTACTGGGGCCAGGATGCCTCCATGTGGGGCAAGCTGCCAGCTCCAAAGTACCTGGCGCATACGATCTTTAAGGATAACGCCGCCGGTTCTGTTGCTTTGGCAAAAGGTGAGGTGGATGTCAGCCAGCAGTTCAACTCCAATATTCAGCTTTTGTGGGAAGACTATGGGCTGCCCATCTCCACCTACCTGCCTGAGGCTCCCTATGGCATTGGCGCCAGCCTCCCCACTGCCTTCTACAACCCGAATTCCTATGGTTTAGACCAGGTAGCGGTGCGCAAGGCCATCGCCATTGCGGTTGACTATCCTACCATCATTGCCAACGCCATGACCAACCAATCGGCCACCTTCGAGCAGGTTCCGCGCTCACTCATGAACCCGACCCCCGGTGAGCAAGCCCTGTACGATCACGATGCCGTCGCAGACCTGCAGTGGGCTGGCAACGATATCGAGGGCGCCAAGGCCCTCCTGGATGACGCCGGTATCGTCGATACCGATGGCGATGGCTGGCGTGAATACGACGGTCAAAAGCTTAGCTATGTAGCCACCTGCCCCAATGGCTGGTCCGACTGGCAGGCTGCGATTGAAGTGGTTGCTGCCGCCGGAAAAGAGATCGGTATTGAGATCACGACCAACTACCCTGAATGGTCCGTGTATCAGACCGTCGTCACCAAATCGGATGCACCTCTCCCCGAGGGCTATGACATCTTTATGATGTGGAGTGACGGTGCTGGCCCCACCCAGCCTTGGGGACGTATCCGCCATCTGATGAGCTCTGAATTCGTTGGTATGGCGAGCAACTGGAACGGCAACTGGGGTCAGTATAGCAACCCTGAGGCCGATGCCTTGATCCGGGCGATCCCCACTGAAACCGACCCCGGGAAACTGAAGGAAATGTACACGGAATTGGTCAGGATCTACCTGGCCGATATTCCCTCCTTCACGCTCATGTACCGCCCCCAATCGTTCCATGCGGTGAACGAGACAGTTTGGACGAACTTCCCGCATCAGGATGATGGCACCGACCTGCCGGTCCCGCCGCTTGACCTGACGGACGGCTGGAGTATCGCCTGTCTCTACAACCTGACGCTGGTTAGCCCGTAGAAAATCGTTCAATGAAAAACAGCCATGTTCCGCCAACCACGGGACATGGCTGTTTATTAAAGTGGATCGTTACTACTCAGGCATACGCCTGACAATGCTCTTGAATATGAAGAGAGGAAAAATTCTGGGGTGTGGTGGGCGGCTTCGCGCCTGAAAAGCGCGCGCTGCCCACCACACCCCAAGCCCCTCACTTTTGCTCAAGAGGCCGAGTAGTAACAGTGGATCTAAGGAGATGTTGCGTTGAAAGGATACCGAAAGTATTTCCTTAACAAGCTGGGGTGGTTTCTGGTCACTTTTGTCTGCGCCTTCATACTGAATTTCACCTTGCCTCGCTTGATGCCAGGAGACCCTGTGGCAGCCATCGTGGCAAGGATGGCCCAAGGCATGAGCGATGCGACCGGGGTCCAAGCAGTTTATGAGCAATACATAGAACTGTTTGGCACCAACAAACCCGTAGTTGAACAGTTTTTCATCTATATGAGAAATGTGATACGGGGCGATTTTGGTTACTCGATCAGCATGTATCCCAGAACGGTGTCAGATGTTCTCAAATCCGCCATCGGGTGGACAATATGCCTGCAGTTCCCGGCGATCATCGTTGGCTGGCTGATCGGGAACACACTGGGCGCGTTGGCAGCTTATCTCAAGGGAGGGTTTGATAAAGTCCTCATGCCCGTCAGTATTTTTGTGAGCAATTTCCCGGCGTTTGGCATGGCAGTCATTTTGCTGGTCATTTTTGGAGTCGGATTAGAATGGTTCCCAACATCGGGCGGATATGGGTATGACCTGATTCCTAACTTTAGCTGGGAATTTATGTGGTCCGTGATCGTCCATTATCAACTGCCATTCTGGTCAATCGTGTTGATCGCGATCGGGGGTCAGGCCATTGGTATGCGCTCCATGGCCATCTATGAACTGAATGCAGATTATGTGAAGTACGCCCGTTTCATGGGAATCAAAGACCGGAAGATCATCCGCTATGTGTTTAGAAATGCCATGCTTCCGCAGATAACCGGTCTGGCGTTGTCGATCGGTACCATGGTCGGCGGCGCGCTGGTGGCGGAGATCGTTTTTAGTTATCCAGGGCTTGGTTATACGCTTTTGAACGGCGTCATGGGACAGGATTATCCGCTGATCTCGGCATCTACATTGATCGTCACATTGATGGTTCTGAGTGCGAACTTTATCATCGAAATCCTTTACGGCGTCATTGACCCGCGCATTAAAGCGGCGCAGGCTGATTAAGGAAGAGTGTTGTTATGAAACATACCATTCAGCAAGTTTTCCGCTCCGGCAAATTTGTTTTCGGTTTCTCCATTTTTGTGGCGATTCTGTTGATCGTGATCATTTATCCGCTGATCATCACCGACTCGCCGTTAGCCATCATCAGTCAGGGCACCTTCTTCGAGCCTGGGATCTATGTAAATGTCTATGACAGCATTGGTTCCCAGCCGTATACACTGAATCTGGACGATGCCGCTGCTAATCGCATTGCCGCCAAGTTGGGCGACAAGGAACGCCTGGATATGAAGGAATGGCTTGTGGCCCACGGGATTCCTGAAAGTGAGATCGATATCGCGGACACCGTACAGATCCTGGGTCTGTGGGAGACCCATTATGACCCCAAGACGAAAATTGCCGGGATGACCAATGCCCGGCGAAATTACTACGTTCGGCTCAATACCTCGCTCGAAGGACTTTTATCAACAGAGGGAGCGATCATTGCCGTAAAAAACGCGGACACGGGTACCCTTGAGGAGAAAAGGGTTGTCGCACAATCTGATTACGTGAATGTCGGCCAGGTTGCGAATGTACGGGTGTTGCCGCTTGGAACCGATAACTTTGGTAGAGATGTGTTGACGGAGCTAGTTAGGGCCACCGGCGTATCGCTGCAGATCGGTTTTGTCGCCGGTATCATTGCAACAACGATCGGCTTGACCCTGGGGTTGCTGGCGGGTTACGTCGGCGGCCTGGTGGATGACATCATTATGTTCTTTACCAATCTTTTTACCGTCATCCCCACTTTTGTGTTGTTGATCTTGATTTCATTCAGCATCGGGCAGGAAAAACGTGGCGCTGTCACAATCGCCATAGTGATCGGGTTTACTTCCTGGTATTGGACTACCAGGGCTGTGCGGGCGCAAGTGGTTTCGCTGCGCAATCGCGACCATGTCAACCTATCGAAACTATCTGGGCACTCTATCGCTTACATCATCGCTGCCGATATTCTGCCCTACATCGCTTCTTATGTCGTGATGGCGTTGATTCTGCAAATTTCCATTGGTATCCTGTCGGAGGCCGGGTTATCAATCCTTGGGTTGGGACCTAGAACGACTGAGGTGCCAACTTTGGGTTTGATGATGAACTGGGCGATGATTTACCAGGCGCATATCTTGGGAAAATGGTGGGCGTACTTTCCCGTGCTCGTGATCATCGCGCTGGTTACATTCTCGATGAATTTGATGAATACGGGTCTCGACCAGGTATTCAATCCGGCATTGAGGGACTAGGTGGTTGAAATGTCAAATGTAATGCTAGAAGTCCGAGACCTAACAACAAAATATATCACCCGCTTTCAGGAAGATATTTACGCGGTTGACCACGTTTCTCTCAAGGTCGAAGAAGGGAAATCGTTGGGAATTGCGGGGGAATCCGGCTGTGGAAAGTCGACGTTGGCGCTCAGCCTGATGGGGTATTACTTCCCTCCGCTACACTATACGTGCGGAGAGATCGTCATTGATGGACGCAATATTTCTGGAATGGATCCTGATGACATTCGTAAATCGATATTGGGGACAGAGATCTCCTATATCCCCCAATCGGCGATGAACGCGCTCAACCCCACCCAGAAGGTCATCAACTTTATCGAGGATGTGGTTCAAGCACACGATCCATATCAGACCAAGAAAGAGATTTATAAACTTGCCAGAGGCGGCTTTGAGAGCTTGGGGCTTCCAGCGGAGGTACTGCAAAAATACCCTGTTGAGCTTTCAGGCGGCATGAAACAGCGCACGGTGATCGCGACATCTGTGATCCTTTTTCCAAAAGTATTGATTGCCGATGAGCCCTCCTCCGCCCTCGATGTCACTTCGCAAAAGATGGTCATCAAGATGCTAAAGTACTTGATGAAAAATAGTTTCATCAAATCACTGATCTTTATCACGCATGAACTTCCGCTGCTTTACAATGTGGTAGATGATATTATGGTCATGTACGCAGGACAGATTGTGGAGAAGGGCACCGCGAAAGAAGTTGTGTTTGATCCACTCCACCCTTATGCCAAAGGCCTCATGGGCTCAATCATCGTGCCTGAAGAAGGTCTGCGGGCTTGCAAACTGACTGCCATTCCTGGGGTGCCGCCGAACCTGAAAAACCCACCGTCTGGCTGCCGGTTTGCCGAACGTTGTCAATACGTTCGGTCAGAATGCAAGACGTCTTCTGTGAGTCTTCGTGGGCTTGGACACGGCCGCGCTTACCGCTGTATCCTTTCGGAAAAAGAACTGAGGGATGTTCATCGGAGGGAGGAGCAAAAAAAATGCCTGACGATAAAAAAATATGCCTGAGCGGGTCAGGGCTTACCAAAGTGTTTGGTGTAGGCCGCCAGAAAACTGTAGCTGTCGATCATGTGGATTTCAATTTCTACGAGGGCGAAATCGTCTCGATCGTGGGCGAATCGGGCAGTGGAAAGACCACTTTGGCAAAGATGCTTTTGGGACTGATCAACCCTACCGAAGGTGAGGTTTACTTTCAGGGAAAAAAGCGCGATATCCGTACTCATAAGAAGAGAAAGAAATACTGGAAAAAGATTCAGGCGATTTTTCAAGATCCGTTCTCTTCATATAACATCTTTCGCAAGATTGACGCCGTGCTTTTAGATTGCATTAACATGCGCGGCGGTCGAGAACTTCCGTATGCGAAAAAAGTAGATTTGATGGAAGAGGCGTGCGGCTTTGTCAACTTGAAGTTCGAGGAATTAACCAACAAGTATCCCTTTGAGCTCTCCGGTGGACAGCAGCAACGCTTAATGATCGCCCGTATCTTCCTGCTGAAGCCCAATATCCTGCTGGCTGATGAACCAACCTCGATGATCGATGCCTGTTCACGCGCGACCATCCTGGATATGCTGATGCAACTGCGTGATGGAACCGGGATGACGCCTATTTTCATCACCCATGATATCGGCCTGGCGTATTATATTTCTGACAGCGTATACATCATGGAGCGTGGAAGATTTGTTGAACACGGATCTGCCGATGAGGTGATTCTGCATCCGAAAGAGGCATACACCAGACGCCTGATCAATGATGTCCCAAAGATCTACGAAGAGTGGGATCTCTCAACTGTGTGAGGTAGTGGCTAAAGCACAATGGGATACTTGATCACTGCACCATAAAGTCAAAGATGAGAGAAGATGAGAAAATGAAAAAGATCGAATCCCTAATAGCTCAAATGACCTTGGAGGAAAAGATATCCATGCTGGCGGGGGTTGATTTTTGGCACACTGTCTCTGTGAAGCGGTTGGGCATTCCGGCGATGAAAGTGACAGACGGCCCGGTAGGCGCACGCGGCGCCGCTTTCTCAGATGGGCCCACTTCGGCCTGTTTCCCGGCCGGCGTTGCGCTGGCCGCGACCTGGAACCCGGACCTGGTAGAGCGCGTGGGCCAGGCGCTGGCAGAAGAAATCCGGGCCAAAGGTGCCCAAATCCTGCTAGCCCCCACCGTTAACATGCACCGTTCTCCGCTGGCAGGCCGCAATTTCGAGTGCTATTCAGAAGACCCATATCTCACAGGTCAGATGGCCACGGCCTACATAAACGGTATACAGAGCGGTGGTGTTGGCGCGTGTATCAAACATTTTGTGTGTAACGACTCCGAGTTCGATCGCCAGTCCATCAGCTCCGAGGTGGGCGAGCGCGCCCTGCGAGAGATCTACCTGCGCCCGTTCGAGATGGCCGTTCGCGAGGCCAAACCGTGGGCGGTGATGTCGTCCTACAATCGCATCAATGGCACCTATGCCAGCGAAAACGCTTACCTACTGCTGGATGTCCTGAAAGGCGAATGGGATTTTGAGGGCATCGTCATATCCGATTGGTTTGGGACGTACAGCGCCAATGTCGCCAAGGGCGGGCTCGACCTGGAGATGCCCGGGCCGGCGCGCTGGATGGGCGAAAAAGCGTTGGAGGCAGTCCAAAGCGGCGAGGTCAGCGAAGAAGCCGTCGACGACAAAGTCCGCCGTTTGCTGCGGACTTTGGAAAAGGCCGGTCTCTTTGAGCGCCCCGGGCTGCAACCCGAGCAAGCGATTGATAATCCAGAACACCACCTCCTGGCACGCGAGGTTGCCTCTGAAGCCATCGTTCTGCTCAAGAACGAAAAGTCGCTTCTGCCGCTCGATACAAGCGCGTGTAAGTCCATCGCCGTGATCGGTGAGAACGCCAAGCGGCCCTCTTTCATAGGGGGCGGCAGCTGCCGAGTGCGCCCACACTATGTGATCTCGCCGCTCGAAGGCATCCAGAATCGAGTGGGCGGGTCTGTGCAGGTTAGCTATGCCTTGGGTTGCGCCACCCGTAAGGACCTGCCCGTGCTCGACAAGAACTGGCTGACCGACGGCATCACCCTCCAGTACTTTTCCAATTGGGATCTGGCCGGCGATCCCGTCCACACGGACACAACGGACAAACTAGAAATGGTCTGGTTGGGCGATACCGTGCCCACCATTATTGACCCTGCCAACTTCTCAGTCCGCTTGACGGGAGGGCTCTCGGTATCGGAAGGCGGAACCTATGAATTGAGTCTGTCGAGCGTCGGTAAAAGCCGGTTGTTCATCGACGGCGATCTGATCGCTGACATCGATAAGGAAGTATCTTCCTTTGGAGAGGAGGGGAACGAAAGGGTAGAGATATCTCTGGCGGCGGGACAGACGCACCAACTGCAGATCGAGTACGCTTCGCAGCCGGGATCATTCTTTCAGAGCCTGCGCGTCGGCTGCATGCAAAAGATCCCGGATGACTCGATTCAGCAGGCGGCTGCATTGGCTGCCGAGTGTGACGCGGCGATCGTGTTTGCTGGACTGACAGACGAATGGGAGAGCGAAGGATTCGATCGGCCGGATATGGAACTGCCAGGCGATCAGGCCAAGTTGATCGAGCAAGTAGCGGCCGTCAACCCGAACACCATCGTCGTCCTGAATGTCGGTTCGCCGCTGCACATGAACTGGCTGGACGATGTCGCGGCGGTGGTGCAAGCGTGGTATCTGGGCCAGGAAACCGGCAACGCGATCGCCGACGTGCTGTTTGGCGACGTGAACCCCTCCGGCAGGCTGCCGACGACTTTTCCCAGGCGCTTGCAGGACAATCCGGCCCACCTCAATTACCCCGGGGAGAACGGCCAGGTGTTATACGGCGAAGGGCTATTTATCGGTTACCGATACTATGACAAGAAAGACATCGCCCCCCTGTTCCCGTTTGGCTATGGGCTTTCCTACACGACGTTTGCCTACCGCAATCTGAAGCTGAGCAAGCCCAAGTATGCCACCGGCGACACGATTCAGTTCAGCGTGGATGTGGAGAATACGGGAAGCCAAGCCGGCAAGGAAATCGTTCAAGTGTATGTGCGCGATGTCCAATCGCGCTTGATGCGCCCTGAAAAGGAGTTGAAGGCATTTGCCAAAGTCGCGCTCGAGCCGGGCGAAACCAAGACGATCTCGTTCACACTCGATGAAGAAGCTCTATCGTATTACGATCCCAAATCAAAACGTTGGGTAGCTGAATCGGGCGAGTTTCAGGCGCTGGTTGGCAGCTCGTCCCGCGATATTCACCTCATGAAGAGCTTTGATTTTAAAGGCGAGCCATCATCTAGGCAGGACAGCAAACCCGGAGCCTGAACAGGAGGCAGACCCATGAAATTCCCAAGAGGGTTCCTGTGGGGTACGGCTACCGCGGCGCACCAGGTCGAGGGAAACAACGTCTACAACGACAACTGGCTGCTCGAACACGTGCCGGGGACGATCTATGCGGAGCCATCCGGCGATGCCTGTGATCACTACCACCGCTATTCAGAAGACATCGCCTTGCTGGCGGAACTGGGCTTTAACATGTACCGCTTTTCTATCGAGTGGGCGCGCATCGAACCGGAAGAGGGCGAGTTCTCGCGAGCCAGCCTGGAACACTACCGGCGCATGCTGGCGACGTGCCACGAGCATGGCCTCACCCCGATGGTCAGTTTCCATCATTTCACATCGCCGCGCTGGTTGATCGCGGCCGGGGGGTGGGAAGGCAAGGATACGCCAGATAGATTCGCCCGCGATTGCGAACACGCCACGCGATATCTGGGGGACCTCATCGGCGCGGCCTGCACCCTCAATGAGCCCAACATCGCACTGCTGCTGACTAAATCCGGGATCGTACCACCACCCGACCCGCAGCGACCTGCGCCGTGGCAGCTATAGGTGTTCAGATAAGGTTTTTGACACTTGAGTCGCTTTTCACGCCTGCTGGCGGGCCGTTTTGTCAAAAACATTACCTGAAGGTCTATAGCTGCGGCTGAGGCATTGGGTATCACGCCCGACCGGCTGGTGCCATTCGTGTTCGCGGCTTCCGACCAAGCTGTAGAGATCATCTTGGCCGCCCATCGCCAGGCCGTGGAGGCTATAAAAGCCGGACCGGGCGATTTTCCGGTGGGTTTGACCCTGGCTATCCAGGACATCCAGGCCGGCGAAGGTGGCGAGGAACTGGCGGCCAAAATGCGCCGGGTAATAAATGACGTCTATCTAGAAAATCTGCGTGGCGACGATTTTGTCGGTGTGCAGACTTATTCACGCATGCGCTTTGGCCCTAAAGCGCCCTTGCCGCCCGAGGAAGGCGTGAAGTTGACCCAAATGCACTATGAATTCTGGCCAGAGGCGCTGGAGGCGACCATCCGCTACGCCACAGACGTGGCAGGTATTCCGGTGATTGTGACTGAGAACGGCTTGGCCACCACCGACGACACACGCCGCATTGAGTACATCGACCGCGCGTTGCAGGGAGTGGTCAATTGCCTGAGGGATGGTTTGGATGTGCGCGGGTACACCTACTGGTCCGCATTCGATAACTTTGAGTGGATGCAGGGTTACCGGCCTACTTTTGGCTTGATCGCCGTGGATAGAAAAACTCAAGTGCGCGCCGTCAAACCGAGCGCCCGGTGGCTCGGCGCTATCGCGCGAGCAAACGGGCTCGACCACATCTGATTCACAGGACCTGCCGCGATGGCTTTGAGGATTTTGACCTACCAAAGCCCGCCCCACCCGTGATCTATCAACGAAAACGTAGTTTGACACACCCAGCAACACAGATACAATCCAAGCAGATGAAGGCTCATTAACCGGGCCATCCAGTCGTACAAGCCTTTTGAGAATCGAATATCGCCAGGCTACCCTAAAAAAGTGGCCCGGCGAGCCAGAGTACACGAAATAGGATTCGAACTCATAATCCGGAGGTCGAAGGTTCGAATCCTTCCCCCGCTATAAGAAAGGCACCCTCACAGGTGCCTTTCTCGTTTGCTTATGACTGAAACTCGTAACACACAGCTCGTCAATTTGATTCCTGATGCCACCATCCACGCCCTATCTATCACGCGTTTTACCAACGGATGAAGGTTTTTGACCATGACAGGATGAGGGTCTTTGGCCATGACAAGGGCTTTCGGGCGGCGGGAAGACGCCGCGACTCGCGCCATTTGAAGCTAGGGTCTTACCCAAACATCGTTCAGGCGTCAAATGTAGGTCGAATTTGCCTATCCGACCGAGAGGCTGCCTTTGGCGGTTAGCAAAACCGCCCTACAAGAAAACTGTCAGGTAGCTAGTGCCTACGTCAACCTCGACCTCCATTCCTACGTTACAGCTTCCTGTTCTGT
>CAZKDJ010000041.1:0-25880 GCA_964551295.1 uncultured Anaerolineales bacterium | reverse complement strand
GCTTCAGCGACCCCCACCACGCGCGCCCCTGGGCCGCGGGCCCCCGGGGGTCCCAGCGCCACTGGCGCGCGCAAAGCCAGACGACGCTGACCGCCGCCACCATCGAGAGCAGAATCCACACCTGCAGGTAGAACTTGAACACCGTGTTCTGCCGTCCGATGTCGCCCTTGACCACGACGACCTCGACTGCCACACAGATCGACATCGCCAGGCCGACCATCAGCCACAGCAGGCGACGGCGCGGCGGCATTCGAGGAGTAAAGAGCAGTGCCGCAGCCAGCACGGCGATCGGCAGCGCCACGAGCGCCACTGGAACAATCTCGTCTAAAGGACCCACGACCATCTGGTCGGCCTGCTTCCACACCGTCACCACGGCGGTCAGCAAGGCGATCAAGGACAAGGTCAACATCAGCGCCCCAAACCACAGCGCCGCAGTTGCGCCCGCCGACCAAGGCACAAACTTGCATCGCTCGTCCCGGCGCCACCTAAAGCTCCGCCCTACCTCGATCGACAGGCGCGTCACCACGGGGAAAAGCAGAATCAGATGGATCCATAAAAAGATGTCCAGCGGCGTGCGCAAGCCGTCCCAGCGCTCTAGCAAGCTGTAGCCTGAATAGTGGCGGATGTAGGGCAGGAAGAGCAGGTAAGACAACCCGACCAGCAGCGCGATTCGCAGGATGAGCCATCTCACGTAAAGCCATACGCTCACTCCTCCAACATCGAGGCCGCGACGGCGCCCAGCCCGCCACCCCTCCCAAGCGCCCACGGTCAGCGCAGCGATCCCCAACAAAAGGTAGGAGTAATAATCCCAGGTATTGGTCGGGCGCAGCGACCCGATGACCAGGCCACCGATGACGACGCTCCACCAGCGCGGGCGCCGATCCAGTACCCAGTAGAGCGCCAGCGCCAGCGCCAGAAGCGTCAGCGGGAAGGCGATCATGTGGGCGTGCAGGTCGGCGTACAGGAAGGTGAACGCGGGAAACTCCTCGATCGGGTTCCCCGTCTCGGAGGGAATGATGCGGGTCGGGTGCCAGTACCAGGTCGTGTTGCCGACCGAAAGCGAGGCGCCCTTGGCAATCACCGCCCACAGCCCCTTGAAGAATCCCACCATCTCGGGAAAGCCGGGGAGCGTGCTTTCGAAGGGCACGCCGCCTATCTCGACCAGCCGGGTGTAGATAAGGTGCACCACGCCCAGGTTGCCCAGCACGACGGTAAAAACGACCGCCGCGACGCCAGCAAAGATCGCGCCGCGCTTGCGGTGCCCGGTCAGGTTGTAGGCGACGGAAAACGCCCCCACGCCCGTCAGCGCGTACAGCAAGGGCACCATCAGATTATAGGCAATGGCAGGCACGGTGCCCATCAGTTTGGTCAGCGTGCCGACGATGACGAAACCAAAGTAATAATAGTTGATATAGTGGCCGGAGAGCCAGGGATTGTAGGGGGGGAACCAGGTGGATTTGATCACCGCGTTGAGGTAGGCAAAGTCCATCGGTTTCTCGCCGCCCACGTATGGATGCCACAAGTCAGGCTGCAGCAGCCGCACGCCGATCCACACCACGTACAGCAGCGCAAAGATGCTTTCGGTAATCAGGATCACCCGCCAGCGACGGCGCACGAACCGCACGATCTCCTTACGCTTGAGCCACCCCACCCCGCCGCCGACCACGAGCAACAGCAGCAGCATGCGCACGATCGTCCCGCGCGTGTTGGGCAAGACGCGCAGGCTGGCCGCGATCCAGGTCAGGTAAGCAAGCGCGAGCAGGGCCAGCACGCGCGCCAGCCCGTAGCCACGATCCCGTAGGCGCGGCAGAGACGCGAACAGCAGCGGGAAGACCAGCCAACCCAAGAGGGTCACCACCAGCCACCAGGCGAACGCCGCCAGCCCCGGATAGCGGTTGAATAGCCCACGGCTGTTGAACATCTCCGACCAAGTGCCGCCGGTCTGCTGATCGGCCCACGTCTCGGCGTCGAACTTCACGTCGGGGACGGTAGTCAACTCCTTAGGCCGGAGGCCGTGCCGGGCCTGATCCAAATCAATACCGCCCAGTACCGCCATCACCCGCTCGCGGGAATAGGCGTCCGTCTTGCGGAAGATCAACACGCGCGGGTGGTCGTAGACGCTGAACGCCTCCTCGGCCGGCGGCAGATGAATCGTGATTGGCGCCTCCTGGTAGACGTACTCGGGCTCCATCAGCGGGAAGGGCGTCTCTTGATCGGGGAACTGCACCAGGCCGAACAGTGACGGACGAGAGGTAAAATCGGCCACCAGCTCGAACCCCAGCTCGCCGGCGAACAGCGCCCGGTAGTAGGCGTTGGTCAGCGGGTAGCGTGGCTTCAGGCGCGAGACCGAGGCGTAAATGCGGTTGCTGGAGATGACGATGGTGTCCGCCTCGTCGAGCCAGCCATACAGTTGCTGGCGCTTGTCCCATGTATCGTCGTGATAGTTCTGCATCTCGATGATGTGATAGGACTTGCCCCCGGGGATGTGAGGTCCCCAGTCCCAGTGCTCCTGGGCCAGGACGGAGTTATCCGGGATGTGATCATATATCCACTGCCCGGCGGCAATGCGCGTGTGATCCCGCAGGTAAATGGAGAACACCGCATATCCCCACAGCGCAGCCCCCACAACGACGACGACGGTGAGCGCGCAGCCCGCCATGCGCCACAGGCGAGCGGGCGCACGGATCAGGCGCGTCAAAAGATATGCCGCCATGATGGCCAGCAGCGGGTAGAGGTAGATAAAGTAGCGCATGGACTTGACCCACTGCACGCCCAGGTAGAGGAACAGGAGCGTCGTCCAGCCCCACACGACCAGATGCTTGGCCACGCGCCTGCCGCGCCACAGATCGAGTCCCATCACCGCCCAACCGGCCCAGGCGGTCAGTCCCAGGGGCAGGCCCATGCCCCAGAAGACGATGTTGATCCAGGGGAAAAGCAACGGCGCGCGGTTCGTCCACTGCTGATCGGGGTACGAGTTGACCTCGCCCGTCTGCTCGTTGCGAATCTGCCCCAGCCGGTCCAGCCACTCGGGGCTGAGCTCGACGCCGAAAAAACCGGGCCCCTCGAAGACATAGGGCTGGGCGATGCGGAAGGCGATCAAGCACAGCACGCCCGCCAGGGCCAGCCGCGCAAGCGTGTTCCACACGCCCCACCGCCGCCGCAAGGGCGCCAACGATCTCAGCCACACGACACCCGCCAGCACGATGAGCAGCGACGAATACACGCCGCTGACCTTGCACGCGGCCGCCAGGCCCACCGCCAGCCCGCCCAGCGCAAAGCTACCCCATTCGCCGGCCTGGCTGGCACGCACGGCAAAATAGGCCGCCAGCGTGACGAGGAAACACATCGTGCTATCGACGGTGAAAAAGTGCGCTTGCTGAATCAGGAACGCGGTCAGCGCGACAAAGGCTGCGGCCAACACGCCCGTGAGCTCTCCATATAGCCGCCGTCCGATGAAGAACACGACCAGGATCGTCCCCATATCGACTGTAGCCGAGAGCAGCCGCCCTACCAACTTGCTGCGATGGCCCGTAAACCGCCCCGCGCTACAAAGTAGCTCGTAGGCTTGCCCTGTTCCGTTTGAAGACGTCTCTCCTCCAGACGCAGGGAGCGCTTCCCACATTATCAGCTGATCGCAGACCTGATCAAGTCCCTCGGCAGTGAAGCGCACGATGAAGAGAGGCAGTGTGCCGTAGCTATAGCGATCCCCCTGATTGCGGACGTTAAGCGGAGAGCGGTGTGTATCAAAGTAGATGGCGACGTTCTCCAGCAGCGAGCCGCTTTCGGGTGTGTGAATCTTGGACAGCGTATGCTGCATGTGCGCTTCGTCGGGATGAATCCATTTGTAGTTGTCCCAATCTAGGTTGGTAAAACGCAGACAGCCCCCGACCAACAAGATGACAGCCAGCAACAGGGATACCCAACACCCAACATCTCCCCGATCACAATCGCGATCACAATCGTTGGCAGAAATCGATGACATCCGTTCCAAAGAACCAACCTCCCGGTAGCAAGGGCTTTACCCCCCTAGAGCGCAGGCACCTCGTACAGCACGTACAGCAGCCGATTGTCGAACGCCGAGCGCACCTGCTTCTCCTCACCGTCAGGAAACCGCTCTCGCACAGCGTCGAGCTCTCCCAACCGGTGCGGGAGAAAAACAAAGCGCACGCCGCCGGTGGCGGAAGCGTTCACCACTGGCTCTTCGCCTTGAAGCACGTCTACTATGCTCGTATCTCGCGCCAGGAAAGCCAGATTTCCAATGTCCGCATACATCGTCGGCGAACCGTGAAAATACAGATCATACCCATCATCCTGCTCCCGCAAGTAGCGCCCCAACCTCGTAGCGACTTCGGCGGTGGGATTCCCATAGACCCCGGTGGGCGTGTAGACGATAAAGTAGTAGTACAAATTCAGAATAGATATCAGTGCAAGAGCCACCAGGGCGACCTCATCCCAACCAAGAAACTTTACTCCGCCGAGCAAACGCTGGCCTAACTCCATCAGCCAACTCAACCCCACCCCCACAAACAGGGCCAGCGCCGGCGCGACAATCACCAGTCGTTGGCTGCTGGGAGGATTCTCCGTCAGCACCCAACCCAGAATGAGCGCCAGCCAGAACCAGATCAACAGCAATCCACTGCCAAGCTCACGCCGGTGGACAAAGGTCCAAACCAATCCAAACAGAAACAACACGCCGCCGAGGGGATCGAGCAGCGGAATGGAGGGACGATACCAATACGTAGGATCCAATGTGTAGTGGAAGCCAGACACCGACCGCCAGACCTGGCGGAGAAATATGACGATGGCGCTGCTGCCGGTGTATTCCCTCTCGCGCGCCCACCAGTCGGCCGAGAGAATGCCGACCTGGCCAGGTCGCGCGGTCAGTTGATCGGGGTGGGCGGCATAGCGTAGCAAAAGCGGCGCAGTGGTGACCAGCGCAGCCAGCAAAAGAATCAGCATCAAGTGCCCATAACGCGCTCCAAACACGGTCAGCGATTGGGTACGATACTTGGTCAAAAACAGCCACACCAAATAGACCGCCACGATAATGCCGACCAACCGCGCGCCAAAGTACGCGTACCATCCCAAGCCCACCACCACGCCAGCCAGGGCAAAGTGAATCGATCGTCTCAATCGCATCCCGCGCACAAATAGCCACAATGCCAGCACGACAAAGAGTCCATCGACGATCTGGTTGGACCCCAGACGGCTAAAGTGCAGGTGATAGTGACTACAGGCAAGCACCACTGCCGCCGACCAACCGATCTTTCGGCCCCAAAGCTCTCGTCCCAACAAGAACGTGAACAATACCGTGGCCACACCGATCAGCGCCGAGAGCATTCGCAGACCGGTCACTGTGGCACCAAAGGCCCGCATCGTTATGCCGTAGGCAAAGAATGACAAGGTAGGCACACTGTACCAGCCGGTCGAAAAAGGATTGTCCAACGGTGCTTCCACCAACTCCAGCGACGCCAATCCTTGCGTTCCTTCATCACCTCCCAGGTTGGCGGGAATGTGCTCTAGATCGACGCCCCGCACGAGCAGCGCGACGAGCAAAAGAAGCACCAACCCTGCCAACTCGAGTCGAAGCCGATAGAACCTGCGCCCCAAGTTGATCAGCGCCTTTCGTACTGGGACGTCCGGCGCGAAAGACATCAAAAACCAGATCACGCCGATCACCCACATCCATAACACGCCCACAAAGCTGGACCCAGGCTCCATGTTTAGCGCCAGCCAGCCCGCCAGCAAGGACAACCCCATTCCCCCAACAAAAGCCAAAGCACGCCACGGGTTCCACCGCACCCACACCAGCGCCTGCTGCAAAAACTCTTGACGGGCGCGCAGGCTGCGCCTTGGCCTCTGCCGTCGCAAGCGCCTCTGGAGCAGCCAGAACAGGATCAGAGACACGCCACAGAAAAATATACCATCGCGCCAGTACTCACGCCGGTGGGTAAAGTACAGTTGCCCCAGAAACGCAAACACGAGCCCGGTGATCAGCAACAGGCTGGATATGACACGACTTCGATTCACGGTGATTCCTCGCTCGTCGATGGCTGCGCAGCTACTGAATCCACGCGATAAAACGTGAACAGTGGTTCTCCATCACGCCCAATCACCTGACGCTCCTCCCCACCGGGGAACCGCTCCCGCAGCAACCACGCCTCTCCCGCGCGCTCCTGCGCCAGAATGAACAATGCGCCGCATCCCTGGCGGACAAAACGCCAATCCGAAGGCGGCGACTCGACCACGTCGACCCAATCGGCGTCGGGCGCCAGAAAACGGACCGAGTTGAAATTACCCAGTGACATATAGGGCGCGCCAAAGAAATAGGGCTTGTACTCTGGTCCCAGAGCAACCATCAGTCGGGCTACCCGATCGGCGATTTCACTATCGCGGTCGCCAAAGGCCCCGGAAGGTGCATAGACGCAGAAATAATAAGCACTGTTGACCAACAGGAGTACAACGGCGACACCCATCACTATACCACGATATACGACCGGTCGCCAATTCCAAAGGCGGGCAAAAAGGCGAATCAGGATCACCGCTCCCCGCCCCACCAGCATGCACACGGCCGGCGCGGCAATGAGATAGCGTTGATATTGGGGCGGCCTGGCTAGCAGAAATCCGCCGAACAGTATCGTCAATCCAAGCCAGCTCAAGAGCACTGCGTAGCGGCTCTCCCACCAGTGCATCAAGGCCGATTCCGCGCCAACCACAAAGAGCACGGCGGAAAAGACATACAGCATGGGCTCTTGCGGCGTGTAAAAGTACCCTGCATCACGGGTAAGCACGAACGGAAAAACCGACCGCGCCAGACGCCTTAACATCACCAAGCTCGGCGGGTCGCCCGTGATCAAGCATTCTTGCTCCAAATCCTGCCGGTAAAAAGTGCCCCCAAAGCTAATGACCCTGTGACGATGCAAAGAGTCTCCGGGGGACAAGGCGAAATCGACGAGCAGTGGCCCGGCTACGACAAGCGCCAGCACAGCAAATGCAAATACCCCCAACCAATGCTTTCTCAGACGCCGTGCGCCGCCAAGCGCCAGCACCAACAGGGCCAGCGGAATCAGGAGACGCGTGCCGTGATAAAAGTACATCCCCAGGCCAAGCGTCAAGCCGGCGAGCACAAAACCCCAACGCCGACCGCGCACCAGGCCACGGTGCAACCCCAGCAGCGTCAACGCGCCAAAAAGTGGATCGGCGCTGTTGTTCAACCCCAGGCGGCTCAATTGAAGGGAAAGCCCCCAGCCGGTCAGGAAAAACGCGCTGATCCAGGCAACCTGCCGCCCCCACATCCCTTTTGCCAGTGCATAGACTGCAGGCACTCCCAATGCACCCAGCAACGCTGCCGTAACTCTAGCCCCAAACAGATTCCAGCCAAACAGCCGTAGCGCGGCAGCCTCCAGGTAAAAGAACAGCGTAGGATGCGCCAACCAACCCGTGCTGAAGGGATTGACCAGATCGCCACGCAAAATCCGCCCCGCCTCCAAGGCCATCGCACCCTCGTCCCCCAGCATCAAGTTAGGGAACTGGGCCAAACACACCAGCCGCAGCGCCAGCGCCGCGACGAACAGCCCGCCCACAGCAGCCGCCTCACGCCACCACCTGGCGCGTAGCCGCCAGCCCCCAAATCTGAGCCAGGCCAAGCCTGCCAGCGCTATCCCCGTAATCCATAGCAGCACCGCACATCCGTACCTGTTCTGGATATGGGCCGCGTATGCCGACCTAGCCGCCAGGCCAATTGCAAAGATGGCGAGGAAAAGCCTTCCCGCAACGCACTCTTGGCGCAAAAGACGACGATACTTCCACAGCCATCCGGTCTGGGTTCTCATGCCTCGCGCCAATCTGGGACGCGCGCCCTCAAGCAGATGTTCATCGCTGACACATCGCGTGCGTCTTCCTCCAAGCGGTCGTTCAGTCGGTCTACCCAGTTGAACAACCGCAGCCCTACGTTCACCGGATTGAAACGACTTCCCGGCTGCCCGTCCACACAATAGCGCGAGGCGGCGTCGGACACCCGGGAGGGCAATACGCCTGATTCCAGAAGCGGCTTTCCCAAGCCATAAACGATGTTGTGAATGAACGGAAAACAATAGTGCACCAGCAAGCGCGTCTCCTCGATCTGGAGACCGGCCTCCGTGACCAAAGCCTCTATCTCGTCGAGCGTGTACAGTCGCACGTGCAGCGCCCAAATGCCGGCGAGGGGCCCCTTGGCAATGTGCGTGCCGAACAGCGTCTCCAGCGTCTTGTTGATCGGGTCCCAGCAGAACGGATAGTCGGCGTTGGGAACGCTGATAACGATCATCCCTCCGGGACGGGTCACGCGTACCGCCTCGGTCAGCCCGGCCCGGTCGTCATCCAGATGCTCCAGCACCTCCGCCAGGATCACCTTGTCGAACGTGTGGTCGGCAAAAGACAGACGGCACAGATCGCCGTTGGACAGATCGGCTCCGCGCTCACTCAACTGCGCGTAGGCCTGGCGCACATAATCGTATTCCAAGTCCTGTCCAAAAAGGCTACAATCACTCATCGCCCGTAAAAAGTTGAGCACAAAGCCGCGCCCGCAGGCTGCATCGAGCACCCGATCCCCTGGCTCGGCGGTAAGCCAGCGCAGAAATAGCTTGACCCGGCGTTTGTAGGCCATGTCCGGCTCGTTGGCCACCAGGCACGCCAGTTGCTCTTCGCTGACCATCACACCCTGGCCCCGCGCGCCAGCTCTGCCAAGAGCGCCTCGTACTGATCGATCGTCCGTTCCAGGCTAAACACGCTGGCAATCTCTTCCCGCGTTTTGAGGTAGGGCGTGCTGTCATCCAACATGCGGACGATGCCCTCAGCCAGCGCATGCTCGTCGTGCGACGGCACGATCAGGCCCATCCCGCTGGCCTTGACCGCCTCCCGCGCCCCGGGGATGTCGGTGCACACCACCGGCGTGCCGCAGAACATGGCCTCGATTTGCGTGCTGGGAAAACAATCACTGCGGCTGGGAATCACAAACGCATCGCACATACTGTAAAAGTTGGCCAGCTTTTGCTGATCCCGGATCAGCCCCAGGAACATGACGTGTTCATCGTACCCATCGAGCAAGTCCTTGCACTGGCTGTAGAAATCCTCATAGACGGGAAAATCCCCGGCGTAGACGAACCGAGCATCGGGCCAGGACTCGAGCACGTGGGGGATGGTCTTGAACAGGTAATCGAAGCCCTTCTCCTCGACAAAGCGCCCGGCAAAGCCTAATAGAGGATGGTTGTCCAGTCCCAACTCGGCGCGCCAGGCAGCGACCGCCTCCGGATCGGGCTCGGGGATGACGATGGGAGGGTAAATAAAGGCCATCTTTTGCAGGAAGGGATTCATAAACGTAGAATGGCGGCCATAATCCTCGCTGTGCACCGAGATGCGCGCCGACATCTTTTCCGCCTGGGTCATCATCCATGTCACCGACCGCTCAATGATCTGGTTGAAAAAACCAGCCGGCATGATCAGATCGCCGTGGTGAGTGAACAAGACCTTGCGACCCGCCAGCCGCGCCAGGATCGTCACCAACCAGGCCTCCAAGAGAACCGTATGAATCTGCACCACGTCATGCTCGCGGATCAAGCGATAGGCGGTAAACGGGAACGATGGACACACCGGACCACGGCTGAGGCGCATCAGCACAGGCGTACGCACGACGCGCACGCCGTTGAGCGTTTCCTCGCGCGGCAGATCGGGCTCGTGCTGCGCTGCCAGGACCGTCACTTGGTGTCCACGCGCGGCAAGCCCCTCGGCTAACCGCTTGGCATAGGCGGTCAACCCCGTCCAGTGGGGGTAGTAGTAGGAGAGGATGGACAGAATTTTCATCGAGTCACAAATACCTCCACACAGAAGTGATTACTCCTCCAAATCGTTCGCCTCTTCAAGAGCGGCGGCGTCCGCCCGCAATTGTCCCAGCGAAAGCCCTAACTGGGCCAAGCCGATCAAGCCCATCAGGTTCGACAGGATATACTGAAAAGCGTGCGAGGCAATAGCGATGGCGACCGCCCGTTCCTCCGGCACGCCAAAAGGCAATTCCAGCGCGTAGCGAGCGACGAACTCGAATACCCCCATCGCTCCGGGGGCCGCGGGCACCGCCATCCCCA
Source organism: uncultured Anaerolineales bacterium (assembly GCA_964551295.1). Taxonomy (GTDB): domain Bacteria; phylum Chloroflexota; class Anaerolineae; order B4-G1; family B4-G1; genus JAFGED01. Next base: position 15,765 of record CAZKDJ010000041.1, on the reverse strand, counting down.
GCCCGATAGCGCAGGTGAGAAAGCTGCCCTGTAGCAGCGGCGGGCGGTCGAGAAAAGCCCACAGCATGGCCCAATAATAGCCCACGACAAAGACCCACGTCAGAACCGACCAGGCAAAAAGCGTGCCTAGACGGCGTGGGGAACGCAACGCTACTAGGCCGTCGAGCAGGCCATCCAACACGCCCAACCACCGCTTGGCATTGAGACGCTCCACGCGCGCCAGGAGCCAGCGAGCCAAGCGCCGTATCCACCCGGGCCGCAGTGCCACCACGATCATCGCACTCAAAGCGACTATGGCTGCAATCCCTGCCGCCACGCCCGCGCTCTGCAGCCATCCCGCCTGCTCCACAAAGGGCAGCGTGACCGCCAACAGCAGGACCACCATCAGCATATCCAGCACGCGCTCGACGACGACGGTGGAGAGGGCCGTGCTCACCTTGGCCTTGCCATTGGCCCTGCCATCAAGACCAATCGCCACGGCTCGCGCCGGGTCCCCCAACCGAAACGGGAGCACGTTGCTCACCAGATAGCCGATATTGGTGATCCAGAAGCAATGCCGAAAGCCGACGTCTGACCGGAACATCACCTGCCAGCGGATGGAACGCACGACCAGATAGGCCAACAGCGAGAGACCAGCCGGGATCAGGTAAACGTACCGGGCGCCAGCCAAGCTCTCCACCGTCTCGCGCAGATCGATGCCCAACAGGGCCAGTACCAGAGCAACCGCACTGATCGCCAGACCGACCCACAACTGCCACCGTTTTTTCATAGGATGGGATTATACCATCGGGGAGCGAGTCTCGCAACGATGGGAAATTTAGAGATTGGAGATTCCGGTGACTCCCCCCACCCGGCAAGGGCCTTGGCTAAATGGAGACTCTCTCGTTCGTATAGCCTATTTTCCATTCAGGTGAACGGTGAGGAAAAGAGCAAATACATCTTAATGACTATGCGAAATAGCGCTTACCGGCGGAATATGATTGGCTGCGGGTGATCGTAGACGACAAAGCTCTCGTCCAAGCGTCCCAGATGTAGGGAGGCGTCAGGCCTACACGCATCCGGCAGCGAAAAATCCAACCCCGCTGTCGGATCATCCCGCAGGGCCAGCGGCCCCAGACGCGGGTAGCGCCCAAAACAGGCCGCGGCCTCAAAACCCAAGTCGCCCTCGAAAAGCCGCCGGTAGTAGCGCGCCGTCAGCGGATAGCGCTCCGGCCAACGCGCCAGCGTTCCATACCCCCGCCGGCTGGCGACGACTACCACGTCGGCCTCCGCCAGGATGGCCTCCATCGCCTCTCGCTTGGCCACAGAGTCCTCGTCAAAGACGGGTAGCTCGCTTACGTCGTAGACGCCATCATACTCGCCGGCCGCGCCCACCGGCAGCGGGTGATCCCACTGCTCGACGGCGATTACGGCACCCGGCGGCACGTTCTGCCGAATCCAGGCGGAGGCGGCCACCCAGGGGTGTGGAGAGCGGTATATGGTGACGAAGGCGAGGCAGAAGAGAAGGGAGTAGACAAGGGATAAGTAGATAAGGATTGAGGCCAGACGACGAGAACGGCGGTACAATGTGAGAAAGAGCCACGCTGCGTAGATAGCCAACACGGGCGTTGCGGGCAGCCAGTAGCGGGGGAACTTGGCATAGAGTGCGCCAATCAGGAAAAAGAAGGGCATAACCCAAGCCACCAGCACCCATTCCCCCGCGCCTACTGGCTTACGCACCGCGCGCCACACGGCGTAAAAGAACCCGCCGAATGCCACCAAGCCCAACGGCCACCCCATTCCCCAACGCAGCAGTTGCAAGATGGGATACACATAGGGCCAAGTTGCGTGAAATTGGCGCGTGTATGGCACATCCAGTAGGCCACGCGCGACGGCCGCCTCTCGCGCCACGTTGTGCCAGAACGTGGGGAATGCCAGCAGCGCAAAGGGGTTGGTCAGCGCAAAGGCCAGCAGCGCCCCCACCCCAACCCGCAAGGTACATCGCCAGCGCAAACCAGGCCGCACCGGAGCGGCGATGCAGGCTGCACCCAGCGGCAGCGCCAACAGCGCCGCGCTGAACTTGGCTCCAACGGCCAGCCCGGCCCACACGCCCGCCAGCCAAGCATCCCGCGACCCTCCCCACTTGGCCAGGCGTACAGCAAAAAGGAGTGTTCCGACGGCGAAAAAGGCCAGAGGCATATCGGCGGTGTAAAAGTGTGCCTGCTGTACGTGCAATATCATCAATGCCACAAAAGCCGCCGCCAGCAGGCCGACGCGCTTTCCCCAAATCTGCCGCCCTAGTGCAAAGGTCAACGCCACCGTTCCCAAATCGAACAGCGCGGCCAACGTCCGACCCACAAAAAGCAGGTCCGCACCGGGGCCCGGCAGCCGCAGGAGTGCCAACAGATACAGCGGCAGATGCCCGTAGGCAAAATCGGGCGAGACGTCAAAGGGATTCAATCGGTCGGGCCAGCGCAGGCCTTCCACCACCCCCACCATGTAACGCTCGTCCGGGTGCGCGCCGATGCCGCCATCCCAATCGAGACCGCAGAAGCGTAAGAAGGCCGCCAGGAACAGCAAGAGCAGTAACGAGACCCGAACAGAAAACCATTTCCTCACAAGGTGATTTTAGCATCTGCCGCCCTACCCGGCAACTTGACATCCGGCACAGTTTAGAGTATACTCGCGCCCGATGTCCGGTATCCGAATAATCACCGGTAGTCAGATAAGACACATCAGGGAAGGTATCACTGCCTTCCCTCGTCAAAACGTTTCCCGCGACCTTTGGAGCCCCCTCCAAAGGTCTTTTTTTATATCCCAGAAAAAGGAGGCCACATGTCTAATTCACTAGCGGGACGGGACCTTCTGTCCATCGAGGACCTCAGTAAAGCGGAAATCGAGCTGATCCTCGATCAGGCGGCTCAACTGGAAGAGCAATGCCAGAAACAGCCCAAGCTGGATCTGCTGAACGGGCGCATCCTGGCTACACTGTTCTACGAGCCCAGCACGCGCACGCGCCTCAGCTTTGAGAGCGCGATGCACCGCCTAGGCGGCGACGTGCTCTCCTCCGCCTCGGCGGCCAAGACCAGCTCGGCGGCCAAGGGCGAGACGTTGGCGGATGCGGCGCGCGTCATCTCGGGCTACGCCCACCTGATCGTCCAACGCCACCCCGAGATCCTCTCGGCCCAGCAGGCCGCGGAGGGCGCCACGGTGCCCGTGATCAACGCCGGGGATGGCTCGCACGAGCATCCCACCCAGGCCCTGCTCGACCTCTACACCATCCAGAAGGAACGGGGACAGATCGACGGACTGCACATCGCCATGGTCGGCGACCTGCGATACGGGCGCACCGTTCACTCGCTCAGCAAGGCGCTCGCTCACTGGGACGTCACGCTCTCCCTGATCTCGCCACCGGCGCTGCAGATGCCGCCGCTGCTCGCCCACAAGCTCAAGCAAAAGATCACAGTAAACGAGACTGAGGACCTGTCCGCGGTGATGGCGGCCTGCGACGCGCTCTACGTCACGCGCATCCAGCGCGAGCGCTTTAAGGATCCCGCCGATTACGACGCGGTCAAGGACAGCTACGTCATCACACGCGAGTTGGTCGAGAGCACCAATCCCGAGATCACGATCATGCACCCGCTGCCCCGCGTGAACGAGATCGCCACCGACGTAGACGATCTACCGGGCGCGGCCTACTTTCGCCAGGCGGACAACGGCGTGTGGGCGCGCATGGCGCTGATGGCGTTGATACTGGATGCGGTGGAATAACATGACATTCACTAACAAACTAACCTCCGCCCAAAAGCGCCACAATTCCTGGTTATGTATAGGTCTCGACCCGATGATGGAGCGGCTGCCTGAATCGGTGCAGGGCGCCAAAAGTCCCTTCCTCACCTTCTGTCAGGCCATCATCGAGGCCACGGCAGATGTCGCCAGCGCCTACAAACCCAACCTGGGTTTTTGGCTAACCGAGGGTGCCACGGGCTTGAGCGCACTTCAACAGCTCATTGCCCAGATCCCCGAAAACATCCCCGTCATCCTTGACGCCAAGTTTAACGACATCGGCAACACCGCCAAGGCGTACGCCCGGGTGGCCTTTGAAACACTGCGAGCGGATGCTGTCACGGTCAACCCCTACCTGGGACGCGACGGCGTGCAACCCTTCCTGAGCGATGGCGAGCGCGGCGTCTTTCTCCTGGCCCGCACCTCCAACGCCTCAGCTCCCGATCTGCAAGATCACCTGGTCGAAGGCCACCCGCTGTACGAACAAGTCGCACAGCTCGCCGCCTGGTGGGACGCAGACCTGCCGGGAAGCTGCGGACTGGTCGTAGGCGCGACTTATCCGCAGGAATTGGCCCGGTTGCGCCAGATCGCCCCGGAGCTGCCGTTCCTCATCCCCGGCATCGGGTCGCAGGGCGGGAACCTGGAGGCCGCAGTCGCTCACGGCCCGACCGGCGCAGGAATCGGCCCCGTCATCAACTCATCGCGCGGCATCATCTACGCCTGGTCAAGCGCCGCCTCGGCAGGCCCGGGCTTTGCAGAAGCCGCACGTGCCGCCGCCATCGACCTGCGCGACCGCATCAACCAAATTCGGGGGCAAGCCCAATGACCCAACCAACCAACCAACTAACAAACAAGTTATTCGACGCCGACTGCATCCAGTTCGGCACCTTCACGCTCAAATCCGGCCTCACTTCGCCCGTCTACATAGATCTGCGCCTGTTAGCGAGCTATCCAGCGCTCCTGCGCGACGCGGCGCGCGAGATGGCCGCTTTTGCCCGCACACTCGTTTTCGACCGCATCGCCGCCATTCCTCTGGCCGGCCTGCCCATCGGCACGGCGCTGGCACTGGAAATGGACAGGCCTATGATCTATCCGCGCCCACAGGTCAAGGCGCACGGCAGGCGGCGCGCCATTGAAGGGGTATTTTCGCCAGGCGAGACAGCACTGGTGGTGGACGATCTGATCACCAGGGGAACGAGCAAAATCGAGGCCATCGAGCCGCTAAAAGAGGCCGGGCTCGTCGTGCAAGACGTGCTCGTGTTGATCGACAGAGAGCAAGGGGGTGTCGAGGATCTGGCCCAGCAGGGCTACCGCCTGCACGCCCTGCTCAAATTCACCGATATCCTGGACACCCTGAAAGCATCCGGGCGTATCACAGCCGAGCAACATGCACAAGTGCTCGATTACTTGAAACTCAAATCCTGAAACCGTATGTCCACCCATTCATCCGTCGACCTATCCACCACCCTGTGCGGCGTGCGCCTGCCCAACCTGACTGTCCTGGCATCGGGCGTGCTGGGACTGAGCCATGAAATCATGGCGCGCGTGGCCCGCAGCGGGGCTGGCGCCGTCACTACCAAGTCGTGCAGCGTCAAGCCGCGCCCTGGCTACCACAATCCGACGATCCTCCAGTGGAAAGGGGGATTGATCAACGCGGTGGGACTCTCCAACCCCGGCGTCGAGGTGATGGTAGAGGAGGTCCGCGCGGCCAAGGAGTGCCTCGCTCCGCTGGGCGTGCCCCTGATCGCCAGCATCTTTGCCGACACGATCTATGACTTTGGCACCGCCGCCCGCTTCATCTCCGAGGCCGAGCCCGACCTGGTCGAGGTCAACATCTCCTGCCCCAACGTGGATGCCGAGTACCTGCAGATGTTCGCTGCGGACCCTTACGTCGCGGCCCAGGTCACGCACCGGGTGAAACTGAATACCGATATCCCGGTGCTAGTCAAGCTCTCGCCCAACGTGACCGACGTGGTAGAGATCGCCCAAGCGGTGGTCGAGGCCGGCGCAGACGGCATCACCGCCATCAACAGCCTGGGTCCGGGCATCATCCTGGATATCGAGACCTGCCGGCCGGTACTCGCTCACGGCACCGGTGGCGTGAGCGGCCCGGCGATGCGCCCCATCGCCGTCCGCTGCGTGCGCGATATCTGCCGGGCCGTCGACGTGCCGGTGCTGGCCTTGGGCGGCGTGACGTCAGGACGTGACGCGATCGAGATGATCCTGGTGGGCGCGGCCGCCGTGGGAATCGGCTCCGCCGTCGCCTATCGCGGCATGGCGGTCTTTCGCCAGGTGTGCGACGAAGTGGAAGCATACATGGAAAGTCACGGGTACACAAACTTGGAACAGCTACGAGGAAAGGCGCTCGAGTTCTTTTAGGATAGGAGCTAATTAGTGAGTCTACCGCAAACCGTCCGCATTCGCCAGATCCGGGAAGACACCCACACCATCCGCACCCTTGTGTTGGAGGCCGAGGTGCCAGAGGCCAAACCGGGACAATTCGTCATGATCTGGCTGCCCGGGCTGGATGAAAAGCCCATGTCCATCGCCCACCCCACCCCGCTCACCGTGACCGTCGCCAGCGTGGGACCGTTTACCATGAAGCTGCACCAGAAAAAAGTGGGCGACACGATCGGCTGGCGCGGTCCTTACGGACGCGGATTCTCGCTGCGCGAAGACGTGCCCGCGTTACTCCTGGGCGGCGGATGCGGCGTGGGGCCGATGCGCTTCCTGGCCACGCACGCCGTCGAACGAGGTGTCCCAACCACGGTCGCCATCGGCGCGCGCACCGGGAGCGAACTGGCCTGCATGGGGGATTTCGAGGCGCTGGGCGTCAACCTGATCCTCACCACCGACAACGGCTCGCGCGGGCACCAGGGATACGTAACGCAGGCTATCGAGATATTCGCCGCTCGCAACTCCGAATTTGCCGTCTACGCCTGTGGCCCCGAACCGATGCTCGTCGCCATCCATAGGGTTTGCCGCGAACGGGAGATCCCCGGCCAATTGAGCCTGGAACGCTACATGAAGTGCGGTTTCGGCATCTGCGGGCAGTGCGCGCTGGATGGCTTTCTGGTATGCCAGGATGGCCCCGTGTTCGGCGTTGAGCAACTGGACGGCCTGCGCGACTTCGGCCAGGCACGCCGCACCGCTACCGGCAGGAGGCTCCCCCTGCGCAATGGATAAGCGCGAGATCCGCACCCACTTTTGCACCCTGCGCGAATGCCTCCCCGCCGAGGACATTGCCACGGCCTCTGCCGCCCTCTGCGAACGGTTATCTTGCTTCCTGCCTCCTGCCTCGTGCATCCTCACCTACCTGGCCTTTCGTAACGAACCTGACCTGAGCCTGCTGTTCGACCTTTTGCCCGATGCCCGCTGGTTTGTGCCCCGCGTTGCCACGGGGAGGCGATTGGTGCTCCATCCCTACGACCCCGATCGTTTGGTGCGCCACCGCTTCGGCATACTGGAGCCTACCACCGATCTGCCGGTGGTCGATCCCGCCGTGCTCGACGTGGCGCTGGTGCCCGGCATGGCCTTTGACCGGCGCGGGGGACGGCTGGGTTTCGGCGGCGGCTACTACGACCGCTTCCTGCCCACCACGCCCGCCCTGCGAGTAGGCATCGCCTTCGACCAGTGCTTAGCAGAGAAGCTTCCCTGCAGCGAGCACGACCAGCGCATGGACTGGCTGGCGACACCGAGCCAGATGGTCCACTGCGCACCGCTTTGGAGAAAAGCATGCAATCAACCCTGATCCGCAACGGAACCCTGATCACACCGCGAGACGCTTCAAGGGAGGATATCCTCATCGAAGGTGAAACCATCGCCGCCATCGGTCCTCGGCTGAGGGCCCCGAAAGGCGCACGCGTCGTGGATGCCAAGGGGCTGTTGGTCTTTCCCGGCCTGATCGATCCTCACGTCCACCTGCGGGAGCCCGGTGGGGAGCACAAGGAGGATTTTCTCAGCGGCACGCGCGCCGCGCTGGCGGGCGGATTCACCACCGTGCTGGCGATGCCCAACACCAGCCCGGCGCTCACCGACCGCGAGACTCTGGCCCAGGCGCGCGCGTTGGCCGCCTCCAAGGCCGTCTGCGACATCGGGTTCTTCGTCGGCGCGACCGCGGACAATGCCGAGCAGGCCGCCGAGTTAGAGGGTGCCGTAGGGCTCAAGCTCTACATGGGCTCCAGTACCGGCAACCTGCTGGTGGCCGACCTGGCCGGGCAGGCGGCTCACTTTGAACGCTACCCGGGCGTGGTCGCCGTGCATGCGGAGGATGAAGAGGCCGTCGAGCACTTTCGTACTCGCGCTCACTTTGCCGCACGCGGCCAACCCCGCCCGCCGATATGCGCCGTACTGGCCGTCTCGCGCGCACTGGCCCTGGCCGAACGTCTCGGGACTCGGCTGCACATCTGCCACGTGACGACAGCCCACGAGCTGGCCCTCATCCGCGATGCCAAGGCGCGCATTGCGCGGCGCAATGCGCGAAGCGATGTGTGCGTCACCTGCGAGGTGACGCCCCATCACCTGTTCCTCACCAGCGAGGACGAAACTCGCCTGGGCGCGCTGGGCCGGACGAATCCCCCACTGCGCGCGCAGAAAGACGTCGATGCACTGTGGGAAAACGTGGACACGGTGGACTGCATCGCCACCGACCACGCGCCTCACACTCTTGAGGAAAAGCGCAGTCCCACCCCACCCTCCGGCGTGCCGGGCCTGGAGACCGCGCTGGCGTTGATGCTGACGGCCGCCCAAGAGGGAAAGCTAGGGCTGGGAGAGGTTGCAGCTTTGATGGCCAGAGAACCGGCTCGCATTTTCGGACTCGAGCGCAAGGGACACATCGCCCCCGGCTACGACGCTGACCTGACGCTGGTAGACGCCGAAGCCGAGTGGGTCATCGGCGAACAGCCGCTGCAAACCAAGTGCGGTTGGTCGCCTTTCGAGGGGCGCAGGGTAAAAGGGGGCGTGAGGCAGGTGTTCCTGCGAGGGGAAGAGGTATATGCCAACGGAGAAATCCTGGCGGCACCGGGATGTGGGCGAGTCGTTCCCTGATTAGGCTAAGCTCGTTCCTTCGTCGTCCGCCAGCCTATCCCGCCAGCCACCACACCCAGCAGCACGACGCCACTGACAACACCATACATCATGCCATATCCCGCCGCATCGGCCAGCAAGCCCAAGCCCAACGTGCCAAAGCCAACCAGCGTATCAAAGGCCGTGTACTGGATCGCGGCAGCGCCTCCACGCAGCGCCTCTCGGACGCTTGACTGGACGATAGCATCCAGGGCGGCAGTGGCGGCCCCAAAACCGACCCCAAATAGCGCGGACAAGCCCATCAGGGCCCATCTCTCGACCACTACAGCCAATCCGACCGCCGTCAGACCAACCATTCCAAGGCCCATCAGCGTCACGCCGCGAGGACCCCATCGGTCTACGACGGACCCAGCAAGCGGGCGCGCCAACGTATTGGTCAGCGCATAGACAGAAAAGGCCAAACCTGCCCCGCCTAAATCTCGCGTGCTGGCCAACAACGGCAAAAAAGTGGTAAACGTGCCAAAGGGCACCCCTAGCAGCGCCATCCACAGGCCCCCCACCCGTACGCCCCGCTGCCGCAACGCCTCCCCCGGACCTCCCCCACCCGAAGACGATTGACGCGCAAAAGCACCACTCCGACCAGGCAACAGCAAAACTGTCAAAAACCCTAACCCACCAACTGCACTAAAGGTCAAGAAGGACGGCCGGAAATCAAATCTCGCCACCATCCACTCACCAAAGAGTGGTGCTACGATCATGGCGACCGAAGATGCGATATTCGCCAACCCCAACCCCGCCCCATAGCGATCGGGGGAAAGCAAATCAGCGATGAACGCCTGGTAAGCCGTCGAGAAACAGGCCAGCCCAATGCCGTGAAAAACCTTGACCGCAAGCAGCAAAGGAACGCTGGAGGCAAGGGTGTGCAGAGCCGGGCCGCCGCCGAAAAAAACAGCCCCCAGTACCAAAATCGGCTTGCGCCCCCAGCGATCGGCTAGGAAGCCGGCCAGAGGGCGTGTGAGCAGGGCCGCTAGAGCAAAAACCCAGGTCGCCAGGCCGTTGTCCGCAGAAGAACCACCCACCTTGCTGACGTAAAGCGGGGATGTGGGGAACATTGCCAGAAAACTAAAGAACAGCAAGAAAGAGGAGGCCATAGCCACAAAGAAAGGCCTGGGGTACGCAGCTTTTCGACCCGTCCCTTCCTCCGGTGGTTCAGACTGCCAAGGTGGGGTCACGCGTAGGCCTCGAAATCACGCAATACGAAGACTATCTCTGAGGCAAGTATTCTGGCTCGCTTGGGGTTCTCATCCACAAAGGCGGACAGCAGCCGATACGTAGTACGACAGGCCTCCACGGGATCAACCTCTGGAAGCGTAGTCACGCGCGCCAGTTGATCAACGGAGGCAAAGACCGAACGCTCCGGGGCATTCCGTGCCTTGGGAGCGTGCAGGAAAGAGCCCTCGTGCACAGACATGAACCGAAAATGCATCAATTCGCGAAGAGCCTTCTCTGTGGTCTCGCGGGTAGTAAAAGCGCGCCCCATTTGCTCGATCAGTGCCCCCTCAACACTCCGCTGACCGTCCCACGGGCGCAGCCGGGCCACGGAGGTAGCCTCCTCACCCTCCTTCCTACCTCGCACGCGCACTGCACAATACCCCATCCGAGAAAGGTAGGCATAGGCGGAAAACAACACACCCGCAGTGACTGCCCGCGGCCCCCTTCCCGACCCAAACAGCTTTGCTAGCACCGTCTGATGCCCTTCGCTGGCATAGAAGAAATCGGTGTGATGCGCAATCACCACTGAACTGGCCACCGACTGAGCAAGCACTTGATCTTCCACCAAGCGCGCCAGTTCCGGATAACGGGCCTGCAGGGCCAGACGCTCCTTTCGATCCGGTTGAAGCGCAGCGCCGCATTGCTCGCAGTGGGACTTTCGATCATCTGTATACGCCTTGCAGTTAGCGCAGATGACCATAATCACTTTGCCGCACCAGGGACACTTGGACGCCGGTACGGCGATAGCGCGCCCGCAATAGCGACAGACTAGATCCGACATTGGCTAATCCTCCACTATGACCTTTGTGACGTGGACGTGACGACACCAGCGCACAACTCTTGCGAGAGGTGGGTCAACGGCCACTCCCACTAGGACTCGTCAATGCAACAAGCCTTTCCTTCGACACAGTCATGGGCATCCATACAACAAAGCGACTGCCACGACCGGGCACACTTTCGGCCAGCACGCGCCCGCCGTGCAATTTCACCAAACCTTTAACAATGGAAAGGCCAAGCCCCATGCCGCCGTGGTGCCGCGTCATGTGGTCCTCAACCTGGTAGAAGCGATCGAATATCCGATCCAGTTCTTCAGGGGAAATCCCAACGCCCGTGTCGGTCACTGTGACCTCCACTTGATCCTCCTGGCAAGACAAACCCACCTGTACCCGGCCTCCAGCCGGGGTAAACTTGACCGCATTGGATATCAGGTTATCCAAAACCACGCGCACCTTCTCTCTGTCGGCCAGAACGTTTATACCTTTGGCCGGAAAATCAGTCGTCAGCGTCAAACCGCCCGACTCGGCAATGGCCTCATAATCCTCGCAGGCATCCTGCACCTCCATACACAGATCAAATTGCTCAAGCACCAACTTCATCTCACCGGTCTCCAGGTAGCGCAAGTTGAGCATCGTCTCAATGATATGGCGTAGGCGCATTGCGGCTCGCAATACCGCATCCAATTGCTGGCCCTCATTGACACCCATCTGATCGCGGAGCATCGCCGCGTAGAGCAAAATCAAGCCTAGCGGCGTGCGCAATTCATGAGAAGCAATAGCGATAAAATCGGACTTTAGCTTATCCAGCTCTCCCAGCCGCTCGTAAGCCCTTCGCAGGTCGCCCACAAGTCGCGCGTTCTCTATAGCAACTGCAGCTTGGGCAGCCAGCGTGTTCAACGTCTCCACATCCTCCTGGCTGAATTGCCCTCCCCCTTGCTTGTTAATCGCCTCCAGAACGCCGATGCACCGTTCTTTGATCCGCAGGGGCACAGCCAACAGAGAATGCGTCTCAAGCCCAATCTGCTGTCCCACCACCTTGTAATGCCGGGGTTCGAAGAGCGTGTCGGAGATAATAGCCGGCTCTCCCGAGAGAAGCACCGCTCCAGCTATGCTATCGTCCACGGGGACGGGTATATCGCGCAACTGGCCGGTGGTATCACCACTGGCTGCCCGGAAGCGCAATTCACCAGTGCGCGTATTCAACAACAAGATAGACGTCTCTTCGCTACCGGTCAGTTCGGCGGCCATTTGCACGATCTTGTGCAGCAATGGTTCCAAGGACACTGTGGACGTCAGTTCGCGGCTGATCTCCAGCATCCGCTCCAACTGCTGCAAGCGGTTCTTGTTCGTCATCACCTAAGCCTCCGCCCCGTCCAAACAAGCCTCAATCGCAGATGCCACCTCCACGCTCTCTGCGCCAAGTTTCCACCAACCCAAGAATTCGACGTTCCCAGCCGGGCCGCGCAGTGGCGAGGCCATCAACCCACGCAACCCTAATCCTAACTCTGCTGCCATCCCCACCACCCGCTCTAACACAGCCCGATGTACAACCGGATCGCGAACCACCCCGCCTTTGCCAACCTCTCGCCTCCCCGCCTCGAACTGGGGTTTGATCAGTGCCACGACTTGCCCCACTGGCCGAAGCCAGCGCATCGCCGCCGGCAGGATCAACCCCAGCGAGATGAACGACGCATCAACAGTGACCAAGTCTATGGGCTCAGGCAGGTCCTCCAGGTGGCGAGCATTGGTTCGCTCCATGACGATTACCCGTTCGTCGCCCCGCAACCGCCAAGCCAACTGGCCATATCCCACGTCAATGGCATAGACACGACACGCGCCACGTTGAAGCAGACAATCGGTAAATCCCCCCGTAGAAGCACCGACATCGGCAGCCACTATGCCAGCCACATCCAACCCAAAACGCGCCAGCGCCGCTTCCAGTTTCTCTCCCCCCCGGCTCGCAAAGCGCGGGCGCGCCTGCACCTGGATGGCAGCACCCGTCGCCACCCGGGTACCGGGCTTGTCAAATACCTGATCGGCTATGCGCACCAAGCCAGCACGGATTAGGCGTTGGGCCTGCGTTCGACTCGGCGCCAGACCCCGCTCGACCAACAGGACATCCAACCGCTCTCGTGGCTGCTTTTTTGCCATACGACGTGCTTATCATACCCCAAGAACTGAGCGAGCGCAAGATGCCAATGAAGATTGGCTGGTAACCAAGATGCTTATACTTGCCAAAAATCTACACTTCTGGTATCATCTTCGCATTGTCACTTCACCCACCTGGAGGCCAACTCTTGATTATCGGGTTAATCAAAACCATGCGACCCAAGCAGTGGATCAAGAACATATTTGTTTTTGCCCCCCTCGTCTTTGACAAAAAACTGCTCGAACTACACTACCTGGGTCGAACGATTGCCGGGTTTCTGTTGCTGTGCGCGGTATCCGGAACGGTCTATATCATCAACGATGTCGCTGATGTTAGCAAAGACCGTCAACATCCCAAAAAACGCGAGCGCCCCATCGCCAGCGGCCAACTGGGCGCCGGGACAGCCATCGGTGCCGCCATCGTCATACTGCTCGTCGCGCTGCCGCTTGCCTTTCTCCTCAATCCAGTCTTTGGCGGCATCGCCAGTGGCTACTTGCTGATACAGCTCGCCTACTCATTCTGGCTAAAGAACACCGTCATCATCGACGTGATGATCATTGCCAGCGGTTTTATACTGCGCGTGGCGGCCGGCATACCCCTGGTCAACGCGGAGCGCTTCTCACCCTGGCTCTTTGTCTGCATGATGTTGGGCGCCCTACTGGTTGGTTTCGGCAAACGCCGACATGAACTGATCCTGCTGAAAGAAAACGCCAATGCGCATCGCCAGAGCCTGGAAGAATACAACCTAACGCTACTCGATCACGCGATCACTATTGTGACCGCATCGACCTTGCTTGCATATGCACTCTACACATTTTCCGCCAAAGGGCTGGACACTGTCGACTACTCTATGATGCTCACCATCCCCTTCGTCCTGTACGCCATCTTCCGCTACCTCTACCTGATCCACGTCAAAGGCATAGGTGGCGAACCGGAAGAGATCATCCTCACAGACAGACCCCTCCAGGTCGCGATCCTTCTCTGGGGGTTGAGCGTCGTCATTGTACTATACGCACTTCCCTGGATCAAACAGCTTGCTCAATGAAACGAGCCGGTTTGGAGGGAAAGACGCCAGGCGACAGCGCCAGCAGCGTCGGTAGCGCCACGGTGGGCTCGTTGACGCCGAAGGTGACGTTGTGACACCCGGCCTGCTCCGCAAACCGCACCACCCGCTCGGGCGGCAGATGCAGCGTCAGCAGCGGGCAGATACTGCACCACCGGATAGACGCGGGCAAAGTTCTCTTTCTCCATCGCGTAGGAGTCCACGCCGACCAGCTTGTCCTCGGCGCCCAGCACCAAAGCGGAGAGGGTGATGTCGGAGAACAGGGAGACGACGCGGGAGACGTTAGCCGGGATCTCTACTTGGCGACCGGCCATGTCGGTGATCGTGCGCGTCTCGCCCACATCCGCCAGGGCCGGATCGGTATAGTCTACCCCAAAGACATTCTGGTAAAACTCGTCAGCCTCGGCCTCAATGTCCACATCGGCAAAGCGCTCGGGATACAGCTTGGAAGCCAGCCACTCGATGCAAAAGAGCGCCCGCGGCGACGAAAAGTCCCACCCGCTCTCCGGCAGTGCGTAAACGCGCCTCGCCTTCACCGCCGAGAGGCTGGCCAGTTTAGGATCGTTCAACACCTCATCCACCGAGACGCCGCTCAACAGAATGACGACATGGGGATTCCACTGCAGCAACTGCTCGGCAGAGACCTCGGGCATCCAACCGGTCAGGTCGGCGGCCACGTTGACGCCGCCGGCGCTCACGATCTGAAAATGCTCAAATCATGTAATGTTTAGAGGCCCAAAGCACGCCGAAAAAGTCGATTCCGGTTTTTGGGGCGTTTTCCCGGCATTTTACCGCGAATCTCAGGCAAAAGGCGGAATCGACTTATTGGAGATGAACCGCTCAAAACAGCCTCTCCAAACATTCCATGAATTTCACGGCGTCGGCGGGTTTACGGTATCCCTTCGGTTCACCCCCACGTGTGTGGGGACAATTCACGGATACGCACATTTGTTGTGTGCTTCCGCGGTTGGTGCTTTCCCAGTAAGATGCGGATAATTGACACAAGGACGAAGATGATGTACGGTCATTCAACAACGTTGTGGAGAGGAGTGAATGATCGTACAAAACGTGATCCGGGTCTGCCTGGTGGCATTGTTGGTTTGTCTATTGGTTGGCGTGCATCGGCCTCTGCTTGTTCGAGAGTGGAAACGGCTGCGGAAAAGATGGCGGGCGAAACGAAAACCAGCACAGAGGGACAAAAAGGCGAAGCCATTTGCAGAATTGACACGACAGCCTATCTGTAAGCGGTGTGTTGCGGAAGCAGAAAAGCAAGAAAAACGAACGCAGAAGGAACCACCCGCGAAGATCGAGCGCGAGCGCGGACGACCACCAGAGGTGGACACCAGCAATCACTTCTGTCCAGAGAGGAGTTGTCAGTACTATGGCTGGTTGGACAGAGGGAACATCATCTCCAATGGGCATCCAAGCAGCGGTCAGTGGCGACAACTGAAGTGTGTCGTGTGCGGCAAGCACTTTCAGGAAACGTTAGGGACCGTGTTCTACGGAAGCCGTGTACCTGCACAAGACATCATGCGAGCCATAGTGACGCTGTGCGAGGGAGTGAGCCCGCGGAAGGTGGCCCGGATATTTGAGTGAAAAGAGTGGACGCATTCTGCATCGCTGGATGCCCGACGAGCACTTGCGGTATGCTCAAGTCAAAAAGCACCGCAGACGGCGCAAGATCGTGGCGGTGACTACCAAAGTTGTGTTCGGAA
>CAZKDJ010000040.1:0-26157 GCA_964551295.1 uncultured Anaerolineales bacterium | reverse complement strand
ACCCCGTATCCGCCTCCTTGCACGGCTATGCTACCCCACAAATCTGAGTAGACCCTATCCGATTTGCCTCGAAAGTGTGTAGGGCAAATTGCCAATTTGCCCTACAGGTGTTCCAGGATTTCTTGCGCCCGGAGCAAACCCTCACTGGTGAGCGTCAGCGACTTGGCGCGGCGCGTCTGGCTGATGTAGCCCTTCTCCTCCAGCGCATCCAGCACCTCAAAAAGGTATCCCTTCCAGGCCCGGTGGACGGTGCGGCGTGAGAGTCTCCTCCCACGAGGATAGGTAGATGACCAAAAAGGTCAGGTTCTCTAACAAAGCCTCGTGACTCTCCTTATCAATTGCCTCGGATTCGGCTACCTCCGGCAGTTCTATGGGATTGGTCGGTTCGATGTCCTCGCTCTCCAACCACCAGGAGATGCGCTCATAGAGGCAGCGATCGCTGAAGGTAAACCACCGCTCCCGCTCGGCCGGGTGCTCGGCCAGGACGTCCTTGAAGTAGCGGAACGCGCCCCGGCCCGGGATCGCCTGCCACAGCCGTTCCCGCAGGCGGTCGTTCTCCACCGTGGTGGTAAAGCGCTCCATGTCGCGATAGTCCTCGTGGGTTTCCGATCCCGGAATGCGGACGTAACGCTTGGGATAGCCCTCCTCGATTTGCTCCGTTTTTTTTACCTCCTCCTGCATCCATTCCGGCAGTTCGTATCCCGGCTCTTCCTCCAGGTAATCGTAGGCCTCCCTAGAGATCGAGACGACCTCGCCCGTCTCCAGGTCGAGAAAACTGCGCACCTCTAGCATATCCATCGAGCTGGTTTGGAATGCGAGCGCCAACTCATCCCAATCGATCTTGAGCTTGTGAGTCATTTGCACTTCTGGTGATTTTTTATCAACGCGACCAGGGCGGCCCCGTATTGCTCCAACCTCTTGGGGCCGATCCCCTTCACCTTGGCCAGCGCCTCCAGCGTGGTGGGCCGTTGCGCGGCGATGGCGCGCAGGTGCCTGTCGTGAAAGACGACGTAGGGGGGCACGTTCCGCGCGCGCGCCTGCTCCGACCGCCACGCGCGCAGCGCCTGCAACAGCGCGCCGTCCACCTCTAGATCCTCCTCGCCCTTCTCGGGCTTGCGCGACGGCGGCTCCTCCGCCACGCTGACCAAGTCCTCCAGCGCGGCATAGTTCTGCAGTGCCGCTTCGCCCGTCTGCGTGAGATCGAGCACCTCGCCGCCGTGGTCGAGCCGTCGCGCCTGTAAAAAGCCGCCGCTCTCCAGACGGGCCAGCATGCGCTTTACCGCCGTCCCCGAGCGAAAGGACAGCGTGCCAAAGCCGGCATGGCTGCGGGCCTTGGCCGGCGCGCGCTCGTCGCCGCGCAGGATGCGCGCCAGGCTCACTCGCCCCCAGCTCCACGGCGCGGCCGCCACGCAACCCAGGATCGCCTGCAACTGCTCCCCCTCGTCAGGCAAACGGGCGTCCGGCGGCGGCGCGATCTCGACGCAGTTGTCGCAGGCTGTGCAGCGATCGATAGTGCGGCCGCCCAGGTAGGCGTTGAGGTGGCCGTGGCGGCAGCGAACCGTCCGCACATAGGCGGCGATCTCGTCCACGCGCTGGGCCTGTACCGTCTCGTACCGCTCCAACTGGGCGGCGATCCGCTCGGCGACGTCCTGCGGCGGCGGAAGCAGCTCCAATACCATATCCCGCCCAGCCGGCCGATAGTCCAGCAGGCCGGCATCGGCCCACTCCAGCGCCAACTGCTCTACGTCGTCGATCGGCAGCCCGGCCTCCTGCGCCGCGTCCATCAGGTTCAGCGTCAGCGGCTGGCCCGGGCGCAGCCGGGCGGCCTGGCAAAAGGCGGTCAGGTCGTGGGGCAAGATGTCATCTTGCCCTACAGCCGTCAGGCACACGATGGCGGCGCGGGGCAGGTCGGGGCCACGCCGCAGCAGATCCACCTTCTCCAGCAGGCTCAGGGCGACCCGCACGCGCGTGCCATCTGCCTGCAGGTCGCGCTCCAGGTCACCCAGGGCGACCAGCCCGGCCGAGGTCCCATTCAGGCCGCGTTTGACGGCGGCATAGACGGCGCGCAGGAACTCGACCGGCAGCATGTCCTGGTGCAGCCGGCGGGTCAGCGTGCCTCGGTCGGAGGAGGCGTACATCAGCAGGCACCGGGCAGGCAACCCATCCCGCCCGGCCCGTCCAGCCTCCTGGTAGTAGGCCTCCAGCGAGGGCGGCGGGACAAAGTGGACGACGAAGCGGATGTCGGGTTTGTCGATGCCCAGGCCAAAGGCGACGGTCGCCACAACCACGCGCGTGTGCCCGGCCATAAAGTCGTCCTGCACCCGGGCGCGATCTCCGATCCCGGCGTGATAGTGCTCGGCGACGACGCCGCGGGCGCGCAGCAGGGCGGCCAACTCCTCGCAGCGGGCACGCGTGCCGGCGTAGACGACGCCGCTGCCGCCTTCGGTTAAGCAAAAGGCCAGCAGGCGGTGCAGCTTGTCGTCGGTGTCGCGCGCGTAAAAGACCTCCAACTGCAAGTTGGGCCGGGTCACGTCCCCGGCGACGATGCGCATACCGCCCAGTTGGTTGAGGATGTCGCGCCGCACGCGCGATGGAGCCGTGGCCGTCATCGCCAATAGCGGCGGACTGCCCAACGCCTCCCGCGCCTGCCCGATGGCCAGGTAGTCGGGCCGAAAGTCGTGGCCCCACACGCTGACGCAGTGCGCCTCGTCGATCACCAGCCGGTTCAACTCCGCGCGCCGCAGCGCGTGCAGGAACGTCGGCTGGCGCAGCCGCTCCGGGGCCGCATAGACCAGGCGGTAGGCGCCCTGGGCGGTCTGTTCCAACCGGTAGCGCAGTTCATCCCCGGCCAGTTTGCTGTTGATGGTGGTGGCCCGGCCCCGCAGGCCGGCGGGCAGCGAGTCGATCTGATCCTTCATCAGCGCGATGAGGGGCGAGATGACGAACGTCGTGCCGCGCTCGGCCATCAGCGCCGGGAGTTGGTAGCACAGCGACTTGCCGCCGCCGGTGGGCAGGATGGTCAGCACGTCCTCGCCGCGCAGGACGCAGACGATGGTCTCCAGTTGGCCGGGCAGCAGGTCGTCGAAGCCAAACAGCCTCTCGGCGGCCTGCAGAATGCGCGCCCGCTCCTCCTCGGAGACGTCTATCTCGTTGAAAGCGGGGAGCGGTTCGGTTTCTCTCTCCCTTTTCTGCCCCAGTGGCGGGGCGGGGCGAACGCCTGGTGCAGTCGGGTGTCGGTCGGGGACAAAGCTATCACGCAACTCGCTCAGCTCCGCGGCGTAGCGCCGCGCCAGCTGCGCCTCGATCTCGGCGACGCGAGTCTCCTCGCCGCTGGCCCGGAAATAGTCGCGCAGGCGGCGCAGATAGGGAACGGGTAGCGGGCTATCCTCGTCGGCGACGCGCAGCAGGCGCACGACGTAGCCGCTGGCGGTGACCCAATCGTCGTAGGCGCGGTAGAGATCGGCCATGCCCAGCAGGTAGGCGCGGCTGTGCGGGCTCAGGTCGCTCAGGCGGCGGTAGGCGGCCAGCGCGGCCCCCTTGTCCCCGCGCGCCAGCTCGACCTCGCCTAGCAGCGCCCAGGCTGTCGCGCTGTCCTCCCGCTCCTCGACCAGCGCGTGAGCGATCCGGCGGGCGGCCTCGGCGTCGCCCCGCGCCAGGTGGACGCGGGCCAGAAGTGTCTGCGCCGTGAGCGAGGTCCCGAGTTGCAACCGCTGCTCCATCGCGGCCAGCGCAGCATCGGCGCGGCCCTGCGCCAGGAGCGCTTTTGCGCGCAGGTCGAGCAGGGAAACGAGCGTGGGGTTCGCCGGCACGAGCAGGTCGAGGCAGGCGTGCGCCTCTTGGACGCGCTCCCAGCGCAGGAGAAAATTCAGCAGGCGGCTGCGCTGGTGGCTGTCCAATCGAACCGTGTGCCGGGGTTCGATTCCAATCTCTGACAATACGTCGTCCATCCGTTCATCCCTCCATTCGCTTATTCGTTCATTCGCACATTCGCTCTACATAATCCGGCACCGCGTGCACGCCGATGACCAGCGGCCAATACTGCCCCTGCCAGCTTCGGCTCAACCCGATGGCCAGGTAGAGCGCCTCGGCGTTCAATCGCTCGAAAAGCGCGTCGTGATCCAGCACCAGACGGCCGCCCGAATCGCCCAGCCAGGCACGCCCCAGCGCCCGCCACTTGAGATCGGTGACGGCGACGCCGCGCCGGCTCGCTGCCCGGGGACACCTCACGTCGCCCGCCAGGATGAACCCCATGCGCGCCTCGTACTTGCCGGAGTAGGCGTCCAGCGAGAACTGGGCCCACACCTGCTCGGGCTGCGCCAGGCACAGGGAGCGGGTGTGGCGGACGAGCACGTCCTCCGGCGCGCGGTCGAGGTGGTGGGCAAAGAAGCGCGCCCGCTTCTCCCCCTCTAGGCGGTGCAGCATTCGCGGCCTGTGGCGTACAAAGTCGGCGGTCCAGTCCTCAACGTGGGGCGGGTCGGGGCGCGGGGTCAGCAGGTGCAGCTCGACCACGTCGCAGCACTGCACCATGCGGCCGTCGGCGTCCCTCATGTCGCCTGGCAAGACGGTGTCGAACTCGCGCACCGGGCGCACCCAGCGCAGGCCGGTCACGGGGTCCGGCTCGCGCGTGACCCCGGCCGTGCAGATGCCGCTGAGCATGCGCGTCATCGCCAGAATGAGGACCTCCTGTTTTGGCATACCCTCCTTGGTAGGTCGGATTTGCTTATCCGACCGAGCGCTTCAAAGAACCGAGGCGATTAGAAAAACCGCCCTACAGATGTACGATGGTCAGCTCCGGCAGTCGTTCGGCCCAGTACTCGGCGACCAGGCGGCGGTGGCACCTTTCGGCGGTCGGTTCGGAGCACAGGAGGCATGGCCTGCCGTATCGCGCCAGTATCTCGCGCCCGATCTCCTCGGCGGCCCGTTCCTCCAGGAGCGGCAGGAAGGCGGCCGCGTAGGCTGCCCAGTCCACCTTGTCCCGGTACGATTCAAATATCTCCCGCGTGGGGGCCAGTTCGGGGCGGTGCTCGTAGGCGATGCCGAACCCCTCACGCAGCAGGAACGCCAGGTCGTCCCGCTTGGTGTAGCCCGCCAGGTGGGACGTGTTGCGCAGGCGCACGTCGATCACCCCATCCACGCCGGCTTCGCGCAGTTGATCGATGAAAGCCTCCAGCGACTTGCCCTTGTAGCCGATGGTATAGATGATGGCCACGACGCTCCCCTTCAAAGCAACGACAACTGCTGAACCACCGGCTCGCCCTTGACCGTCGTTCCGTCCGGCTGGATGTGGCGCACGTGCGCGCCGCGCCGGAGCAGGGTCTGGGTGATGAGCAGATGCCGGTGGCACTGACGGTGGTCGCCCTCGCCGCACATCACGGCCACGCGGTCGGCGCGGGCCAGGTCGAGCAGGCGATCGATCCCGGCCTGGTACGCCGGAGACTGCGCCACACGTGCATAGTTGGGGTGATCCTGGCCGGGATCATACAGACTGGGATCGGTTGGCCGGCCGCCGAGGGCGTCTCCCATAAAGCGATAGGCGATGCCGGCAACCTCCAGATCGTGAGCCAAAAGCTCGCGGTTGAACTGGGACGCCCAGCGGCTGTAAGGCTGGCTGCGCACGTCCACGACTAGGGAAATCGCGTGCTGACGCAACATGTCGATGAAGTCAGCTACCTCGTGGTTGGCGTGGCCGATTGTATAGATCAACGGGTCTTGTGTCATGGTCGTTCGTCTCCCAACGCAGTAAAAGTATAGCCAAATCCGCGCAAATGACAACCGCCTTGACGGCCTGGGGCTTCGTGGTACACTTTCGCTGTGAGTGAAAATCCGGAAACTTTTCCCCCCAATTACCGTTGGAACTTTGGCGCTTTCCTGGTGGACTATGTCTCTTTCAGCATAGCGTTCAATTTTTTCAACCCCAACAGCATCCTGCCCGCGTTCGTCAGCGAGCTGACCGACTCGGCTCTCGTGATCGGCTCGGTCAGCACGGTGTTCAGCGGCGGCTGGCTGCTGCCCCAACTGGTGTCTGCCCGCATCGTCAACGACAAACCGCGCAAAAAGCCCTACCTGCTCGCCGGGATCAGCGGCCGGGTCCTGTTTTGGTTGATCGCGCTGGGGCTGGGCCTGGGGCTGGGGCAGAAAAGCCCCACAGGTATGATGGTGCTGTTCTTTGCCTGCCTCCTGCTGTGGGCGATGAGCGATGGCGTTGGGAGCGTGGCCTGGTTCGAGATCATGGCGCAGGCCATTCCCTCGCGGCGGCGCGGGCGGCTGCTGGGCACGGCGCAGGTCATCGGTGGGCTGGCGGGGATCGGGGCCGGCGTGTTGATCGGGCAGATCCTGGGCCGGCTCTCTTTTCCGAGCAACTATACGCTGATCTTTGCCCTGGCGAGCACGCTACTCATTCCCTCCACGGTCGCGCTCTTTCTGCTGCGCGAAGTTCCATCTACCGCGATGTCTCAGGAGACGGACGCGGCCGCCGAAAAAGAGCCCCGCTTCAGGCGGCTGATCGCCTGGCTGAAGTTGCCGTTCGCCAACCCCGCATTCCGTCACCTGATGCTGTGCCGCATCATGGTCGCCATGATGGGGCTGGCGACGCCGTTCTACGTCCAGCACGCGACCAAAGAACTGGCCCTGCCGGAGGCCATCGTCGGCAGCTTTGTCATCGCTCAGACGATGGGGAGCGTTGCGGCCAGCGCGTTACTGGGGTGGGTGTGCGAGCGGTGGGGGACGCGCCCCGTCATCTGCATTGGAAGCGCGGCGGCCATCCTGGGCCCCCTGTTCGCGCTGGTCGCGCACCTGGCGGACGGTCAATTGGCCCCGGCCTACCCCTTGGTCTATGTATCCCTCGGCACGATCAATAGCGCGTGGCTCATGGGTTTCTTCAACTATGTCCTCGAGATCGCTCCGGAAGGCATGCGCCCGACCTACATCGGTATCAGTAACTTTGTCATGGGCATTCTGACGGTGGTACCCGTGATCGGTGGGTGGCTGCTGGAGATGACCTCGTACAGCGTGCTCTTTGGATTAGCGACGGTGCTCGTAGCGATAGGGTTCCTGCTCAGCCTGGGATTGAAGCCATCTCTGCCGGTCGCCCTGGCGGAGGCTCAATCGTGACCCCTTCCAGGAACGACAAGCGTGTGTGGATACAGATCGCGCTCTTGGCCGCGTTCATCCTCGCCGTCAGCGCGGCGCTGTGGTACTGGCGCGAGCCGGTGTGGCAGTTTTTCAACAACCAGGAGCGCGTTCGGACGTGGATACGCGGCTTTGGGCCGTGGGCGCCCATGGTCAGCATCGCGTTGAACGCCGCACAGGTGCTGGCGGCCCCCCTGCCTGGCCAGATTATCGGCATAGCAAACGGCTACCTGTACGGCCTGTGGTTGGGCACGCTGTACAGCATGATCGGATTGATCGTGGGTCGGGCGCTGGCCATGCTGCTGGGGCACTGGCTTGGCCGGCCGCTGGTGGAGCGGCTGGTCAGACCGGAGCAATTGGCCAAATGGGACGGCATAGCGCACCGTCGGGGGGCAATGTTCTTCTTCCTCGTCTTCCTGCTCCCCTTCCTGCCCGACGACGTGGTTTGCTTCCTGGTTGGCCTCAGCCCGCTGCCAATCCTGCGCATGAGCGTGCTGTCGGCACTGGGAGGACTGCCGGGGGTGTTCGTCTCCTGTTGGGTGGGAGCCAAAGCGAGTGACTTGCCGTGGTGGGCGTGGATTCCCCTGATCGGCGGCGCAGCCGTGCTGGGGTGGGCCTTTTGGCGCTACGAAGCGCGGTTCGAGGAGGCGATGGTCGGCCTGGCCGAGACGCTGGCTCCGGGGCGTACGCCAGAGGCGGACGAGGAACGAGAGGCGCCAAAGTGACATCGAATGAGAAACGAATAAACGAATGTCTGCGCTGTCCATTCGTTTATTCGTTGCCCAATTCGTTGACAAAAGGCAGTCATGGTATAATCCGCGACAGGCAAATGAATAAGGCGACGATTCTCATCCTTTGCGTATCACTCGCCGTGACGCTGGCGGCCTGCGGTACGGTGGTCACCCCTCAGCCGACGCCGGGGCCATCGCCCACGAACACGCCGCCTTCCGGTCCCACGCTCGTCGTCGGCCCGGCGGGCACGGCGCCCGCCCTCCCGCTGGCCGACACGGCCACGCCCACCGTCAGCCCCATGCCCATCGTGTACGTCATCCGATCGGGGGACACGTTGCTGGAGATCGCCCAGGAGTACGGGGTGAGCGTGGAGGCAATCCAGCGGGCCAACGGCATCGAGGATCCCCGGTTCCTGCGCGTGGGGCAGGAGGTGCTCATTCCCACCGGGGAGGAAGAGGAGGGTGAGGAGGCCTCCGGTAGTTTGTTAATCCCGACGCCTACGCCGATCCCGTTCGACGTGCAGGGCGTCGCTTGCTATGAGACACCCGTCGGCAGCCTGTGGTGCCTGGGGGAGGTGGTCAACATGACTGCCGCCCCGGTGACCAATGTGCATGTGCTGGTGACACTGTTTGACGCAGGCGGCCAGCGCGTGGCCGAGAAGGATACGTTCGTGGCCGCCGATCTGATCCCGCCAGGCGCGCGCGCGCCCTTTGGCGCGCTGTTCATCGACCCGCCGCCGGGTCGGGTCGTTCCCCAGGTTTCTCTCATACGAGGGCAGGCAGCCGGAGAGTTGGCCGCCTCCTACGTCTCTATGTCGGCAGTCGAGACGCAGGGCCGGCCAGCCGGCCCGCGGTTCGAGGTGAGCGGTACGGTGCATAACGATGGCGATCTGGCTGCCGGCAGCGTGAGTGTCATCGCCACCACCTACGACGCCGACGGGCTGGTGACGGGCTTTCGGCACGAGGTAGTGGCGCTAGAGTCCCCCCTCGCGTCGGGAGAGACGGTGCCGTTTTCGCTGCTGCTCATCTGTTATGGCGACATCCCGGCTGATTTCAGCGTCGTCGCGCTGGGAAGCGTCTCGACCGGATAGTTCATCGTTCAGAAATGGAGTCATCATCTTGACTACGCTATTCCTCAACTTTATGCGCGTCGTGCTCAACATCATGTTCGCCCTGATATCGCGCCGGGAGGTGATTGGGAAAGAGAACTTTCCCGAGCCGCCCTACATCGCGGCGATCAACCACCTGGCCATGTTCGATACCCCGCTGATGGCGACCGTGTGTCCGCACAACATCCGTGCCTTTGCGGCGGCCAAGCACAAGCGCAATCCACTGTACGCCCCGATCCTGGCGGGAGGCGGAGCGATCTGGGTGCGCCGGGGTGAAATAGATCGTCAAGCGCTGCGCAAGGCGCTTAACCTGTTGAAGAAAGAGGGCGAGGTGCTGGGGCTGGCGCCGGAAGGCACCCGCGCTCGCGAGACCTCCGCGCTCCAAAAAGCCAAGACGGGGATCGCTTACCTGGCCACCCGCGCCGATGTGCCCGTCGTTCCGATCGGGATCGCGGGCACGGAAAAGGTCAAGAAAAACCTGCCCCGGTTGCGCCGCACCGACATCCGCGTCGTCATCGGCAAGCCCTTCCGCCTGCCCGAAAGCGGCCGCGTGAGAGGGGAAAAGCTGGAAGAATACACCGATCTGATCATGCACCGCATCGCCGAGTTACTGCCGGAGGAATACCGGGGGGTGTACGCCTGAGAGGAGGCGATATGACCAAGCAAGTAATCCAAGCCACTGTGCTAGCGCTGATCCTGATGGCCACCGGCTGCATGTGCGCACCCAAGCGCGACGTGCCGACCGCCACGACCCCGCCTGCCACGCTCTTGCCGACCGCAACCCAGACCCCTCAGCCCACTGCCGCTTCCCCCACCTCAGCGCCGCCTTCGCCAACCTCCGAGCCGACCAGTGTGCCAAGCTTGGACTATGTGGGGGTGAAGAAGCAGGGTGGGGCGCTGGGTGGCACGTGGACGCTGACGGACGTGCGGGTCGGCGCGCACGAGGAGCGCTTCCGGGTGGTCATCGAGGTGGCCGAGGCCCGGGATCGCGCCCCCTTCTTCGAAGCCATCGAGGTGGATAACGCCGCCACCCCTTTCCCCTCGGGACACGACCCGGCGTGGGGCGCGGCGCGCATCGACCTGATCATCAGCGACCTGTACCTGTTTGACTTTCCCGTCAGCGAGCGGCTGCCCATCGCCGCGCCGGAGAACCCCGTGGTCACCCGCGTCGGCCGCTACCCCACCGAGTCCGACGCCCACATCGGCTTTTCCATCGGCCTGCGCGAGCCAGCGGCGTACGAGGCGTATTACCTGACGGAACCCGTGCGCGTCGTGATCGACGTGTTGTATCCTTGAGACCTGTTAAGAACTCGGAGGTCTTCTAGACCCAAGTTCTATTAGTACTGAACCACCACCGGCGTTCCGATGTCGGCCCAGTAGTAGAGCGTGCGTGCGTTCTCCGTGCTGAGGATGATGCAGCCGAAGGAGGCCGGCGTGCCCAGGTATCCTGCCCACAGCGTCTGTCCGTTGGAAAGGATGGGCAGCGCGTGGATGCCGTTCTCCAAGGACCCCGACCAGTAGATGCCCATAAAGTACGGCATCTGCAGATCCCAGGTGGAGGCATAGGCGTTGGGGTATTTATCCAGGATGCTAAAATTGCCCGTACGTGTGCGCGAGCCGGCCTTACCAGACGAGATGACGAATGAGTAAACCAGCGCGCCGTTCTGGTAGGCGTACAGGTGCTGCTCCGAGAGATTGATCACGATGCGCTTGCCGCCGCCACCGGGGGCGGGCGCCGGGTTGCTTGAGCCGGGGATAACGAGCACCTGCCCCGGCACGATCAACCCCGGGTTGGCCAGGCTGTTGGCCCGCGCCAGCACCCACACAGAGGCGCCGTAGCGCCGGGCGATGGCCGAGAGCGTCTCGCCGCGTCGGACGGTATGCGTCTGCCCGGCTGCCGGCGGCGGCGAACCGGGCACCGGCGGCGCGGACGAGCCGCCGGGGATGACGAGCGTCTGGCCGACGCGAATCTGGGTGGGTTCGGAGATGCCGTTAGCCGAGGCCAGCACCGGGATGGTGGTGCCGTAGCGCAGGGCGATGCGGTACAGGTTCTCTCCCGGTTGGACGACGTGCGTAGCTGCGGCGGTGGAACCGCTCGGCGGGGCAGGTGCGCCGCCCGCGATGGGGATCACCAGCCGCTGCCCGGCATAGATCAGGCGTGGGTTGGCGATGCTGTTGGCCGCGCAGATCGCGCCCACCGGCACGCCATAGCGCCGGGCGATGCCATAGAGCGTCTCGCCTCGCTGAACGACGTGGACTGTGGTAGCTTGAGCATACGCCGGTACGACGGTCAACGATACCTGCGCCAGCAGCGCTCCTAGCAGAACCAGAGAAACCCACCTGCGCATTGTCCTCTCTCCTCCCCGTTATCGGCACAACATTAGCAGAGAATGCGCCCGGTGTCAAACGAAAAAGACCTCCGAGGTTGTGCGACCTGCGGTCGCCAGAAACCTCGGAGGTCTGGGTCCGCTCACTCGCTCCCATCCATCAGGGGCTCGCCGGTGATCTCGATGCGGGCGACGTCGATGGTGCAGCCGTTCACATCCATGACACCACACGTCACCTCTCCCCATATCTGAATGGGGGTCATCGTGTTGCGCAGTCTCTCCAACTGGGCAGCGATGGCGGGATCGGTGCTGCCGATGCCGTAGAATATCAAAAAATCACCTGATAGGATAAAGTGATCGTCGTACTGGGAAAGCGGCGGCTCTCTGACGACGACGCCATGCCACCCTTCGACCGGCTCCGGCTCGGTGATCTCGGTCCCGACCCGCAGGTGGGTCGCCAAAAGCTGGCAGCCACCGTAATCGGGCACGTCGCAGGTGAGTGTGCCCCAAAAGTGGGCGTACTTGCCCGGCTCTGCCTGATCGCGCAGGGCCACGATCTGGGCCTCGATTTCCTCGTCCGCACCGGCGATGCCAATCTCCCCGACCCCCTCCGGCGCCAGGACGAGATAGTCGTCGTACTCGCTGTCCGGGGGCAGGCTGACGACGTGACCATACCAGCCCACGACCTCGGCCCCCCCCCGCGGCGCCTCGGCCAACTGAGCCTGGATCAGAGGGTTGAGTTGGGCCGGCAGCTCGGCATCATACCCCTGCCAAAAGTCCTGCCCGCCGCGCACGAAGGTCGGATTCTCGGCGTCACACGCCAGGTCCAACGCCTCCACCGAACCATCGGCCAGGCGGAAGTGCAGCCTGTACCATGACGGACAGCGGGCACGCGCGTGCAGTCGCAGGTCCACATCGAGCGCGGCGACGATCTGAGCGATGACGTCGGGATCAGAGATGGTCAGCCGACTGACATAGCCGGTGGATGCATCCATGTTCAGCTCCAGGATCTCGATCTCCACTGTGCCTTCCAGCCCGGCCTGCTGCGCCGGATTGCCCCATATCTCCTCCGTCGGCGCAACCGTGGGCGCTGCGGTGGGCCGTGCTTGCGCCTCTTGCTCCGCCTCCTCCTGGGGACCACACTCGCCGCGGTAAAAGGCCCATTCGTCGCACTCGGTGCCATCGGGAAAGACGCACACGCCGTACTGGCCGCCATCTTCGTCCGTGCGTATCTCCAGGGTATATCCCTGTTCCTTGCAATAGACGGACGCCGGGTTTCCCAGCTCTGCCCCGCCGGTGTCCTGCGGTGGGCAACAGGCGCTGAGCATCAGAACACATCCTGTAATTAGCATTTGTTTTCTCATCACTGCCTCCTTGTGAGGTCTTGACGAACTGGGGCACACAAAGGTTCCAGCGGGCAACGGGACTGCACGACCTTGGTGTTCAGCTTTCTACGCGGGCCGATACAGCGCCTGCGACATGTCACCCACGAACTGCGGCAGGTCGGGGTGGCCCAGCATCTGCCGGATGGCGTGGGCTTCACCTAAATGGAACCAGTAGTGGTATATGTTGCGCAGGAGCAACGTGCCCACGCTCTCCCCGATGGGCTGGCCTTGCCACTCAAAGTACGTTTGCAGCACATCCGAGGTCAGTGTGTCCAGGTAGGCGTCGGCTGCGGCGGTTACCTGGCGCCACACGTCCCGCATCTCGTCCAGCGGCGGTGCACTCGGGGCACATCCATATCCCATCGATTCCTGCAGGCCTTCTATCAACTCGCGGCCCTGTGCCCACGTCACCCAGTACTTTTGCTCCTGGGCCGCCAAGTGGCCCACGATCCAACTGATGCAGTTCATCGGCTCGAGCCGGCGGCGCGCGTCCGCGCCGGAGACGCCTGCCAGGCAGCGCTCCAACTCGCTGCGGGCGAAACGCAATTGGTCAACCAACGGGTGTGTCATCTCAAGCTCCTTTCTTCCAGACGATCGAATAGCGCCACAGCAGCCTGCGCACCTCTGCCCCTGGCAGCACGCGTGCGCACACCTGCCGCACTTGGGCCAGCGGGAGATACGTTTCGTGTAGCCCGTGTTGGGCCCACGCCTGGCGCGCCTCGCGTGACTGCCTCAGTCGGCCGGTCTTGATCAGGCGCAGAACGAGGTTCACCGGCACCGCCAGCGCGCTCACAAGTAGGTCGGTCAGGTCCTGCTGCTGGTATAGATCGAGGACCAGCAGCGTCCCGCCGACCTTGAGTGCATCCCGCGCCTTGATCAACATCTCGTCCAACGGCAGGTGGTGAAAAGCGGCGATGGACGCGATGCAGTCAAAGTGCGCCCATGGGAACGTCCACGTCGTCACGTCGGTGACCTGAAAGTCGATGTTGGGATACTGCTGCGAGCGCTCCCGGGCCAGCCGGATCATCTGTGGCGAAAGGTCAAGGCCCAACACGTGATCGGCACGCTCTGCCAGGAGACGTGCGAACGTGCCTGTGCCGCAACCGATATCGAGCGCCTGCGCGCAGGGCGCGGGAACGCGCGCCAGGAGAAAGTCGTGGTAGTGGCCGTTTTGCCCCCACCCCTCGCCCGAGATCAGGGCGATGCGATCGAAATCGGCCTGAATCGTGGAAGTATCTGTCATGAGAAACGGAGACCAGTGTAGCATAAAAAGCCCCCTGCGCAAGGGTGGGGGTTCTAGAATCCGAAACTTGTTTTTGCCCTTGCCTGAACGAGTTCAGGACCCCAGTAGCTTCACTATCTTGCCCCCGGCAGCCACACGGTGAACGTCGTGCCCTGGCCCAGGGTGCTCTCGACGGTAATCTCGCCGCCGTGGCGTTCGATCACATTGTGGCTGACGGTCAGACCCAGGCCGGTGCCGTCCTCACGGGTGGAAAAGAAGGGCTCAAAGACACGCTCGAGATCCTCAGGGGCGATGCCGTGGCCGGTATCGGAGAAGGCCACCGCCAGGCGGCCGTCCTCGCCCTGCCAGCTCGCCACGTGCAGCGTGCCGCCCTCGGGCATGGCGTCCACGGCGTTGAGCACCAGGTTGATGAACACCTGCTCCAGCTCGTCGGGGGCCACCACGACGGACGGCAGATCGGGAGCGAGGGTGCGCTTGACCGCCACGCGACGGTGTTGCAGGTACTTGGACGCCAGCGCCAGCACTCGCTCGACGACGTCGTTCAGATTCGTCGTCCGCATCTCGCGTTGCGGCGGCCGGGCGAACTCGAGAATGCTGGCCACCAGATTCATCAGCCGCTCGATCTCCTCGTCGGCAATCTTTAGGTACTCTTGCTGCTCCTGGGCCTCCAATTGGAAGGAGAGCATCAGTTGCAGGCTGTTGTGGATGGCCTGCAGGGGGTTGTTGATCTCGTGGGCCAGCGAGGCGGCCAGGCGGCCGGTGGCGGCGAGCTTTTCCGTCTGCACGAGCTGCATCTGTGATTGCTCCACCAGCTTGCGCAGCTCGCGCTCCGCTTGGTACAGGCGCGCATTCTCGATGGCGATGGCGGTCGAACCGGACAGGGTATTCAAGAGCTCCTGGTCGTGCGCGTCAAAGTCGCCCTCTGTCTTGTTGACCGCCGCGATGGCGCCGATGGTGTTCTCCCGGTACGTCAGCGGCACGGCGAGCAGGGAGCGAGGTTCCGGGCCGGCGAGCGTACACACCCGGTCGCCAGAGCAGCGGGGATCGATCTGAATGTCGCTGACGGTGGCGGGCTGCACGTTCTGCACCACCCAGCCGATGATGCCCGCATCTGCCGGCGCACGGGTGCCGACGGGCAGGGCGGCGCTCGCTCCGGCGGAGGCGGCGAGCCGCAACTCGTCGCTGGCAGGATCGAGCAGAAAGATGGCCGTCGCCTCGGCGTCCAGCATGGTCCTGGCCTCGGACATGGCCAGCCTCAACACCTGATCCGGGTCAAGTGTGGCAATCATCGCCTGGGTGGCCCGGTTCAACGCGGTCAGGCGCAGGCGGAAGCGGTGCTTTTCTGCGGCTCGCCGGGTGGTGGACTGGATGACGGAGGCATCGAATGGCTTGGTGACGTAATCGTAGGCCCCGATGCGCAGGGCGTTGACGGCGCTTTCCAGCGAGGCGTAGCCGGTGAGCACGATCACCTCTGTCTCGGGCCGTTGTTGGCGAATGTCCCTGAACACCCTGATACCCTCGATATCGGGCAGCATGAGGTCGAGGAGCACCACGCTAAACGGCTCGGCCTCGATCTGTTCCAGTGCCTGCTGTCCACCTTCGGCTTGGATGACGTCGTACCCCAGGGGAGCGAGACATTCGAACAGCAGCTCGCGCATCTTGGGGTCGTCGTCTATGATCAGGATCTTGTCTAGCCTGGCCATTGCTCTGTCTCCTCGCGTGCAATCGGGAGAGGCCGACTATCTCTGGCTCACGGGAATGAACACGCGGAAGGGAAGTAGGTCGTAGGATTGGTTCAGGCTCAGGTAGCCGCCGCTCCAGCCTCCGATGGCGTGGATGGTGTCTTCGACCGTCACCACACCCGGGCTGCGCCACGCTTCGATCAGAGGGGTTTCGATGGCGTTCCAAGCATCCTCGGCGGGGTCGTACCGTTCGTTAAAGCCCAGGTAGCTGCTCCAACCGCCCCCACCGATAGCGTAGAGGTTTTCGTCCAGATTGACCAGTCCCAAACCGCCTCTTCCCACGGTCAAGGGGGCGCATTCTCGCCACTGGTCTGTCTCCGGTTCGTAGATGGTACACGAGGCCAGCTCTTTCTCGTCATCGTATCCCCCCACGACGTAGAGGCGGCCGTTCAAAGGGGCGGCTGCGGCAAATCCACGTGCTATGGGCATCGGCGTCGCCTCGTCCCACGTATCTGTCTGCGGATCGCAGGTGTAGACGTCGGCGACGTACTGCCTCCCATCCCATCCTCCAAAGAGGTAGAGCTTTTTCCCCAGCGTCGCCAATGCGTAGGCACACAGGGGCTTGGGCAGCGGATTGGCCTGCCGCCAAGTGTCGGCTGCGGTGTCGTACACCTCGACGGTTCGCATCGGCGTTCCAGCAGCGTCGCATCCCCCCGGCACGTACACCTCCGCGCCAATGGCAGCGCCCGAGACGTAGGTCACGGGGGTGGGCTTGTCACGGCCGCGTGCCCAGATGTCGTCGGCAGGGTCGTATATCTCGACCGCGGCCGTGACATCCTCGGGGTCCTGACCGGCGATGGCAAAGATGCGCCCATCGACAGCGGCAAGTGCCAGGTGCGCCCGGCGCGTGGGCATCTGGGCGTGCTCCTGCCAGCGGGATTCGCCTGATTCGGAGAGGACAACGCGTGGCTGCTCCCTGGGTTGGTTGAACGGCAGACCGTCGTCGTTTCCCTCTTGAGGCTGTGTGGGCCACGTCAGGGCGATTCCGCTCACCACCAACAGCAGTGCACAGACCAGCAGGATGCGCTTGGTCCAGGGTAGGGGAGGCGGCGGGGGCTGGGATATCTCTGTAGGTAGGGCGCTTTCGGCCGGCAGCGCTTGATCGGCGCCTTCGACCACCACCCATCCTTCCTGCACGGCGATCATCGTCGCCTCGGTGCGCGACTCGGCCCCCAGCTTGGTAAAGATATTGCGCAGGTGCACCTTGACGGTGTTGACGCTGATATCGAGCTGGTGGGCCACCTGACGGTTGGTGATACCGGTCGCCACCAACTGCAATATCTCTATCTCGCGTTCGCTAAGGGATTCTCCGTACTCGGCCATTTACCCTCTGCACCTCATATTCCACGTCAGGATTATAGCACACGGACGACGTTCGGCAACCAAACGGTCATCGAATCTAGAACGAATAAACGAATGGACAGCGCAGGATATTCGTTTATTCGTTGCTCAATTCACTGACGATGCGCTCCATGCGGCGTCCGTACTCGACATAGTTGTTGAACCTCTGCTCTTCTTCAGACACGACGGACGCGTCGTGATGGACGACGGACAGGTGCGGCTCGATCGAGAACCCGCCGTCGTACCCGCTTTCAAGCAGGTCGCGCACGATGCGCACCACGTCGCCGTCCCCCTCGCCGGGGAAAGTGTATTCCACCTTGGGAAAGAGGCCGCCCGATTCCTCGACGAACCGGCCATCCTTGATGTGGACATAAGCGATGTGCTCCTTGACGTGGGAGTAGAACTCCCAGCTCGACTGCTTGGGATACGGCTTGGGCTTGGAGCGATCGTCGGTAAAGACGGGATTCCCGGTATCAAAGACCAGCTTTAGCCCAGGCACGTTCTCGATCAGCCGCAGCGTGTGCTGCCAGCTCATGCCGCCATAGTTCATACAGTTCTCGTGAACGGGTGTCAGCCCGGCGGCGGTAAACGTCTGGTGCAATATCCGCAGCCGCCGGAAGCGTTCCTCCTCCATCTGGTCATCCGGCTCGCGATCGTCGAGCACGGCATAGCTCATGATGCGGATCAACTGGGTCCCCAGCCGCTGCATGCGCGGGATGGCTTGGTTGACCTCCTCCAGCGTGATGTCAAACGGGTCGGTGATGCGCTTGCCCCAGTTGGCAATGGCAGAGCCGAAGCAGTTGATCTGCACGCCCGCGTCCTGTAGCTTGCCCGCGATCTCTTCAAATGCCTCTTCCGATACGTCGTGGATATTGGTTCCGTTGACGTTGCGGGCTTCGATGGTCTGCCACCCCAGTTCCTTGGTGGCGCGTATCTGCCCATCGATATCCGGTGCCGCCTCGTCTGCAAATCCTGTCAGGTACATCGCGCTTGCCTCCTGTTATGGTTTGGAAAAAGATTCCTTCATATCCACATCTGCCTCTACCACCTCTTCCTTTACGTAAGTCGAGGTCTCGATCAGTTTCTTCAACTCTCGCTCGAACGCCTCTCCGTCCAACGGTAGTTCTACGGGTCGCCCGGTGAGCGACGAGTACAGCATCGCGTTACCCAGTTCGACGGAGTGTACGCCTTCTTCGGCGGGGGCAATCAGTTCTTCGCCCGTCAAAATGGCGGCGGCAAAGTTCTCCAGTATCTCCGCGTGCTGTCCTCCCGTGCCCTCGATTGGGAAGGTGATGGTTTCCACGTCCGGTTTCGCGAAAGCAGCCTGGGATGTTTGCAGGAACTCGGTGGCCGGGGTCTCGTTGCGCACGAACGTGATCGTCCCGTCCTCAAGGACGAGCTTGCCCCGATCGCCCGCGATCTCGAAGCGGTTTGTGCCGGGCGCCTCTCCCGTCGAGGTCACAAAAACGCCGGTGCAACCGTCTGGAAATTCAAGATATGCGGTCACCTCGTCCTCGACCTCGATGCCGTGCCGTTTGCCAATGCAGCAAAAGCCCTGCACCCGGGTTGGTATACCGCATATCCATTGCAAGAGATCCAGGTTGTGCGGACATTGATTCAAGAGCACGCCGCCACCTTCCCCCGCCCAGGTCGCCCGCCAGCCTCCGGATGCGTAATAGTTTTCGGTGCGGAACCAATCGGTGATGATCCAACTGATCCTCAAGAACCGGCCCAGTTCGCCCGCTTCCACCAGTTGCTTGATCTTTTGGTAGTGCGGATCCGTGCGCTGGTTGAACATGGCGGCAAAGACCAGGTTCTTGTCCTTGTGCGCCGCACGTTCGTGCGCTGCGATGAGCCGCTCGCAATCCGCCTTGTGTACGGATATGGGCTTTTCTACCAGCACGTGATAGCCCTCCTCGAGGGCCGCGATCCCGATGGTGGTGTGATCGTAATGCGGGGTGGCGATCAGGACGGCATCGCATATGTGATCTTCTAGCAGCGTCTGCGAGTCCGTGTACGCCGGGCAGCCCCACGTCTCGCTGGCGGTCTTGGCCTTTTCGGGGACGATGTCGCACACCGCCGCCAGCTCTACCTGGTCCAGTTTTTGGATGTTTTGCAGATGCAGGTTGCCGATGTTTCCTACGCCAATCAGCGCCAAACTTACTTTGCCTTCGCTCACCTTTGCCTCCTTTTATCAGCTCAGTCCGTATACAATTGTGCTCCGAGTGTATTTTTCTTCACTCTCTCCGATCCTCTTGCTGGGGATTTAGGTGTGCCTCAAGATCGTTTAGGCATTCCCTGGGCGTCTGGTTCATGCTTGGGCCTCGGCGCCAGAATTATAGCACACGGGCGAGGTTGGGCAAACGAGCGTGGTACGCTCAGGCGGGATACGCTCAGGCTTTTTTGGAAGATAATGTCCAAAGGACGATCTCCGGCGGGGCGAGGAAGCGGGCGCGGGGAGCGCCTTTGCCCTCCATCCCCAGCCCTCGGCTCACGTACAGCGTTGTGTTCCCTTCCTCGTAGCGCCCCATCTCGTACCGCTTCCAGAAATCGGAGCTGGTAATCACCGCACCGAACACGGGCAGGCGAATCTGCCCGCCGTGCGTGTGGCCGCAGAGGTACAGGTCTATGCCCATCTCCACCGCCACCGGCATCAGGTCGGGAGAGTGGTAGAGCAGGAGGGTGAACGCGTTGCCGGGATTGCCGTCCAATAGCGCGTGCAAGCGCGGCCCGTCGAGTTTGCGCTCGCGGGTGCAACGCAGGCCGGCGATCCGCAGGGTGTGGTCGTTGACGCGCAGTTCGTCCATCTCGTCCAGCAGCCAGGTGATGGGCAGGCCGTCAAAGATAGAGGGCACGATGTCAGAGCGGTCCACCGGCGGGCTGCCGGTGATGGCATAGACGGGCACGGGGGCGATCTCGCACAGGCGCGCCAGCAGGTCGCGCGCTTCAGCGTGGGCGTGGGTGTCATAGACCGACGATAGGTTGAGATAGTCGCCCGTGAGGACGATGACGTCTGGAGCCGACTCCTCGACCAGGCGCAGCAGCTCGCGTTCGCGGGGAGTGATGCGCTCGACGTGCAGATCGCTGATGTGGAGCAAGCGCAGCGGTGGGTGACCGTTCAGCTTGGGAGAGCGCAGTTCAGCCTGCGTGACGCCAAGGCGGAAGGGCTCGATCCAGGTGGCATAGGTGGCGACGGCGAATATGGCGAATTGTAGTGCAGCGGTCAGCCACAGACCGGGGAGCGTGGGCCACAGCAGGCCGAGCGCGGCGGTCAGGATCGTGCGGACGATGGTCAACCCCAGCAGAGGCGGGGTAGGGGGGCCATAGGAGCGCCCTAAACGGGGCAACAACATCAAGCTGGCGGTATCAGCAGCGGTGAACGCTAACGACACAATCACGACCGTCGGGGCAAGGCTCGTCCTGGTCCTCCACGTCCAGCCTGCCGCAACAGCCAGCGCCAGCCAGATAGGCGTGAAGATCAATGGGTGGACGTGGCCCAGCATGTCGGTCAGCAGAAGGGCGATGTGCAACGAGCGGGCCCGATAACCCGCGGGGTCATCTTTCGTCAAACTCATCAGGTTGCTCCGAAAATAGAAGCTGTCCCCCCACCTAACCTCCCCCAAAGAGGGGGAGGGAGCGCGAGGACGCGCGAGAGGGAGGGGGAAGGACGGTTTTTGTCATTCAAGGTGAATGCAGCTCGCGGCGACTCTTCTTGAGGACCTCCCGCATCACATCGGGGACGTTGGTGATAATTCCGTTCACGCCCAGGCCGATCAGACGGCGCATCTCGTCCGGGTCGTCCACCGTCCAGGCGTTCACCCGGTAGCCACGGCGGCGCGCCCAGGTCATATAGCGCGCGTCAACCATGGTGTGCTCGGGATGGCGCGCTTCGTGTGGGAAGAGGGGGGCCAGCCATGCGCGGCTCAAGAAGAGCGGCAGGTCGGGAGCGTAGAGCAAACCCGCTCTAACGTGGGGGGCGATCTGTTTGGCCCGTCGCAACGAGAAGGGATTGAAGGACGAAAGGAGCACGCGGCTTCCCAGCTCGTATCGCGCCACCAAAGCGAGCACCGCTCGTTCCAGTCCATTATCGCGCAGGCTGACACTTTTTAGCTCGACGTTCAGCAGCAGGCGGTTCTCAAAGGTCTGCAGCACCTCTTCCAGCGTGGGGATGCGCTCGCCAGTGTAGGCCGAGTCAAAGTGGGAGCCCGCGTCGAGTTGCTTGAGTTGAGCCAGGGTCATCTGCGCCACGCGGCCACTGCCATCGGTGGTCGCGTCGACGGCAAAATCGTGGATGACCACCGGCACGCCGTCGGCGGAGAGGTGCACGTCAAACTCGATCCCGTCGGCGCCGAGTTCGACGGCCCTCTCGAAGGCAGGCATCGTGTTGGCCGGCGCGACGGCGCTGGCTCCCCGATGGGCGATGACTAGTGTACTAGTTTCCCAGTCTACCAATTACCACCCTAAATCTCGACAAAGTAGGCGTCGCAGGCGTGGTCGATCTGGCTCTTGGTCAGCGCCGGCTGCACGTTCATGTAGCGGGCGATGTCTATCAATTGATCCACGATATCGCGAGGGTGGCAGGCCCGCTTGGCACGGTTGGGCTTGAGGTAATGTTCCTGGATCAAATAGGCCAGTCCCCGGTCGTCGTAGGGCACTTTTCTAGTCTCGCATATCCGCCGAAAGATCTCGCGAAACTCGTCCCACGAAGGGTCTTTGATCTCGATCTTGTGACGAATGCGCCGCAGAAAGGCCTCGTCCACCAGGTCGCGCGGAGCGAGGTTGGTGGAAAAGACGATCAGCACGTCGAAGGGAATCTCGATCTTGCGGCCGGTGTGCAACGTCAAAAAGTCCACCCGTTTTTCCAGAGGAACGATCCAGCGGTTGAGCAGGTCACGGGGGCGGGCCTGCTGGCGCCCAAAGTCGTCGATCAGTAGCAAACCGCCGTTGGCCTTCATCTGGAAGGGCGCCTCGTAGAACTTGTTAGTCTCGTCGTACACCAGGTCGAGCGTCTCCAGCGTCAGCTCGCCGCCGGTGATGATGACGGGGCGCTGGATGCGCACCCAGCGCGGGTCATAGTTCTTGGCCGAATCCTCGGCCACTTTGTGGTTGATATAATCGAAAACGCGGATGATCTGGCCGCCGATCTCGACGGCGTAGGGGATGTACATCGCGTCGCCCAGTATCATCTCGCCGATGCTTTCGGCGATGGCGGTCTTGCCGTTGCCCGGGTGGCCAAAGAGAAAGACAGACCGGCCCGAGTTGACGGCCGGACCCAACTGGGCGAAGGCTTCCTCGTTGATCACCAGGTGGGATAGCGCCTGGCGCATCGTGCGTTGGTGGACGACGACGTTGCCCATCGTCTGCTCGTGCACGGATTTGGAGTAGACGTCCAGGGTGACGGGCGCGGGGCCGGCGTATTGACTGCGGTCGAGCGCTTCGCGGCCCATGGCGCGTCCCTTCAGGGAGATGGCGTACTGGTAGGCGGCCTCTGTGAGTCCCCCACCTCCAATTTTTCCTTCAACCAATTTCTCACGCTTGAGAAAGTCCAGCGTCTGGTCGACCACGCCAGGGTAGGGTAGCCTTATCCGCTCGGCC
Organism: uncultured Anaerolineales bacterium; assembly: GCA_964551295.1. GTDB lineage: Bacteria > Chloroflexota > Anaerolineae > B4-G1 > B4-G1 > JAFGED01. The sequence goes on along the minus strand of CAZKDJ010000040.1, from coordinate 3,556 downwards.
AGTTCGTAGCCTGAGAGGGTTCCCTCAAAGTACATGATCTTGAGCGCCAAGTCGGTCAGAAAGCCGAGCCCGAGGCCTGTATCCTTGATCGAGGTGGGCATCGACGGCTTGAACGTGCTACTTGGCGCGGTAGTCGATTTGTTCTGTGCCATAACTTTACTCCTGATTAATCTGCGTTTCCTAATACCTGGCCAACGCGCGCGATTTCATCCTCCGTATTGTAGCCATGCGGCGAGACGCGGATGTACTGCTCGCGTTTTGAAACCACGACCTTGGCGTCGGCCAGTTTTTGAAAGGCTTCGTCTACGTCGCCGGGGACGCCGAAAGAAACGATGGCCGAACGCCGCTTGCGTGCCAAGTTACTGGCGATGGCATAGCCACGCTGCTGCAGATCCTCGATCAGCAGATCGGTCAGGTGCAGCGTCCAGCGTTCGATGGCCGGGATGCCGACTTCCATCAGTAAACGTATCGCCGCCAGCAACCCGACCTGTCCGATCAGGTTCTCCGTGCCGATCTCGAAGCGGCGTGTGTCGGGCAAGAAGGTAAAATCGTAATTACGCCAATCCTCCCAGCCGACGACGCTGAGGCTTCCGGCAAAGGGTGGCGCGAGCTCGTCCAGCAGATCGTGGCGACAATACACAAAGCCTATACCCGGAGGCCCCATCAACCACTTGGGGCCGCCGCAGGCCAAAAAGTCAATATGACAGGCCCGGACATCCAGGGGTGCTGCCCCCAGCGACTGGATGGCGTCGACCACAAAGTAGGTCCCGTGTTCCTTGCACCACGTCCCCAGTGCCTGAAGGTCGCTCTTGAAACCGGTAAGGAACTCGACAGAGCTGACCGTCACGACGCGCGTACGTGCGTCGGCGTATTTCTCCAGCGCGTCGACCGTCAGCCCGCCGCGATCGTTGGGGATGCACCGCTCCTCGACGCCCTTTCGCCGCAGATTTACCCAGGGATAGACGTTGGCGGGGAACTCCATGTCGCAGAAGATGACGTTGTCGCCCTCCTGCAGCGGCAGGGCGTTGGCGACGACGTTGAGCCCAGAGCCCGTGTTCTGGACGAAAGCGATCTCCTCCGGCGCTGCGTTGATCAGCCAGGCCAGCACGGCGCGTAGGTCTTTGGAAAGGTGCTCATATCTGTACTCGCACCCAGATATCACGCCGCTGTCGGTGATGAGCTTGGACATCGCGGCGCGCACAGAGTTGGAAAGCGGAGCAACGGCTGCGTGATTCAGATAGGTGCAGTGTTTGGTGACGGGGAATACTGGCCGTAGGGCCTCTATATCGGGATACCTGGCTGGGCCGCCGCTTTGAACCACTCCTCAATCTCCTTGTGAGCATATTATACTATCGGTCGTTAGAAGCGGCAAAATCGCTTGGGATCTAGACTATTGTAGCGCATAGCGTCGCGGAGAGGGTTAAAGGTTGGTTACAGCCTTGTTAATCAATAGGCCCCTATCTCTCGCAGGCGCTCGTCGCTGATGCCAAAGTGATGGGCGATCTCGTGGCGCAAGACACGCTTGACCGTCGCCCGCACCTGCGCCATGGTGCGGCAGCGCAACTCGATGGGCCGCTGGTAGATGCTGATCTTGTCCGGTAGGATCAAGCCATAGTTGTGCGTGCGTTTCACCTGGGGCACGCCGTGATAGAAACCGAGGAGCTGTGCCGGGTGGCGCACGCCGGCTAGCCGCATCGTCTCCCGATCCGGCCAGTTCTCGACGACGATTTCGACGTTATCTAGTTTCTGCCGGAATTCCTCGGGCAGGCCGTCGATGGCCTGAGCCACGAGGCGCTCAAAGGTCTGCCGATTCATACGAGCTTAGGAAGCGTTCAAGAATTACCTTGCACTCTTTTGCCCTTGCACCGAGGCGATCCTGTGCCAAAATACGAACCTGTTTTTGAACGCAGCCTTATTATAGCATCGAATGGATCATCTGGCATGGGCGATAGGGCAATCGCACTGGATACCGTTTTTCGATTTGCCGGATTCCTTATTCCAAATGCCCTCTCTACTGCACCGAAACGAACACCGGATCTGCCGTCAACCCCAGTTTCACCGCCCCATTCTGCGCCCCGTCTGCGTCTCCTGGGCCGCCATCCACGACGAAGGTCTCGTTCCCCTGGCGGTCCACCACGCGTAACTGTCCGGCCGGCGCGAAGGCCAGCGTGCCGCTGCCCCAGGCCACCGTCTTTTCCCGCCCGCAGGGGGTAGCAAAGACGTAACCCTCCACACCAGGTACGCTCAGCATGCGTGCGTAGGTGTAGCCTGCCAGCTCGGCCGTCAGCGTCTGGTAGGCGTAAAAGGCCGGCTTGGGCGTGAAATCGTCGAACAGCAACCCATGCTCATGGGCATCGTTGACTGTGACCAGCGCGTACCAGGTGATGTTCTCCACGCCGGCGGCCAGCCCCCGGGCGTATCCCTGGATCACGTAGCGCGCCTGCTGCACCAGCGACGCGGGGTTGTTGGAGTAGCCGTGCTCGGCCAGTTCGGTGACCCACACAGGCTTGTGCACCCCGAAACAGGCGGCCATGCGGTTGCGAAAGTGGGTCGTCTTGGCGATCAGGTCGATCCCCCATGCTTCGTAGGCCGTGCCCTGGCCGTCGAACAGATCGCCACAGGTGGGAGCGGGCAGCCAGCCACGGCGGCGGTCCTCGCTATTGGGATCCCAGCGTTCCCACTCGGCGTGAAAGTCGGGAAAGTAATGGAAATTGAGCACGTCGATGTGATCGCCGCCCCCGGCTGCCATCACGTCGTCGGGGAAATAGCGATAGAACGGTCCGTCGTACTCGACGAACCAGTCGTGGGCCACGCCGCCCATCAGTACCGTCGCCCCTGGGTCGGCGGCCTTGATGGCCGGGTAGGCCACTGCCAGCATGTCCGCGTAGCGGTCGCCGTCGTAGCCCATACAACCCAATCCCCCGAGCCAACCATGGGGCCAGGTGTAGTCTGGCTCGTTGATCAACTCCCAGTGGTGGATGTTCCACGGCGGCTGCTTGTAGCGGTCGACCAGGTCGGTCAGGAATTGGGCGAACTCGTCCAACTGTTCTGGATGGACGGGGGCGCAGGGCGAGTCGGCTGCCCAGTCGGGCGCGTCGGCCACCATGGCGATCAAGCGCACGCCGGTCTCGGCTACCTGGCGCAGCTTGTCGTCGTGGTACGGCCCCCACACGTAATTCGCCGGCGGTGGATCGGGCTGGATCCACGACCAGTTGACGCGCACCCGCGCCCAGCCCGCCCCGCTCTCCTCCAGCGCCTCCAGCAGGGTGGGGAAGGCCTCGTCGTACACCGCCAGCCACTCGGCCTCGCTCATCGGGCGCACGATACGGTCTCCTGTGGCCGTCGTGCCCGTCACCTGGTGCAGGGCCGCGATCTGGAGTGAGAAGGGGGACGGCACCGCGGAGGAGACGGGACAGAAGTTGGCAGCGATGAACGGCAGGAAGGTCTGCCATTGGGTGGTGTCGGTGATCGTGCGGGCTGGAACAGTCCACCAGACTGGAACGGTCTGCATCCGCTGGGGCTCGGAATTGCTGGTCACTTTGGTGAGCGTGTTGGT
>CAZKDJ010000039.1:0-26302 GCA_964551295.1 uncultured Anaerolineales bacterium | reverse complement strand
GCCTGTGGGATCGTCTGGAGGAAGTGCAGGTTTGAGTATCAAGGGAAGGTAGACGTGGTGGGTCAACACGGTGGTGTGGTCCGGGATAATTCCCGAGGCCTCTTTGTCTTCAAGTGGCTCCATAGTATTTGTCGATGCTTGCTCCCTACCTACGTCCGCTGTCGCGTCACCGGGCGGCCATTTTGGTCCCACCATTCTGAGCGGAATGCGTTCTAAGCCTGTACTGGTCCGTGTGACGCGCAAATAGACCATCGTCATGGTCATCGGTGTGTTCCAAATGGCCTCGAGGATTTCAGGGCTGCAGCCGCCATAAATCATACACGGATTATAGTCCACGCCGGCAGGGACGAGGTACTCGGGGCAGGATAGTCGGTCTGGCTCATCAAAGTACGGTAGATAGGTGGCATCATCATCTGTTCGATCCAGGTCCGTCCACTGGCCATGGAGCGGCAGGCCCATCGTGTTGACGTGGTCGGTGGAAGGCCCCCATATGCGGTACGTTCCCCCCGAGGGACGGTCGACGTTACCGCCGGGATTACCCGAGAACATTGTGTATAGGTCTACGAGCATCGGCGGGAAGCGCAGAAAGAAGTAGTCGGCTTCTGCAGGAACATTCAGGTCGAATTTGTCATGCCGCCCGCCTTCGTCGCTGTAGTCCGATAATTGCTCTGCCAGAGAGGAGAACAACCCAAAGTACCCGGCTCCGAGGTAAGAGTGGAACGTGAACTCTTCCGTTCCCACTACATCCATCGAAACGCGACTCTCTACCTGTGCTACAAAGACGGCTGTTAGCTCTCTATAGTCTTGGCTTTCTATAACGAACTCGCAGCCCATGTTAGCGGGAACGTTCAGCTCGCCGTCAGGTGTAAACCGGCCTTCGGTTTGGAGGAGGGCAGACTCCCAGTATCTGTATTCATTCGCCCATTCCGATGATTGGGGGTCGCGGATCGGTTTTCTTTGACCATCCGGGACGTAGGTGAGATAGTCGATTTGATCGGTTACATCCTGTCCATCGTGATACACGCGCATCGTCGTGGGGGGAGAGGTCGATCCCCATTGATCTATGCGGGCTGGTTGTCCCAGGCAGCCGAACATGGTTGCTTTCCAGCCCCCGTCGGTTACGATGTAGCGAGGGAAAACTCTCGCCGTGACAGTGACGGTATTCTCGACTCTCTCTCCTGATTCGTAGGTGAGGATTCCATAGCCGGGAGTGTAGGAGATGATTACGCCTTCCAGGTATTCTTTCGGCACGAAACCTACCATGTCCACGATATTCAGCCCGCGTGGTTCTAGCCAATCGGCTGCCACGCTGCTTGCTTCGTCTTCAAGGTCAAGGGCCTTTGCTCGAACAAATGTGGTTGGTGTTTGAGCATCGACCGTCCAAGTTAAAAGAGAACAAAGCAAGACGCATAAGCCAAGCGTGAGAATGAGTTTGTGGGCTCTCATTGATGACCTCCACAGTTTCCTTCTGGTTATAGGATACCGCAGAAGAGGAGATTTTTCAATGGGAAATTCTAACTAGTACCATGCTCCTACGTCATTTCTGAACCGCGCTGTGCCCACATATGAAACTCTCACTGGTTCATGGAGTCCCCAAATGGTTTCCTGCATAGTCGGCAAACGCCTCGCCAAGATAGGTCATTTGCGAGGTGTTTGGGTCTATCAGGTAAGAATATGCGTTTATATTGGGATTGTTATCATCCAGACTATACCAAGCCCACCGTTGTACCAGGCGGCACTCATCTGCGGGGTAACCTAGACTGCAATCCTTGGTGTTCATAAAGTAATCAAAAGTTGCCAGCATGAAATCCTTTACCAGATTAGGGTCCTCCATACCCGCGTGGAAGTAGGCAATCCCATATTCTGAGACGATCAAAGGTTTGTTCTGCTGGCCTCGATCTTTCATCCATTGGCGAAAAGCCCGGATTTGTTGATCAAAAACCCCCAAGCTGTTATGTTTATTGTCAGAGTATATCTTTCCGTAACAGATTTCCCCCTCATCATTTCTGGTGCAGACTGCATCTGTACATCCCGGTGGAATGTCGGCTCCAAAGTCATCGCATCTCTCTTTGAAGATAAAGTTGTGTACGTTCCATACATCTACTGGCATTACTCCCCAATAAGTTTGGTAGGTGTCCCAGACCTTTGTCAAATACTCCAACCGAGCCGGCGTGGCCTGGATAACACCTCCTATAGCAACTTGAGCCGTTGGATCTGTCCCTTTGATCAAGTAGTAGAGATCGTGGTACGCTTGGGCGTAGACTTCTGGTAGCATTTCGTCTTGCCCCCTTCCTTCCCAATCGTACCGATCCATTTCATTTCCGATAAGCCACAGAGCCCCTGGATTAGCTTGAACCGCAGTCACTAGTTGTGAGGTGTTTTCAGGATTGATGAGGGTGTACGAGTACGGTAACGTGTAAGGGCAAGCGCTTCGATCACGGATGCGTGTTGGCCAACATTCTGTGAGTTGATGTATGCGTACTGTTTGCACATATTCCATTGTCTGTGGGTGTGAGGAGGTCGTCCGTACCCCAAAATTGACATACCATCCTGCTCGTAATTGACTGATAGAAGGATATTGAGTAATAGGACCTCCTGTACTGCAATAGCCGAAACGATACGCGGGAATAACGTAATTCCTGAAGATGGAGGGCAAGTAGAGCTGGGGAGTCAATGCTGTTGTCGAGAGCAGGGTTTCGGCCTTGGAATCGCCGTTCACTTCTCTTGGAGCCGCAATTCCTATCTGGGAGTTATCACAGAGTGCGAGGAAAAGGATAGCGACTAACACAAGGGTAAAAACAACCACACTTACCAACTGTTTTAATCTCGAAATGCTATGCATGGTAAAACTCCTTATCGTTATTGAATTACTTGATGACAGCGCACTAGGGATGTTTTCTGATTAACAAGTAGACTGATCCGAGTGGCTTTATTTCATACTCTTCACTTAACTGTTCAATTGGATAGATCTCCGGAGCTACATCTGCCAGGGCCAGGGGGCGCTCACCTGCCTCCTCTAGTACAGTCTCTATATCCCAACAGCAATATCGCACGTTCACATCTGTGCGAACTCCCTCCACTTTTTGCAGAAAAAGGAGGGTGTTGGCTAAAATAGGATCGGTTAAAAGAACTGCATTGGGAGGAAGTGCGTCCAAGGTCTTTTCTGCGTAGATTCGTGGATCGTCATATCCTACTTTGGGTGGCCATAGGAAGAAATATTTCCCATTTGGACCTGGTACGTGTCGAGAATCTCGGAATGTTATTCCACGCGCGACTAACTCGGGAGAAATGCGATAGGATATGACAGGAACACTCACGATGAGGACAGCAACTGCTGCCAGAAACCAGTGCTGTTTTCCAAGCCCGGTTCTAAATCGAGATAGCCATTCTCTTGCCCATTGCAAGCCAAAGCCAATCCAGATGGTAAAGGGTGAATAACTTGGCAGATAAAAAGCGTATCGTTCCCCCACTCGATAAGCGAAAGCAAAGAGCATCACGCCCAAGTAGAGCAATAGTGAGTACAGGGCTAAATCGCGCCCAGCTATCCGCCATACTTTGATGCCTCCGATAATCCCGCAGATGCCTGCCATCCCTACAAACTGGATTGCCAGAAAAGCCAGCCAGTTGAACAAATCTGATGGAAAGAGACGTAATGAGAAATCAAAAAAGGCGCTGCTGAAATCGTATCCCTCAAAGCTGAACACAGCCCAGCGAATCAGTTCCTGCGCGTTCAATTCCATAGTCATTGCATCTTGGACCAAGAGGTAGACCAGAGGCGCAGTACCTACTACCACTGCAACACTGGAGTACAGACCGCCTAGCATGCTTAGCTGATTCCGTCTTTGCCACACTAGCCAAAGCAGCGCAGGGACATACAGTACAACTATCAGGTGGGCTGTCAAGCCTAACCCGAAGACAAAACCCGCTCCTACTAAATAAGCCTGCCGCCCAGTATTATACCATCGCAAACCGGCCCAGGCTAACAAGGCCATCAGGGTCATTGTCAACGTATAGACTTCCGCGCGAACAGAATAGCTCCAGAATGTGTGCGAGACCATGAAAGCCAAAGTTGCCAACACGCTGGGGCCTCGCTCTACCCCTATTTCTCGCAGAATTAGATAGAGCAGACCGAGGGTCAGGGCGCCAAAGATAGCAGAGACTAGATTCACCCGGCCTGCGATATCTCCCACAGGAATCTTGGTGAATTGGTGAGAAACCCACACCCACAGAGGGTGGCTGCCTGCGCTGCCCTGTAGGATTCCCAATGCCGCATTCATCTGCAACCACGCATCATCGATCCACAGGACAGTAGGAGCCAAGGTTGACACATAGAGTATGATTCCAACAAGGGTAAGAAGCAGAGCGTCCTGTTTGACTCTGGGTTTTGAGTTTAATTGTTGTTCCTTGTTCATTTCAATTGACTGTAGCCGAGTTCAATGTTCCCTCACATACTCTACCCACCCTTGTCCTATTGCCGTCAGCTGCTTTGTAGAAGGATCAAAGAGCCTGCCTTGTGGGTAATAATCGTCTGGAGCGTCCAAGCTGTACCAACACCAGCGTTGTACCAAACGATAGCTATCCTGTGGATAGCCCAATGCTGGGTCTTGGGCAGTTGAAAAGAAATCAAATGTGCCTTTGAGAAAAGATACTACCCGCTCCGGTGGAAAGCCATAATCCTCCGGCATTGGAATGCCATACTCGGAGACGATGAGAGGATAATCCTGGTATCCTCGCTCTGCCATCCAGCGTCGAAAGTCCACAATCTGCTGCCGGAAAATTTCAATGTTGTCGTTATCGTCAACTTCGTAGAGCATGCCGCGGTCATCCGGCAACCCTGGCGGAATGTCCACACCCCAGGAGCCCCGTTCTTCTCTCAAGATAAAGTTGTGTATGTTCCAAATATCCATCGGCATTTCTGTGCCGAATTGGTCTCTATATGCCGTGAGTGAGGCGTCCAGATACCGCATGCGCAGCGGTGTCGGTTGAGCGACGCCACCGCTGGCCACCTGTGCAGTGGGGTCTGCTGCTTTGATCGCGGTGTAAGCCTCGTGGTACAGCCTAGCGTAAGTTGCAGGCTCTGTGTTGTCTTGCCATTTCACATCTGGCTCGTTGCCTACCAACCACAACGAGCCGGGGTTGGCGCGTGCGATGGTAGCGATGGTCTCCACGTCAGGGCTCAAGCCTCCTCCCCGCAATCGAAGCATCTGGACGTACACGACACCTCCTGGTCGGGCTGGGCTTGGATTTGTATTCCAGTCCACGTACCATCCCAAGCGCAGCGGTTCTACGTTGTAATGCTCAATTGATCCTGTTGCTACTCCCACTCCCCACCGGGCGCGGCTTTGCCATAGGTCGGTGGAAGGTGGCGCCACGGTGTGTATGGGACTGGGGCTGGGACTGGGGATGGGGGTTGGAGGGGCATCGGTAGCTGTAGGTCCTGTCTCTGTCGTCTCTATCGGTTCTGCCGATGGCGTTGGCGTATCGGTCGCTGTGGTCATCTTGGTTGGCGTGTGCGTTGGAATCAGCGGTTCCGGTGTTTTGGTCGGAGGAACGGCTGTTGGGTGGCGTGTTGGCGGGCTCGTGGCATTCTGTGCGAGATGCTTTTCTATTGCAGGACGTCCGATGCCGAACAATACCGCCAGGATGAGTAGAGCACTCGCACCAACTATCAAAAGCCCAATCCAGGACAATGGCCTCTTACTCGGCATGCCGTCTCCGCACGATTAGCATGATCACGCCGATTAGCACGAATCCTGCACCGATACACAGAAGCAAAGAGAAGCTCCCTAGGCATGACGGTGCTTTTGGCTGTGTAGACTCGGGGGAAGCAGTTGCTTCTTCTTCGGATATCGTTGGCTTGGAAGTGGAAGTCGCAGATGCAGAAACTCTGGCGGTCTCTGTTGGGGTAGCCGTGTCCGCGGGTTCTGTGGCGGTGCTGACAGGTGTCTCGGTGGGTGAACCGGCAGTCAGTGTCGCAGTGACCTCCGTGGTTTGTGTAGCGGTGGACTTTGGCAGGGTGGCTTGTGTAGCAGTGGACTTTAGAGTGGCTTCTGGCGTGGCGGTGTGAGTTGGTTGGGCAGTCGGTGGTGGTTGCGTTGAGGGTTTCTTTGTCGGCGATGGTTGCTTGGTCGGCGTTCGCGTCGGAATCGTCTGTCGCAAGGGACTTTGAGCCGAGGTGGCCCACAGCTCAGGGCCAGCGGCTATTCCAATGATCACCGTTGCTACAAGTGCTAGCAGCAGTATACCTGTAATTCGTTTCATGATGCCTCCTTTTCAATTGTACCATAACCGTCATGGACGTCCATGCCAGGAGTAGGTCAATCGGGCGGCCTGGTATCGTAAAGTCGCATGCGCACACCCGGAAAGATGTGCTCGTCGAGAAGCGTGCAGTTCTTGTCGAGCCAGCGTTGCACCTCTCCCGACGGATCAATGTATTGCACCAACCACACGCGTCGGAGTAGCGCGGTGATGTTGATTAGTGTTTCTGGGACGTCTTTTTCCCGTATGCCCTGGCGCGGCACGTCGCCATGGTAGTAGTAGTCGAAATCATGCTGCCTCCACGAAGGGTCGAACAGGATGATATCTTGCGGCTCTTCGTTGTTCTCCACGAACTGCGTGACGTCGCGCCAGGCCTCTTGTTCTCGCACTGCGACGATGTGGCCTGTCACCGGCAGGGTTACAAGGACCAACGCTGCCAACAGACGGATGCGATATGGGAGGGCCGCGAGGATGGCGGCGATGCCGCCTAACCCGTACGGAAGTAAGACCAAAAGTTGTCGTTTCAGCAACATCCCATGGGGCACGGCGGATGCAATCACAATCGCCAGGTAGATGGCTGTTGCTGCTAACACCAAGTGCGTTCGGACACGGATCTTTTTCAGATAGCTGGGCAGCACGTAGGCGGCTATGATTGTGCCTCCCATCGTGATCACTGCCATGGTCATAGTCACCGTATGGAGCTGGGGCTGGGGGATGTCGATGCCCCACCCGGAAAGCCATGATTGTATCAGTAGATAGTAGCCGGCCTTTCCGCCGGCCAGCACCAAATCCATCGCGAATGTGTATATTGTAGGGGTAGATAGCAGCAGTGCTGCGGGCAGTGCGATCAGGGCGGGCCACCGCGCTGCCAGCCGCACGCTGTAGATTCTCCATAATGGGACTAGGATGATGATCTGCGCGACGACAATTAGCACCATTGAGTAGTCTGTGTACAATCCGGCTGCCGTTACTGCGATCCATCCTAGCCAAGCCAGTGGTTTCTGTCGGAAGATAGTCAAGGCGTAGAAAAGCGTCGAGGCCAGCCCTAGCGTGCACACGAGCGCGTACATCCGCGCTTCCTGTGAGTACCATATGTGCAGTGGCGTGATCGCCAGGAGCCACGCCGAGGCTATGGCGCTCCATTGGCCGCTAAATGTGCGAACTAGCCAGTACAGCAGGGGAATCGCTGCTATACCCGCGAGCGCTGAGGGGAGGCGCAAGATGAATTCACTTTGTCCCGCTTCAGTCCAGTAATGCATCAGTAGATAAAATAGCGGTGGATGAGGATCAGAGCGAGTCGCGCGGTTGAGGATGATGTCTTCCGCACTCATCGACGCAATGCGCAGTGTAGCGACTTCATCGCCCCATAGACTCCTGCGCCCCAGGGTTCCCACTCTCAGCAACAGTGCCACGAGCACCGCCAGTAGCAGCAGCCAAGCCCGGACACTCTTTTTACTCATAGGTGATCTCTATCAGAATATCGGTGGCGAGCTGCAAGTCGAAAGTCAGAATGTTGGCATCGATGGTTTTGGGGGACGGAGTGGCCGTCAACAGGTTGGCGTTGGGTGGCAGTGCGACTGTCACCGAGACTGGTGCGGCGTCCGTTCCTCCTTGCTTTTGAATCAGCAGCGTGTAGCTATAGTGGCCATCTTTTGCCCGGACAACTTGTGGTAGGTCATACTCGAGGCGCGTCGTCAGCGCCTGGCCGTACTCGACGACGAGGAACTGTGCGAAAACCGTCTTGCCTGCTTCGTCATCCAGCGTGGCGGCCTGGCCGTCGGTTGGCTCGCCGCGAACGAGGTACTCCCCTGGCGTCGGGTGAGGCGTCGCCGCTCGCAGCTTGCTACCGGTCGGCACATACATGCGGAGGTAATCATAGTAGCAGCGGTGCATCAACGCTGCGTACGTTGTGTCGTCGGTGTAAGGCGCCAGGTGTTGGCAGTGCACGTTCTCCCGTTGGCCTCGGTGTGTGTACATCAGCGACAGATCGGCGCTGGCCGTCCCGTCGGCGTGCAGGGTCACCAGGTAATCCATTTTCTCGTCGATCAGTGCATTGACCTTACCAAAGCCGAGGTTGGCGTCAATGACCATCAGGTAATCGCCGTCGCTCCCGCGTATCGCCCCGTCCCAGCCGGCCTGTGCCAGCGCATTGCTTGCATCGGCGTCATCTACAACGATCAACAGATGGTGGCCTTCCAGTGCCTGATAGATACCTTTCGCGGTCTGCACCCAATATACGCTGCCGGGGTCGGACTCGATCCGCCCAAGGATGGCGGTGGCCAGTTGCCTGATAAAGTCCTTGCGGCTGAAGATCCATTCAGCAGTGACGCCGGCTTCGCCGGGGTTCCACGCCTCTCGCATGGACTGGCGTACGTTGGCTGCTGTGACCGGCTCGTCCACACCGGGTATGTGCACCTCGCCCAGCCCGGCTACGAGCAACTCGACTGCGTGCTGATTGAGCGCGATGACGCCGTCGACCGGCACGCCCTGTCCGTACTCGTAGAAGTAGGCCGCTTGCCGGGCGGATGTCGGAAAGTCGGGCGACCAGTTGGCGTCGCGGAACAGCCATATTTCCGACCCCATATAGTCGAACAGGGGCTGCGGTGGCTCAGGGTACGGCTTGTGCAGGTAGTCGTCCACCAGGTTCGCATCAGTAAAGTCCACCTCGATGATCTGGCCCTGCTCAACTGTGAGGATACCGGCACCGCTTATGAATCCACCGGTAGGCCGCAGTTCGTCCTCGTTTTGCGCCAGGATTAGATACGTGCGCGGCCCGTCCGCTCCCAGAAGCTCGGGGGCGACCGTGGCCATCTGCAGTCCCGTTTGTAGGAGCGGCAGCCCTTCGTTCAACACCGATACTTTCCCCGCCAGCCAGGGCGAGAGTCTGGTCGTGTCCACTTGCTCCCAGGCCGCCTGGGCTCGCTCTGCCGCTGCCAGAGCTTGCTCCAGGGCGGGCTGCTCCCTATCCAGGAGGACGATCATCTGCTCCGGTGTGAGGCGCTCTCCTTCCGCGTCGCTGAGGGAGGTGAGGGCGGGCTCTAGCGCGTCGCACGTCAGCGTCCCGGCCTCGGTCAGACCGTCGGCCGTATCCAGCAAGTGGGGAGCTGCCCGTAGCTCTCCTCCAATGCCCGGCAGCCAGCCCACAAGGGGGGCTAACTGGATGAGCCCTCCCGTCTCCCGGCGCAGGGCCACCACGTCGCCGCGCAGATCGCGTACCAGGCTGCAGGCTTCCATCGGATCCAACGACTGCGGATTGTCTGCCAGGGCCTGCGCTTGGGCCAGGTGCTCTCGCAGCGACAGCCCAACTGCTGTCAGGTGCACGGCCCACACGACGACCAGCACGATTCCCAGAATGACCAGTACCCACGCTGTGCGCTTTGCCCAAGACACTATGGCGACTCCTCTTCTGTAACGACCAGATCTGTCACGCGGACGGTGGGACGGCCCGTTTGGTGCAGTGCTTCCTCCAGAGAAAGGGCTCTCCCATTGTCTTCGAGCTCTAGGATATCCATCATCATTCTGTGGTATGGTTCTTGTCCCCACAAATCTTCATCGACCACGGTCACGTCTGGCCGCTTGCCCAGGACATCCTGAGCGTACAACAGCGTGAAAGTGTGCGCATCCTGTTCGGTGATCAAGACGGCCCGCGATGGCGCGCGGTCGAGCACCAGTTCTGTCCATTCGATTGCAGCACTGTCGCCGCTCAGGTTGATCTGTCCCCAGAACAGCAGCACCTGGAGTATGGGTAGTAGCAGAATCGTCCATGCCCACCGGCGCAATCGGTGGCTCAACCAGCCGGTTGCCTGGGCCAGGCCCGCTCCTAGCCAGAGAGCCGTCAGTGGCAGTGCCGGCACCAGATAGACCAGAGAGTCGGCTGTGTTGTAGCCAATCGCATAGACGCTGGCAGCACCAAAGGCGAGAGCCGATGCAGATACCAACGAGCGTTGTTTCCGCCACAGGCATGCCACCCCCAATCCTGACAGCACTGCGCCTAGCGGCGTGAACTGGCGAGCCAGTAGCCCGCCCCACGCCAGGAGCCGCCGCGGCAGGTCAACCAGCGGCAATGCAAAGAGATAGCCGCGATACATCCGTCCGCTGACCAGCGCCCACCACCCGTTGCAAGTGCTCACGTCGCCCCATGGGCAAGGCACATCGCCCCGTGCCAGGAGCACGGGACCGTACAGCACCCCCCAACCTAGAAGCGCCAGTAGGTAGACCGTCGCCAGTCGTGATAATCGCCCGTCTTTTTCTCCCCAGGCTCCCCAGATGATCAGTGGCGCCAGAAAGATGAGGGTGGGGTGAGCCCCCTGGCCCATACCCCAGCTCAACCCGAGTGCCCAGGCAGGCCCTCCTCGAATTGACAGCGCCATTACCAGCGCGGCGAAGAACGCTGCCGGCGTGTATACCTCGGTGATGATGGCTTGTGACCAGAAAAGCGGCGACAGACCGAGGCACAGGCCCCCGGTCAGTGCCGCAGCGCCCAGCGTCGACGGGCGGGCATCCTCACCTGTCCGTCGGAGCAAATCCCACACTGTCATTGTCGTCAGCCCTGCTGCCCCTGCTGCCAATACCGCCGACATCAGGTTCAGTCGCCACGCTGGGTCTCCCCACGGCAAGTGGATGAACAAATCCCCTAACAACAGGTAGGTGGGAGACCCCGGTGGGTGTGGGATGCTGCCCCACACTACAGCAGTCGCCAGATCGCCACCGTCAGCTCCTTGGTGAGCCCACGTGAGCGATGGAGGCGCTGTGGCCACATATATTGTCAGCAGGATAACTGTCCCTGCAATCCCAACGATCCCTTTATGCTTCTCCATCATTAAAAGCCACTTCTGCAGGGATGTCTTCCGCTGGCCGATGACGGGCAATGAGGCCGTGATAGGCTAGCCCCAGTGTCAGCCCGACTCCCTGGCCTGCAACCCGCAGGAGGTGGACCGCAGGCCAGATCAGGGCGACGGCTCGGTCTCGGTGCCAGGCCCACCTGACAAAGGGGAGTGTCGTCATCAAGAAGGCCAGAAGCGTCACGGCGCCTGCCAGCGCCAGGGGCCACCAGATCAGTCCCCCCATGCCCAAAAGGCCGGTCAACGCTACCAGCACAAATTGAGTTTTGAGAGACGGGTCTGTGTGAGTATCGCCTTTGATCTTCTCTCGGTGATGCAAGTAGAGTCGCGCCCGCCAGAATCCATAGCACCATTTACGAAGTAAATAGGTTGTTAACGAGGCGGGGTGTCTATGCCAAACCCAAGCCCTCGGCACAAATACCAGCCAGTATCCCTCTTGAGATAGACGGAAGGATAGATCGACGTCTTCGACGGATGGGTGAGGATAAGCAGGGTCAAAACCTCCAGAGTGCAGCAAGGTCTCCAGACGGTATGCAGCGGCGTAGGTGTCGATGAAGTCGATGCGTGGTAGATTGGCCATACGCTCGTAGCGGATCTCGAATTCCAGTTGCACCAGACGTGCTATCGGCGCCCTCTGGCGTGTGCGGTACGTGCCTTTTGTGCCCACCACTCGCAAGTCGGCGAAGGGCGCCACCATCCGCTCTATCCACTCCGGCGATGGCTCGCAGTCGGCATCTGTGAATAACAGGGTTTTCCCTCGGGCTACCTGAATCCCTTTGTTACGGGCGGCAGCAGGTCCCTCCTGGTCAGAACAGACGATTACATGATCGGCGCCGGCCGCACGGGCGATATTGGACGTTTCGTCAGTGGAGCCGTCGTCCACAACGATGATCTCGTACTGTTCACGCGGGATCGTCTGTGCCTCAAGCGCCTTCACACAGTTGCCGATCACGTTCGCAGCCTGGTAAGCTGGGACGATGACCGAGTACTCAGGATCGCTCATTTGTGTTCCTTGTGCGGCCGTGGGGCAGTAGAGTTAGCAGTATGACTGCGAGCAAAGGTGGTCCCATCACTATCAGACGCAGCACCAACCCTATGGCCAGAGCTCGTTCGTTGGAAGCGAGGTGAAAAAGATTGTGCAGAGATATCACACAGATGCCTTCGTAGATTCCCAACTTGCCCGGTATTGGGATGTTCCCTCCCAACATCAATGCTACCAGTAGGAACAGGGCAGCGACGACAGAGGGGATGCCAAAGGCTGTTAGGACGGCCAAGTTTGCCAGGGTGCTCAGAGTCCACGTCAGTCCTGTCCAAGAAGCTGCCCGGAGGGAGGTGTTGGTCTGTTGTATGGCCTCTAACCCATTGGCCAGTCGCCGCAATCGCGGGAGAAGCGCCTGGTCCCATCCGGCTGGCAAGCAGGCCAGGAGCCGCCCGGCCAGGTGGAAGAGCGGTTCCTGCCAACGAAGCACGAGCAAGAGAGAACCTCCGCCTACCAGCAAGGCCAGCGCCGTTCCCCAGGTAGAGCGGGCAAACCAATCCGGCAGAGGTATCCAAACCAGCAATATTAGGCCACAAGCCAGCAAAGCCACCAGGTCCCAGACTTTTTCCACGGCGATGCTCCCCAAGGCTTCTACTGTTCCCGTGCCCCTCTCAGGTCCTATCCAGGCTGCGCGTATCATGTCTCCACCCCGCATCGGCAATGCCATGTTGGCCACCTGTCCCATTAAAAGGGCTGTCAGTGTGGGGCGAAGTCGAGTGGCAGATTGCCACAGGAGTGTCCTCCAGCGTTGGGTGCGTGTGAAAAAGGTAGCGATAATCGCCAAGGCCCCGGTGATGACCCACCGATAGTCGGCGCTAGTGAGCGCTTTCCCCAGATTCTGCCGGTCCACGTTTTGTGCCAGTAGCCAGCAGGAGAGGGCGGCCACACCAAGCCCTATCAGCCAACGGATCACTTGGGTCCACAGTGGCTGAGCTTTAGGTTGTGTTGCTGTCTCTGTCTGCATTTGTTCCCTTTTGCCTGTGGCTATTTGTCTCCGGGCCCTGTGCGTCCGGCCGCGTCAGCCACGCCTGAACCCCCCACGCCGCTGCCAGTAGTCCCCACAGAACGCGCTCCCACCACGTCCGACCCGTCGCCGCCAACCCAACGCAGAAAAGGAACAATCCCAAGTCTAGGGCTTGCTGAGTCCGAGGTCTTTTTAGCACGACGCGTAGCCGGTTTCCCTCCGCCTGGGCAATCCAGCGAGCCCAACTGAGCACCGCCAAGAGGACGGCGAGGCCAAGAATCCACAGGCTGTTCGCTATTACTCTCCAGATGTCGATCACTTCTCTCACCTTCGCGTAGGCTGAATTGTATGTAGAGTCCCAAAAACGTCAAGTCACTTGAAGCGGGTACGTTTCACTCGGGTTGGGAGTAGCCACGATTCCCGAATCGCGCAATTGGGAACTCGCGACTGCCAACTTGTCTGAAACACCCCTGCGTCATCTTTGAAGAACGCGCAGCGCCGGATCGCCCAGCAGGACGTATCCCCATGCGACGTCCTGCGAGCCGCCGGATTCCAGAGCCGCTGCCCATGCATCGCCCAGTCTATTGTCTTCCTTCAAAGCAGCATAGAAAACCTGCATGAACGGCCGTTGCTCGCCCGTCGTCGTCTCTCCGACCGGTCCTAGAAAGGCCACGGCCCCGCTGCGCGGCGCGCGGATCCAGGCCTCGCCTATCGAGTCCTGGGCCGGGTGGACAAAGTGAGCGGCCAGGCACGTCCACGCCACCACCAGTGCCGGCTCGCCCCACGACTCACCGTCTTCGATGGTCAAAACGCCCTCGTCACACAGGATGGTCAGGCTGCCATGCCCGGTGTAATTGAGCCAGGTGGGACCCTTCTTCAGCGCGGCCAGTGTGTCTTTCCGGCTTGTTTCGTCCCCCGCGTCCACGCTTTGCGCGGACACGCTCTCTGGCAGCAGGGTGATGATTTCCTCGGCGGCCGCGCCGAACTCTTGCTCATCATCGCTCAACACCAGGGCCGACGGTGGTTGTTCGTCGTTTTCCCACCCAATCGTTTTTTCCACCATAATGCTGACCTGATCGGCCGATGTGGCCGGGAAGCGTCCTACCGCCACGCTGATTTTCCCTGCTTCATCGGTTCCCAAGAGCCCGTCGGCGGGCGTCTCGCCCACTACCGTCGTCCGGGCCAGTGGTGCCACCACACGCAGCGCTCCGGCCTCGCCGTCGTATCCTCCCAATTCTGCCGTCCCATCTCCGACCAGTAGCAGGTAACGCAGCTTGGGCAGGCTGCGCACCAGGATTTGTATTGCCTTTGGACCGGGTTGCCCGCCGCCGAAGGTGTCATAGACGGCCTGGATGTCGATCACCTCCGCCTCGAATCCTTGGTCGCGCCGGAGTTCCAATAGCGGCTGCAAAGGAGCGTGAAAATCGAGCGGCGCCAATGCCAGGTAGGTCACATCCTCCAGCCCATCCATAGCCATCTGGCGTGCGGCTCTGATCGCCATGGGTTTGGGCGCTTCCCCGGGCTTTCCAACCCAATACCGGTGCCCGGGTGTCGTTCCCACCGTCCCATCGGCCGGGACAGGGCCCAGGTCTCGGGGGGCAGAGGGATCGGTCACGTCGAGCAGGCGAGCGCCTGGTTCGACGCCCTCTACGCGTAGCGTGGTATCCTCGGCCACCCAGATGCCCCCATTTGCCCTCGCGGGCTGCCGGTAGGTCACGTCCCAGCCGTCGATCCAGACCACGGCCATGGTTGCATCGGGGAGCGTGGGTGTCTCTATAGCCAGCGCGTGCTCTATTTCTGGCTGGCTTTCCTCCCAGGAAGCGGTCAGGGCTTGTATGCCCTGTCCATCCCACGCCCACTTGCCCACCGTCTGTCCGTCCCACGTTGCGCGCAGGGAGTGATCGGGGTTTGCCGAGTGGGAGCTGGTATGGCTCCACAGCCGCAGCGTCATCGTGATGGGACCGGGAAGCGCGTCGGGCAGCGTCACGGTGTGGGTGACCGCGCCCGGGGCGTGAATGGGTTCCCAGAGCCAGGGGATGTCCGTGTCTGCCTGCGGGAAGTAGCGCTGGTCTTGTTCCCATTGGAGGGTGGTAAGCCCGTAGCCGGGCGAAGGGGCGGCGGTTGGCGGTTCCTCGGCGGGCATCCTCTCGCCGGGCAGGCCGGTTTCCAGGCGCAGGACCGTTCTCTGGGTATAGCGCGTGGAATGATCGGGAGTGAAGAAGAACAGCCCCCATCCCTTACTCGTTTGCTGGGGCAGATAGGGCGTGAGCCGTCCGGCTTGAGAGAGGCGCACGGGGGGCGGCGTTTCGCTTTTGGGATCAACGCCCAGCGATTGAAGCGTCTCCGGCCCGAGCCAGTATCCACCTTCCTGCTCCACCTCTAAGAACCAGACGCCGTCGTCGGCCGTCGGTGGTAGGGTAGGTGGGCAGGCACACGCCGCCAGCAGCAGCGGGAAGGCCAGGAGGACCTGCCAGCGTCTCACGTCTTTTGCCTCATCCACCAGAGACCCAAGCCGCCCAGTAAAATCAGAACGCCTGCTGCGACGATCAGCGCCAGTATCAGCCCCCAGGGGAAGGGGGAGCCTTTGTCGTTCGCTGTGCTGCGGGTGGACAGAGGTTCCGATGGGGCAGCAGAAGGGGAGTGTTTCGGTCGCTCGCTGGCGATGGGAGAGATGGCTGTGGCTTGGGCGACGGGTATGGCCGTTCCTGTGGGCTGCGATCCCGAATCGGCATCGGGAGTGGCTGTGGCGTCTGAGGATTCTACGTCTGGTTCAGATATGACCGTGGCCATCGCGGTGGTCGGCTCTACCGTCGGCGTCTGCGTGAAGGTGGGAGGCGCTGGCTGTGTAGGTATGTCCTCATCATCTTCACTGGCCGTGGGGGTGTCCGTGGGCGTGCGTGTAGGTGTGTGCGTGGGCGTACGCGTACGCGTAGGTGTCGGGGTCGGCGGTGTGCCGGTGGCTGCGGTAGACGTTGGTCCAGGAGTGGAAGTGGAAGTCGAAGTGACAGGGGGCGGGGGTGGGGGAGGTGGAGGAGGCTGTGTAGGCGGTGGGAGAGGGAGGGTGGCAGAGACAGGGCCATGAAGCTCGCGGTCTCCGTCGGTCTCGACTGCTTCCAGACAGTAGTAATAGGTGGATCCTTTCACTGCAGTCGTATCGGTGTAGGCGTAGGAGGCTCCGACAGTATCTGAGTTGGACGGGATGATTGTGGCGTTGATGCGATCAAGGTCGGGAATCACTTTGCAGTCCGTTATTGCCAGCGTGATGTAGGGGGCGCGCTTGACGTGGAAGCCGGCCATGTCTGTTTCGCTGGCGGTTTTCCACGTGATGAGAATAGAGTCCTCTAGCGGGGTGGCTTCGAAGGAATACAGCGTCACGGCGGCTGCCGCCGTTGTCACCGATACACTCAGCAGTAGGAATATCAGGACTCCGGTATGGCGCAAAAAAGTCCACGCGGCAGCCATCAGGCGGTGGGCGATGGTCCGCGCTCTTTCGCAGAGGGAAGAGGGGGAGACGGGGAAGGTTCGCCCCTGGCGGGAGACGGCAACGGCGCGCCCGCGTAGAGCGTCTGGCGACCAGGGGGAGTCAGGGGCCCGGTGGCCGTCCCCCTTGGTCAACAGCAAGCCCTCGCGGGTAAAACCGAGGAAGCGGTGGAGAAAGAGAGCCTCTCGTCCCTGCAAAAGTACCCAATCCCCCGGCTGCAGATGGTCTGTCGCCGTCGACTCCACGGTTACCTGATCGCCAGGGCGCAAGGTGGGCCACATGCTGCGCCCTCGCACTCGCAGCCGCAGCGGCCCAGACCAGTCTCCATTCAGTACCTCAAGCCAGGAATTCCCTCCGTCGTTCATGTATTCGCATTATACCTGGTTTCCGGGAGATTTCCACCGGAGCCGGAGAGGCGCGGAGGGCTTTTTCAGAAAGTTGACCAGCGCGGCGATAAGCAGCCCGGACGGCAGGTATCCGAGACCCCAGGCGACGTGGGCCATTCCGGCATCGTGGGGATCGGAGGGTGCGGTCATCGCGGTAGCTCCCTCGCTCACGACGTTGACCTTCACCGTCGCCGAGATGGCCCCCATGTGTGCCGTGAGCTGCACCGTGGTGACAGAGTTCGGCGCTGTGTAGTTGCCCCAACCGTCGATGGTGCCTGCCTCGGCCGTCCAGGTGGGGGTGACGACGAAATCCTGGCCAAAGCGCGTCGTGCCGGTGACGGTGAAGGTGGTGGAAAGTGGGATGCTCGTCCCCATAGTCATCGTGTATGTGTCTGGCGTGGCGGTGATGTGATCCCACCATGGCAGGGTGAGTGCCGGATCGCCGAGAAGGGTGTAAGTGCGCGCCAGGTACGCAAATTGGATTGTCTCGCGTCCTTCCTGGGTCAACGATCCCAACTGGAAGTTGCCCTCCTCGAACATCGCCTGGTACATCCGCTGCGCCATCGCTTCCTCCAGGCCGACATAACCCAGTCCAGCCGGGCCAAAGACGGCGATGGCGCCCCGGTCCGTCAGCACCGTCGTCGCCCATTCTCCTGTGGAATGGATGTCTTGATTTCCAAAGCCCGGGTACTTGGGAGGGAACATCCAGTAGCCATCCCAGCAGTCCAGTGAGATGACGAACGGCAGGCCGACTGTCCCCGTCAAGCTCTGCAACTGTGTGTTGAGCAGGAGCGGCTCGTGGGCCCAACGGTGGACGGCACCGTGGCCGGCGTAGGAGAGCAGCGCGCTACCGGCGCTCCAGGTCTGGGTGAGCGCCAGGGTGGCCGATGGGCAAGGGGAATGCGAGGGGTTGGCGCAATAGTCCTCTAGGTAGACGGTGCTGGTCACTACTGTGACGGTGATCAAATAGTTCTGCTCCAAGTCATCCAGCACCTGTGAGTAGCCTTCGTTCAAGTCTTCGCCGTCGTCGGCCACGTGTAGCACCCTGTCCATCCAGGCGGCCGAGGCCTCGTTTTCGTAGGCGATGATCTTGTCGACTACCCCTTCCACTTGCGCTGCTGAATTGGCAGGGATGCGCCCTACCGCTACCTCCGGCAGACCGTCCCAGTCTACGTCTCCATAGCGGCTGTCTACCGGCACCTCCCCCTGGTCGGGGTCGGCGAACTCCAGATAGGGAGGAATCCTGGTCAGGACAAAGGTACCATAGCTTGCCGGGTTATATCCCTTTGGGTTAAAGTTCCCATCCCCAACGAGGAGAAGGAGGGATGGCGGCCGGCCGGGCCAGTTGGCGTAGGCGTGAGCCACGAAGGAGCGAATGGCCCCGGGGTGGACGCCGCCGCCGTTAAAGAGGGCGTAGACGTCCTCTACGTCCACCACGCGCACCCGCAGCCCCTGGGCGCGACGGTGGTCCGCCAGGGACTCGATGGCGGTGATAAAGTCGCCGTGAGCAATGATGATCTCGTCGGCCCCTGTGGTGGGGCTGATCAGGTCGAAGGGGGGGGAATAGGCGGAAGGGGTGGGTACGTCCGTTACCGCCGTTCCGGCCACAGCCAGGTATGCCGTGCCCGCCGGTGCATAGTCACGCAGAAGCAGAGAGTAGTCCGTACCGGATAAAGAGGTGGTGGCGCTCACCAGGCGGGTCGGCGTCAGCGGGTGAGTGATGTCGTAAAGGGTGACGTTGGCTGTGGAAAAGTCGTTGATTGAGACCAACTGTACGCCGGACGAGGGAACCGTCCAGGTTAGTCGGTCCTCTTCCGGCACGTAGGCGCGGCGATACTCAATTTCTATGCGATCTATGTAAATATCTTGGAGGTCACTGAGGTCAGTCAGTACGGTCACGTCTACCTGGTTGACGCCGTCGATCAGTGCCGAGGGAGGGATGGTTAGGCTGAGAACCGCCCCCACCTGTCCATCCCACGTGACATCGCCCGCGGTCGTGCCGTTGACGGTCAGGCGAAGGTGGTGATCCGGGTTGACGAAAAAGTCGTAATTGCGCCCTGCCACCTCGATGAGCAAAGCGGCGTTGTGGGCGGTGGGTACCGGCTCGGTAAGCGTGATGGTGTAGGTGTGGGTCACGGGATTAGCGTCAGTCGTTATCCGTTCCCAAAACCAGGTGGTGTCGGTGCCTGGCGTGGTGGACCAACGGGCCCAGTACACCAAGTTCTCCTCGGCCTTGGCGGTGGCAGTGTACCAGGCGGGTTCCGCCGTGCCAGCGCCGCCTCCGCTTGCGTTGAGCACGAGTGGCAAGTAGATGCGATGCAAGGAGTCGAAGCGAGTTTCCATTCGCAGGCCGGGAGTCCCTTCGTTCACATAGAGCCAGTAGACGTTCTCGTCGGTGTATTTCTTGTCCTGCGTCGAGCCGTGAAATGCTTGAGCGTAGAACAAGAAAGCTTCGCCGGGTTCAAAGGTGCTGTTCCCATCGCCGATCTCTTGCAGCGCCACCTCCTGGCCACGCCAGAGGAGGTGGTATGCGGAGGGCGCCACATCGGTTGGTACCCCGGTGGCGTCCAACATCTCATAGGAGAGACGGTAGAGGCCATCGGCGGTGATCCCGATGCGCCAGGAGGGAGAGGGTAGGGAGATGGGCGTGGAGGCGATGGTGGTGGCTGAGGCGTCGTCGGGGCCAAGGGCAGGTGCAGCGGGTGATGAGGCTGCCACGCCTGCCGCGAACACGGCCAGGAGTAGGATTGCTCCCAGCACGGATAATGCCAGTATACCGAAGCGGGTAGTTTGTTTGGTCATGGGTTTCTCTCCATTGGCGATTGTAAAGAGGTTTGTCTTACTCCCAAATCATAGCACGTTCTTGGCCGGGAGGCAAGCAAAAGCGGGCCTCGTCCTTCGGACGAGGCCCGCTTGCATGTGCTGTGCGTGAAGCTAGATTTGTGCCTTGCGGTGCTTGCGCAGGATGAGGAAGGTTGCCGTGCCAGCGCCGAGCAAGATGATGCATGTAGCTGCTACTACTAGCCAGATGTGATTTGGCTGTGTGGCAACATCACTGAGGGTGATAGCGGTGGGTGTAAAGTTGATCTCATAATCTTCTACTTCGCCGCCGTCGGCCAAGCTTGTCACATATAAGGAATCCTGATCGCCGCAAACACCGTCGTTATCTCGATCAGGAACCAGTCGGAATCGAGCATACAATGTGGCACTGCTCGGATCGGCGATAGGGAACGTAAAGTTGTTTGCGCCAGGGTTGACCGGTTGATTGTCGATGATCTTTTCCAATAGATCGCCAAAGTCGCCGTCAGGATTAATGACGTAAGTACCATTATTCCAATCAAGCCAAGCTGACAAGCATCCACGCCCACCGCTGACGTTGACTGTCACATAGCCAGTGCCGCTGGCCCAGTTGCCGGTAAAAGCGACGCCGTCTTCGTCGCCAACTCCACCAGGATCGTCCCCTTGTGCGTTGGCGTCTGGTTGGCCATCTGGTTCCGAATCCACGGTTGGTCCCAACTGAGTGCCTGTGCCGGGATTAAGATGGCCAGCGCCGTTGTTTGCCAACGTGGTCACCCCATAACTCGCTGGCAGGTCTCCTAGATCCATCAAGTTATCCTGAAGGTTCACACTATCAAAAAAATCTACAGTCAGATCAAGGTCATCGACACCGGTTATAGTTAGCTCTATATACCCCACATTGCCGCTCGTTAGCACGGTGGAATTGCTAAAGCTTGCAAAGGGGATGTAGTAAATGCGCCCTGTGCCACGGATGTCTTCATTTTCTGTAAAAGAGTAGGATGCGGTGGTTGTGTCAGCCTGGTCTCTGACATCGATCTGCATTTGCCATCCAATTTGGTCGGCATATATAGAGATGATGAATCCATCGTTGATGCCTGAGTCGCTGAGATCCTCGTTCAAGCTGGGGGTGCTACCGGCTGCATTGCCATCCCATCGGCATGTAAAGTTGCCTTCGACGTTGGGTGCCGAGGCAAAGGCGAGATATCCTTCTGTCGTTGTATCCACGCCAAGAGAAACGGCGCCAGAACCGCTCACGTGCGTTAAGGACAGATCGCGAACGTTGTCAATTGCGCCAGTGATGGGGCTATCTACCGCACTCGTGCTTCCCGAGGTAATGGAGAGGGGAGAGCTCAGGGTTGTATTTGTAAAATTGTCGATCTGTATCGTTGCGGCTACGGCGCTATGTGATATGATTGCGACGATGAGAACCGATGCCACGATCAGTGCTACAATACGTGTTAGCTTGGGGTGCATATTCAGCCTCCTTTTTGATATTAGCTCTAGTCCTTACAGATTTACCCTGCGTCAAGTTTTGGGTTTGTAGTTTGCTCTTTGTTTTTACCACTCCTCCAACTCGTCCCACACCGGCAGGCCCACGGGGCTCCCGGCCTGCACCTCCAGTTCCCCTTCGTAGATGATATCGGGTGTTGTGTAATTGTTGCTCTCGTACATTTCTACCTCCCATTTGTTTTGATTGTGCTGCTTGTGCCGGATAACTTATGGTGGGGGGATATTGGGGAAGACAAGCGCAAAAGTTCTGTGCTTGTGAGAGGGATCCCGCCCAATTTGGATGTAGGGGAGCAGTGCGCAATTTGGCGTTAAACCACCGCTCCCCTGTTGAGGTCCATTATACAACAGAAATTACAGGAATTGCGAAAAATCTTTTCTGCAACCCGCCACAAACGCGGACCAAAGACCCGAGGTCAAGAGGCTGCCAGTTGTACGCGCCCGTCGGTCACTCGGTTATCTATCTTTGGCCAAAATCTTTGATCTATGCGACCCGCCGTCTGCGGAGCAAGAGTATTACACCACCCACACCGACCAGCGCGACGATCGCCAGCGCCGGTAGCCACACGTTGGGCGATTTGGTGTTGGCTTGCACTAGGGTTACGGCGTTGGGGCCTGTGTCGGTCTTGACGTAGCCCATATTGTAGCCGATTCCGGTGGGGATGTCGGGAATTGTTTCTATGTAGGTCCCTGGGGTACCTAGTGGCCCGCTGGTATATGTGATCACGATGTAAAGCGTGTTGTCTGCGAGCGGCTCTGGGGGTAATGCTATGCTGAACATCCCATCCGCTGCAAGGGAACCACTTGCGATGGCGCCTGCTGTAACATCGCCATAGACCGTGACAGTACCGCCGTATGCCCACCCTTGCAGCGTACCACTGTCAATGCACTGGCCGTAAACACTGGTCCAAGCGAAGGCGGGCGCGGCGACGATCAGCGTTGCAACCAGCGCAGTTGCCAAGGCGAATAATAGCTTTTTCCTCATGATGTACCTCCCTCATTAAGATTGGACAAGACGCTAGGCTGATTGAATCCTAACTCGCGATGCTGTTCTTATTATACACCATATTGTATCAGAATGCATAGCGGAGTGCAAATAGTACAATTGTCCTATTTTCAGCCGGGTCAAAAGTACGAGGTGCCCGGCTCAAGGGTTTAGCCTGTGTCACTCGTCGCCGCGCAATACGATCGGCAGGTATTGTGTCCGAGTGAGCAGGCCCACCGTGGTGGTGAATGGTACCGTGCTCTGATGTCCACCAAGTAGAATAGCCTGATGGGCCAGTACGTGGAGTCCATCTTGAGCGGGCGCGGTTGCCCAGTCTTCCGTTTTGCCGGTCGTGGTCGAAAACTCCCACGCGCCTGCCGTGCCGGTGCGCGTGGTTCCCCCAACCCGATCCAGGCCGTGCGGCCCGAACCAGGCGGGGTCCGCCGTGGAGAACTCGTCGGCAGTCGGCCCAAAGATCAGCGTGTCAATGTCGGTGGGGGCATCCTTCCACACGTTGTGCACCAGGATGGCGCTGCCCTCCGGCGGATCCTGGAGGTCAAAGCCGTAAAAGCGCCAGTCGCCGCTCTCTTTGACCTGCCAGCCAAAGCCGCCACCGATCCAGCCGTTGTCGTAGAGTGTGCCGGCGCGGGACGTGCCGCCCAGCGTGAATCCAGTCTCTGCATCGGGCCATACCTGCCAGGTCAGGGGGATGCTCGTCCTGTGCGGGCGGTAGGTGGTATTCACGTCGATCCGGCCTGTGTCGGTGATGGCGATGATTCCCTGGTGCAGGCCGTGATCGGCGTCGGCCGGTACAACCACCGTGGCCTGGAAGGTGGCCTGGGTGCCTGCCGCCAGGGTGAGGCGCTCGGCCGAGAGCGTCACCGCGTTCCAGTCGACGCGCCGGTAAAAGATGACCTCGAAAGCCAGGCTGGTGCTGTTATCGTCGCCACCGCGGGTGATGTGGGCCGCCCCCGCCCAGACGCCGCCCGAACCGGCGCCGAGAGATCGGGTGTAGGGTCGACCGACGCGCACCTTTTGCTGCGTGCCGTTCGAGTACACGCTGCCGGTGCCCAGGTCGCTATGGCTGAAGCGCATCCACTCGTCGCTGCCGTCCAGTTCATCAGGCCAATCTATACGACTGTCCCCGTTGCCGTCGGTCCACCACGCGCCGTCGCCGTCATCCCACCAGTTGTAGGCCATCAAACGCCAGCTATTGCGCGGGTCCGGCGGGGTGGGGGGCACGGCGTCAAAATGCTCGAAAGGTTCGGTCATGCGCACGACCATCAGATCGGCGTCGGGATGAGACGTCACCCAGCCGGTGAGGTCGAGCGCATAGTCGGGCGCGCCGCTGCCATAGTTGGTGGCGGTGTCGTGCAGCGTGTCGATGGTGGCCGTGTAGCGGGCCATCTCCACCAGATGCTGCGCGCTCATCTCGACCGTGATCGGCACACTGCTGGAATTGGCCACGGTGAAGGTAAGCGTCTGGATCTGCCCCCGTGAGAGCCCTGCCGCAAACGAGGGATAGCGCTCTCCGCGAAAGTCGCCCGCCACGGCCTGCGGCGGATCGATGGTCGTGCCGTACTGACCCATCGCTGACTGGGTGGCGCGGAAGGCGTTTGCCTGCCCGGCCCCCTGTACCAGTGGGTCGTATCCCAGGTCGCGAGCGCCGTTGGTCAGCAGCAGATGCAGTTCCTGGTAAGTGGGAAGATGGCCGTTAGCCTGGTAAAAGCCCTGGCTGACCAGCGCGGCCATCCCGCCCACTACCGGCGCGCTGCGGCTGGTGCCCCGCCAGTTGACGTATCCTCGCGTTCCCTCCGGCACCCGGGAAGAGTTGAGCGGATAGGCCCCGGTGCCCAGCATACCGTTGGCCACCAGGTCGACGACCCGCGTCCCGTCGGCGCCGGGGCCGCGGCCGGAGAAAGGGGCCACGTCGCCAAAGTTGACGCGCGACGGCGCGCTCACCGTCTCCGAGATGCCCCAGGCGTTGTATGTGCCGTACTGCAGCGAGCCGCCGACGACCAGACCCGTAGCGGCCTTGGGCGGGATCAGCGTGCCATAGCCCGGGCCGCCGTTCCCCGCCGATTGGATGAAGAGTGGAGAGTCGGCCCCATACGTCAGGTTGAGATGGGTCAGGTAGCGCGACTCCCAGTCCCAGGTGTCGTTGTCCACCTCGCCGCTGCCAAAGCTCAGCGTGACGATCTGCGGCTCGTCGCCGGTGCCGGGCTCCCCATCGTACCCCAGCACGGTGAACGAGTACCAGGCATCCGACATCACCTCGGCGTAGACGTTGCCCATGGCGATCACCCTGGCCCCCGGCGCCGGTCCCTGTACCAGCGGGCCGTAGATGGCGGGATCGTAGAAGGATGCCACTTGGCTGTTAGGCGTAAAGACGCCGCCGTCGTACCCCACCGCCGTTCCGGCACACATCGTGCCGTGTCCCCCGCCCCTCTCGACGGTCGTATCAATCATAAAGGCCAAGAGCGTTCCGGCGGCCGGAACGGGCGCACCTGAGCCATAAACCGCCTCGGCGCCGGGTGACGGATTCACGCCGTCGGCGATCCAGTACAGCATTCCCACCGAGACGTCGGGCACGCCGTCGCCGGTGCGGTCGAGCGTGCCGACGGGGTCGTCCTTGTCCATCCTGGTCTCGAAAGTGCCGTCGTAGTTCAAGTCCATGTAAGCGGCGTCGTACGTGCCGCTGACGGTCTCGTCGGCCACCAGCACGGGCGCATAGTCGAGCGCGCTGTCGGGATGGTAGCCCAGCAGGTAGCGGTCGGACTGGCTGGTGCCGGTGGCGGTGCACACGTGGGTCGGGCTCAGGGGGTGGGTGAAGGTGAACGGGCCGGTACCGGTGATCGCGTGACTGGCGTTGACGTACCAGCCCCAGTTAGCAGGCCAGGATTGACTTGGCTGGCTCAGGTACTCGGACAGCGAGCGGTCGTCGAAGGCGATGGGCCAGCCGGCGTAGGCCTGAGGGCCGGACACGGTGTCGGGTTGGACGGCGTAGCGGCCGGCCAGCGCCGGGTTGCCGAAATCGACGCCGGAGTCGAGCACGGCGATGGTCACGCCGGTGCCCGTGACGCCCAACGTGTTCCACGTCTCGCGCACGCCCTGGGTGTCGTTCTCGTACCAGCCTTCGGGAGCGGTGTCCAGCGGCTGCGTGCTTGAGACGCTTGCTGGTTCGCTGTCGTGAGTCAAGTCGGCGACTGACTGGTGGCAATTCCCGGTGAAGCCGGGAATTGCCAAGTCATTTCGGGCTCCGCCCGAAATGACCGGAGGCGCGGGCGGCGGGTCGCCGATGGGGACGTGGATCACGCCCGGCTGGCGCGCCAGGGCCGGCAGGGCGGAGGCGCGCACGTGCCCGGCGATGCGCTGAAAGCCGCCCATCGTGCGGCGGTAGACCTGCCCGACGAAGAGGTGGTCCAGCGCCGCGTCGGGCGAGGCGAGCACGCTGACCCAGATCAGGCGGACGGGCTCGGCCGTGTCGCTTGCTTGTGGCGGGGCTGCCGGCGGCGAGATGAGGTCAGGTGATGCGGCTTGAGCTAGCAGCGCCCACACCAGGCTTAGTAGCATCAGCGCTATGATCAGCGCCGTGACAAATTTGGTGGAGGGAGGATTCATCGGTCTAGACCTCGGCTATGATTACCTTGGGATAAGATGGAGTGAGCACGCTCACGTGCGAGTGGTATATTGCGCCTCTCTTGCGATCTAGTGTTTGGTATCCCTGTTGCTATTACCTTATCTATCGAAGCTGTAGCACTATTGCACAGATAGTGGCAAATATGAATCCAATGCCTGCCAGAATGAACCACGCACCGGCTATACGGCCACACCCTATCCACCTGCTCAGTTCTCGATTACCGCCTGATAATGCTTCCCGTGAGCCAAACAGAAGTTCTCCTCCAGTCCATATCCACATTATCGCAAAAGCCAAAGTGCTGAGGTAGTGGAGTGCCTGCAAGCGAAACGCGCGTGTCAAGCCCATTGCGAGCTATCTATTACCCACATCTCCACAGTGGTGAAGGAATGTGGTAAACTGTATC